>NZ_CP161812.1:1810521-2112274 GCF_040801775.1 Luteolibacter sp. Populi
GATGCAGTTCTCGATTGATAGCAAGGATCCGGCCCCGCTCCACAGTCAGGTGGAAGTGCTGGTTCGGGAGCTGATTGCAGACCCGGTCCACCAGCAGGGGAAACTCCTGCCGCCCGAGGCGCAGATGGCGGCGGAGCTGGGGATCAGCCGCAACACAGTGCGGGCGGCGATCTCGCGACTGGTGCAGGAAGGGCTGCTGGAACGCAAGGCGGGGGTGGGGACGCGGGTGCTCAAGCACGCGGTTTCGACCAAGCTGGCGGACTGGGCGAGCTTCACCGGCGAGATGCTGCAGAAGGGCATCCGGGTGCAGACCTTCGCGCTGGAGGTGGGGATGGTAGCTGCGGACGACGAGGTCTTCCTGAGCCTGGGGATCGAGCGCCGCAAGAAGGGCGAGCGGCTGCTGCGGATGGCGCGGGTGCGAGGATACGACGACATTCCCGCGGTCTATTCCATCTCCTGGTTCCACCCGCGGACGGCGCTGGCGGTGGACGACGATTTCTCAACCCCGCTCTACGATCTGATCCACCGCAAGAGTTCGCTGGTGGCCCAAATTTCGCGCGAGGAGATCCGGGCGGGAGCCGCCGATGCGGCCTTGGCGGCGCGGCTCGATTGCGAGGTGGGCCTGCCGATCCTGGAGCGGCGGCGGGTGGCGGAAGATTCCGGAAGCCGGCAGCTGGAGTTCAACCTGAACTACTACCGCGGGGATCGGTTCACCTACTCGATCAGTATTGAGAGGAATAGGGGGTGATTGGGTGATTGGGTGGTGGATTCGAGGCTCGGCCTGAGGCTGCGGAGCGTGAGAGCGAGAGACGGGGCACGATTTCCAATTGACTGCATTCAATGGAATGTTCAAACAAATAAAGTCGGGTTGTCCAAGCAAGTGTTGCCGCAATGGTGACTCCCCGGCCTCTCCCTCCCGACCCAACGCAAGAACCCGAATGAACCCCGCCCGAACCCCAATCCTGATGGCGACCTGCTTGGCAAGTGCGGTCGCCTGCGTGCCGCTCGATGCGGCCATCGTCCCCGTCGCCAGCGCCGAGGCATCGTCCAACTGGAACGGCCTCTCGCTGACCAAAACGATCGACGGCAGCGGCATCACCGGCTCGCTGGCGACCGAGGCCGATCTCGGCATCGCGACCCATGACAACAACGGCTCCGCGGTCACGATGTGGCACTCGCTGATCGCGGATGGCGCGGGGATGACGCTGACCTACGCTTTCACGCACGCGTCCAATCTCCGGACGATGTATTACTGGAACCATAACCAGAGCGGATCGAACATCGACCGCGGGCTGCAGGTGGCGGAGGTCCAGTATTCCACCAATGGCGGAGCGGACTACCAGAGCTTGGGGAACTTTAACTTCACGAAGGCGACAGGAGGAGCCGCGGAGCTGCCGCATCCGCTGGATCTGGGCACCACGCTGAACGCCGTGACGCACCTTCGGCTGGTGGTCGTGAGCGACTGGGGCGGGATCGTGACCGGGTTGTCCGAGATCCGCTTCTCGGACATCGCGCCGGTGGAACCGAAGGCGATCATCAATCTCACTGCCAGCGATCTCATCGTCTACGACGGGTCGGAGATCACGCTCAGCTGGTCGACCCAGCGGGTGACCAGTCCGGTGATCACGCCGGGCATCGGCGCGGTGGCGGAGGCCGATCTGGCCTTCGTGATGGTGCCCCCCGGCAAGGACACCGTTTACACCTTGGCCGGTGACAGCGCCAACGGGCCCGTCTCGGCCTCCCTGACCGTCCGCTCGGTAGCGGGCGGGCCTTCAACCTACAAGTTCGTGCGCTTCACGCCGCGCAAGCTGAGGAACGACCTGACGGCGAACAGCATCCAGCTCGCGGAGTTCTACCTTTTGAACGCAGGCGAGAAGCTGGAGGGCGCCACCTACACGAATCCCGGCGGTGACAATCCCGCTGAGCAGGAGCCGGTGTATGCCGGCGACGGGCTGAACGACACCAAGTGGCTCGACCACAACAAGGGCGCGCTGCAACTGGAATTCCCAGCCGCGGTGACCTTCGACACGTACGGCTTCACCACCGCAGGCGATGCCGCGGAGCGCGATCCGCTGCGCTGGATCATCGAGGGCAGCGCCGACGGCACAACGTGGACGCTGATCGAGAACATCACCACCTTCGACTATGTGACGCCGACGACGCGCGGGACCTCCACGCTGGATATCCCCCTGCCCGGCAACTCGCTGTATCCGATCCTAAAGATCGAGGGCGATACCAAGGTGGTGGCGGGCGAGCCGCTCTCCCTGCGCTGGACGACCGAGGGTGCGACGGCGGTGACGCTGGATAGCGGCTCGGGGCCGGTGGCGCTGGGCAGCACGAACGGCGGGACCACGGTCACTCCGGCGGCTAACACGACCTACACCTTCGTGGCCACGAATGCATTCGGGAACACCATCACGGCGGCGCTGTCCGCTGCGGTGGTCACTCCGGCGGTCACGACCATCGATTACGACGACTTCGACGATGCGGGGGAGGAGATCGCATTGATCGGGAATGCAGCAGTAACGGCGGATGCGACGCTGACGGTGCCGGGTCCGGGCAAGCGGCTGCGTGTCACGCCGAACCAATCCGGCATGGCGGGGGGCGCGTGGTTCCGCCTGCGGCAGAAGGTGGACGAAGGCTTCGATACCCGCTTCGCGGTGCAGTTCAAAGCCACCACCACCGGCGGTGCGGACGGGATGGCCTTCGTGGTCCAGAATCATCCGATCGGCTCCGCGGCGATGCCCGCCACCTTGCACGAATGGGGGCTGGCCGAGGCGGCGCTCAACGTGTCTCTCGATTCCTACCAGAATGCCGGCGAGCCGAGCAATGCGGTGTTGAGGGTTCTCAGCGGTTCCGCGGTCGAAGCCACCGTCGACCTTGCGATGATCTCCGGGATCAGCTTCCCGGGAACCTTGCCCGGCGACCTGAGCGACAACACCACGACCGGTGCCGCGCACGAGGTGCGGGTGGCCTATCTTCCCGGAAACCTGGACGTTTATTTCGACGGGGTGCTGGTGGTCGATAGCTTGAATATCGATCTCGGGGTGATTGAGGCGATGGATGGTTCGGGCACGAGTTACGCCGGTTTCACCGCGCGGACGGGAGGAGCCTCCGAATCGCACGACGTGACGTCCTGGTCCTTCAGCGAAGGGCCGCCGGCACCGCCGCTGGTGATTCTTTCGAGCACGATCAACAAGCTCGGGGGCCAGGCGTCACTGACCTGGGCGTCTTCACCGGTGAAGAGTTACCGGATCACTTCTTCGACGGATTTGGTCGATTGGGAGACGGTGCTTGAGAGCGGGATCCCGGGGGCAGTGGGGGCGGATGAGACGGTGAAAACGGTGAGCTTCCCGAGTGCGGCGGGGCGCTTGTTTATCCGGGTCGAGGAGGAGTAGCTGTTAGAGTTGTCCAGGAGGTCATACCGCCCGCCTTGAGGTTGAGCAGGCGGGCGGTATCTTTTTTGGGGGGATCCACGGATCACCCACCTGGGAGCGCGGAGCAGCGGTGTCATCAGGCAAGTGAAAATTGTGGATCGGCGATCATCCGGTTGAGAACCGAGAGCATTTTGCGCATGACCGCCACCATGGCGACCTTGGGCAATTTCCCCCTGGCGGTCAGGCGTTGGTAGAGCGCCGAGAGGATGGTATTGTGGGTGGATGCGGTGACCGCCGCCATGTAGAGCACGTCGCGCACGACGGCGCGCCCGCCGCGGATCCGGCGCTTGCCGCGGTGTTTGCCGCTGTCGCAGGGATGCGGTGCGACGCCCACCAGCGAGGCGAGGGTCTTGTCGCCGAGCAGGCCGAGCTCGGGCAAGTAGGCCAGCAGGGTGGCGGCCAGCACCGGGCCGACCCCGCACAGCTGGCGCAGGCGCTTGGCCTTGGCACCCAGGGCGGGCTCGGCCTTGAGGTGCGCGGCGATGTCCTTGTTGACCTGGCGCAGCGCGGCCTTCAACGCGGCGAGCTGGGCCTGGAGGCCCTCGCGCAGGTAGCCCTGCGCGACATCGAGTTGCGAGGAGGTGGCGACGCGCCGGTCGCTGATGAGGCGGCGGTAGTCGAGCATCTCGCGCAGGCGCACGGCGGCGGGATCGGCCGGCAGTTCGAGGGGCGGGCGGATCTTGTCGCCGTAGCGGGCGAGGAGTTGCGCGTCGATGCTGTCGGTCTTGGCGAGCAGGCCTTCGGCGAGGGCGAAGTGGCGGACCCTGCCGGGTGGCACGACGCAGATGCCGGTGCCGGCTGCCAGCAGCGCGGCCACGGCGGGGCGCTCGTAGCCGCCGCTGGCCTCGCAGATCACGCGCGGGTTCTGCAGGCCCTGGAGGCGTTTGATGAAAGCGGCGTGGCCCTTGGGGGTGTTGTCGTCGGCCCGCGGCTTGCCGCCGGGGACGAAGGAATCGAGGCGGGCCTTGGAAACATCCAGGCCGACGAAGGTGACGGAGGGGTCGGTCATCTCTTTCTTGCAATGCGAGTTCATGGTGACTCAATCAGCGGTTCGAGGTTTGACCGGGAACGGAACCGGGGACCCATGCTCCGCGACGGGATCGAGGTCCCTTGCCACAGGCGGCGGTCTCTCCGGTTCCGCCGCGTGCGGGGCTGCCACCCCGCACGCGTCCCGGTGTGGGTAATAACCCACCATGCGTGCCGCCATCAGGCAACCCGCCGCGGGTGCTTTCCTCCGACGAGCTTCCTACGGGCCCATTCTCGGAAAGCACCCGCGGCTGGCCGTTATTTTGGACGGCGGTGCAACATACAAGCCACCCGGCCCGCAGAATGGTCCCAACTGCCGTCTGTTGAGACGGATTGAGAGAACCGGAACGGCACGACCGCGAGATACGCTCCCAAGCCACCCAACCACCCGGGCCCATCACCCCTCCCCCACCGTCTTCCCCTTGATGAACTTCGAGGAGAACACAAACACCAGCCCGGCCACGACCATGAACAGCGAGAGGAATTGCCCCCGCGTCATCATGCCGATCATCTCGGAATCCGGCTCGCGGAATTGCTCCGCGAAGATCCGGAACACCGCGTAGAAAATGAAGAATAGCCCGGTAAGCACCCCGACCGGCGCATTCGGATAGCGCACCCGCACGAACCACAGGATCGCGAACAGCGCGATCCCTTCGAGGAAGCCCTCATAAAGCTGCGAGGGATGCCGCGGCAGCAGGAAGGGCTCGATCGCCTGGGACACCGCCGGCTCATGCCGCTGCGCCGCCAGCATCTGCTCGAACAAGTACCCATCCGGCATCCGCTGGGGACCACCGCCCAGCCACTGCTGGTAGACCGCATCGAAACGCGGGGAGACCGCCGCGGCAGCTTCCATCGCCGCCGCGAAGTTCGCGGACTCCGGATGCTTCGCGTCCGTCAGCGCCAGCGGGAATTTCATCGCCCACGCCACCCCTTCCGCCGGCCGGCCGTAGAGCTCGCCGTTAATGAAATTCGCCATCCGCCCGTAGAACAGGCCCAGCGGCGAAACCACGCACAGCCCGTCCCCCAGCCCGCGCCACGAGACCTTCTTTCTTTTCGCGTAGACCCAGGTGAAAATCACCAGCCCCAGGATCCCGCCATGGCTGGCCATGCCGCCCTCCCAGACCTTGAGAACAATCAGCGGGTCGCGATAGATCCAGTCCCAGCCGTGGCTCGGCCCGTAATAGAAGAGCATGTAGCCCAGCCGCCCGCCCAAGAAGACCCCGAAGATCCCCGCCGCGAAAATGAAATCCCCCGCCGAGCCCGGCGGCAACACCCACAGCTTGCGCTTCGCCAGGATATTCAGCAGCCAGGCCCCGGTCAGAAAGGCCGCCAGATAGGCCAGCCCGTACCAACGCAGCTGGATCGCATCGGTGAAGCGGACCAGCACCGGGCTCAAATCATGCACGTAGGTGGCGAACACGGCGCGACTAGAAGGGAGCCGGTCGGGGGTGGCAAGAGGGATTGGAAATGAGCCCCCTCCCCTCGATCAGCTGCCTTCATTCGGAATTCGGAAATTCGTCATTCGGCATTGCCCGTCCGGGCCCTCCGTGCTGTCCTCCCGCCCGCCATGAAAATCGTCGTCGCCTATTCCGGAGGCTTGGATACCTCCGTGCTGCTTCTCTGGCTCAAGGAGAAGTACAATGCTGAAATCATCGCCTACTGCGCGGATGTCGGTCAGGGCGACGAATTGGACGGCCTTGAGGCCAAGGCCCTCAGCACCGGTGCCTCGAAGTGCTACATCGGCGACCTCAAGGAGGACTTCGCCGCGAACTTCATCTTCCCGATGATCCAGGCCGGCGCGATCTACGAAGGCCGCTACCTCCTCGGCACCTCGATCGCCCGCCCCTGCATCGCCAAGGGCATGCTCGAAGTCGCCCTCAAGGAAGGTGCCGACGCGATCGCCCACGGCGCCACCGGCAAGGGCAACGACCAGGTCCGCTTCGAGCTCTCCGCCGCCACCCTCGCGCCGAACGTGAAATGCATCGCCCCTTGGCGCGATGCCTCCTTCCGCGCGCAGTTCCCCGGCCGCACCGAGATGATCGCGTATGCCGACGCGCACAATATCCCGATCAAGGCTTCCATGAAGAAGCCCTACTCGATGGACCGCAATCTCCTGCACATCTCCTTCGAAGCCGGCATGCTGGAAGACCCGTGGTATGACGCCACCACTCCCGCAGACCGCGAGATGTATGTCCTCTCCGTCGCCCCGGAAGACGCGCCGGACCAGCCCGAATACGTGGAGATCCTCTTCGACAAGGGCATCGCCATCGGCATCAAGCACGACAACCTTGACGCCCTCGTCACCGAACTCGGCGACATCATGTCCTTCGGCCAGCAGGACGGCTACGGCCTCTTCTCCGCGTATGGCATCATGCGCCTCCTCAACCTGCTCGGCGGCCGCAACGGCGTCGGCCGCGTCGATATCGTGGAGAACCGCTTCGTCGGCATGAAGTCCCGCGGCGTCTACGAGACCCCCGGCGGCACCATCCTCCTCGCCGCTCACCGCGACCTCGAAGCCCTGACCGTGGACCGCGAGGCCATGTTCATCCGGGACGGCCTGATCCCGAAGTATGCCCAGCTTGTCTACAACGGCTTCTGGTTCGCCCCCGAGCGCGAGGCGATCCAGGCGCTCGTCACGCACACCCAGCAGACCGTCTCCGGCGAGGTCCGCGTGAAGCTCTACAAGGGCAACGTCATGAACGCCGGCCGCAAGAGCCCGCACAGCCTTTACTCCGAAGCCATCGCCACCATGGAAGGCGGCCAGGAAGCAGCCTACAATCAGGACGACGCCACCGGCTTCATCGCCCTCAACGCCCTGCGCCTGAAGGCCAGCGCGCGGCAGAAGAAGTAACGCCGCTCTCCAGAGCCACGAACATGAGAGGCTGCAACTCCGGTTGCGGCCTCTTTCTTTTATGGGCAGCTGTTCCATGCCGGGCGCAGCGACTCACCCCAGCTTTGCCACATCCAGTTCCCCCTCGATCCCCGCCTCTCCTTCCAACCAGGCATTCAACCGCTCCGCCACCCCCGGCGCATACAGGGAGCCCTTCGACCCCAGGCCGTTGAAAACCACGCGGCCATCGGCCAGCGCACCGATCACCGGCTGGCTCTTCCGCACGATCGGCCGGATTCCCGCTTCATGGCCGGTGACCTCGAATTCCTCCCCGCCTAACAGGCGCAAGATCTCCCCGATCCTGGCCCGGCCTTCCGGCGTCGGCTTCCCGTCCAAGACCTCCCACCCATAGGTCGAGCCGGCCTTGAAGCAGCTTTCCCCCACCGGCACCAGCCAGCCCCCACCGCCAATGAGAATCCGGTCCTCCGGCCATGCCGCCCGGACTGTTAGAATCTCCCCCTTCGCACAACGGTGCTGCCCGAGCCGCCCCGCCATCAGGCCCGCCGCGCCCTCGCAGAGCACCCGCGTTCCGTCCGCCTGCGCCTCTTTCCGCGCCGCCGCGAAGTAGTCCCGCGTGCCTTCACAGAACTCCCGCGTCGCCACCCTGCCGCCGCCCTTCAGGACCACCGCCGCCCGCCACCCGGGGACATCCTCGTCCACCCTCTCGACCCACTCCGCCGCCCCCTCCAGCTTCCCTGAAACCTTCGCCCACTCCTTCTCCCCCACCAGCCGCCACACCGGCAGGGGAAACCACAGCCGCTTCCCTAACAAATCCTCGGCGCGCCGGTAGAAATCCACCGCTTCCGGCAGGAACTCCCCCAGCCGCCAGCTCACGCTGAAGTTCATCCCCGTCACCGGGTTGATCAGGCCCGCCGCCATCCGCGACGAGGCCCCCTCGCGGTCATCGTCCGCCCACGCAAACTCCTGCCCGCGGAAGTGCCGCTGCCAAGCCAGGCAGCAACCCGCCAAGCCCATGCCGGTGATGTGAATTGCCCCCGGATCTTCGATGCCCAGAGCCTCCACCAATCCCGCCCGGGCACCAATCTTCAAATCACGCTACTCCCACCGCGGCAATGTCCGCCCTTCATATTCAAAATCTCAAATCTGAAATCTGAAATCGCAGATCTCAGATCTCATCCCCCAACCTCAAAAAGTACATCGTCCCCTTCCCCTCATAGATCACCCCGACCTTCTCCTCATCCACTGGCGCGAGACAGGAATACCCGAACCCCGCCCGCGAATCGTAGAGCCACTGCTTCTCCACCGGCCAGCTCAGGCCCTGGTCATCCGAGCGCTTCAAGGTCATCATCTCCCGCCCCTTGCTGGTATCCGGATTCGAGAACCACAGCGCTCCCTTCCACTCCAACAAACTCGCCATGCACACCGGCTCGCGCAGTGCCTTGCGATCGCTGGCATGCAGCTCCCATGTCTTCCCCAGATCCCGCGTGACCGCCACCGTCCGCGA
Source organism: Luteolibacter sp. Populi (assembly GCF_040801775.1). Lineage (GTDB taxonomy): Bacteria > Verrucomicrobiota > Verrucomicrobiia > Verrucomicrobiales > Akkermansiaceae > Haloferula. The sequence goes on from NZ_CP161812.1 coordinate 1,819,340, forward strand.
GCCGCCGCGGTTATCCCGGCAATTGATCATCACGCCGCCGTCCGCAAGCTCGGCCACCTGCGCCTCGGTCGTGTCGCTCTTCACCCCGCTGCCCACTTGCCAGCTGCTGCCGCCGTCCTTGGAGGAAATCAGCGTCGACCACGGCTTGCCATCCGCCGCGCGATACTGCGCGGCAAACACCAGCGTGCCGTCCTTCATCGCGATCCCCGCGCCCGGCCCGTTGAAGAACAGCCGCCACGCCGGGTCCTTCATCTGCGCGGTGAGATTCACCGGCTTCGACCAGCTCTTGCCGTCGTCATCGCTGTGCGCCAGCACCAGTTGCCCGGTCTCCTCCGGCGTCATCCCGGGCCCCGAGCCATTCCAGCCGCGGTTGCCATGGCTCCACAGCGCCGCCAGCCACAGCCGGCCCGTCTTCGGATCACACAAGATCGCCGGATCGCCCACCCCGTCGTGGCCGTGCTTCGGATCGTCCCCCATGTCGATGGCGACCCGCATCGGCTCCCAGGATTGCCCGCGGTCGGTCGAGCGCGATACGCCGACATCGATGTTCGCAGGCAGGTCCCCGCTGTGGTCGTAGCGGATATCGTAGACCGCCACCAGGGTCCCCGCCTTGCTGCGCACCAGCCCCGGGATGCGGTAGCTCTTCGAGCGGTCGTCGCCCGGCAAGCGCACCGCATAGCCGATTCGCTGCGCCCCCGGCGGCGAGACCACTTGCGGCTCCAGCTTGTCACCCGCCGTGGCGGAGAACAGACCGGCGTCGATCCGGTGATCGAGCGAAGCCTCTTCCGTCAAGACCGCGGAGATCCAGAACCAGTGCTCCCCCGGAGCCATGCGATGCTTCGCCTTTAGAGAAATCCGCTCCGCCGCCCGGGACCCTTCCGCGATCACCTCGCCCGGGGCCGCCGCCGGATTGGCAGTTCCCGGCCGCACTTCGAATTTCGCGATGTCCGCCATCCGCGTCGTCCCGCCGAAGCCGATCTCCAGCCCGCTCAACACGGCGTCGCCCTCGCTTCCGGTCACGGTGATCTTGAAGCCGAGCACGGGATTGAACTTCTCGCGGATGAACACCGGACACACCGGCTGCACCGTCTCCACGGCAATCATCTTAGCCGGAGACTCAGCGGCCAAGGGCAGCACCGCAGCAAACAGGAGCAGGAAGGAACGGATCACCGGGCAAATCATCTCCCCACGTTACGCCCTCGCGACATCCCGACTTTCCGGTCGGTTCTCCAGACCGGTTTGGAAGGTGGTCCGCACAGTCCTCTGTGCGGCCGAGCGGTCCCTCGGTTCCGCTTTACCCGAGGCATTCGGTGGATGCGGCTTCAAAGGACCACTCGGCCGCACAGAGGACTGTGCGGACCACCTTTTTCCGGCCCCCCCTTCACCCCTCCCCGGTCGTTCCCGGTAGTGCGATCACCTTGTCCTTGGCGACCCGTCTCAGTCCGAGTTCGCAGGCATGGATCACCCACTCCTCCACCGTGAAATGCGCCTCAAGCGCCGCCCGCGAGTAGTCCCGGAAGGTGGCCAGATCCACCTCCACGCTGAAGATCTGGGACTGCGGCTCATCCCGCCCCTTCCGCTGCTCGATTCCTGCCAAGCGGTCGTCCTCCATCAAGCGCCCGATCAATGCCCGCGTCGCCAGGGGGACTTCCTTCGGGCTCGACAGCCAGTTGTCCACCGTCCGCTTGCTGATGTTCCCACATTGAGCCGCAAGCCATTGGCGGTCCCGACCGGTGGTCTTTAACCACTCTTTAATGTCTTCTTTGCTTGGCTTCACGAGGAGCGAATACACCGGGTAGTGCATCCTGTCGATGTCATTATTCGCTATGAGGTGAATTCCGCCGAATATTAGATACACTTCAACGTGCAAATTCGGTGCATCCTGAATGTAAACCAATACTCCAATAGATCCGCTTGGCTTCGTCCGATCCGTCCGACCTCCTTAGGGGAATGAGACGGATCGGACAGGCGGGAAGGCAAAGGAAACGTTTCCTATTCTCCCTCACCACTGCCCTCCTTGTCCGGTCCGTCCGACCCCCCTAGGGTGGTCGGACGGATCGGACAGGCGGCTACTCCTGCTCGATCTGCCAGCGCAGGAAGCGGTTCCGCTCGCCCTTGGGGGCGCTGGCGGTGATGCGGCCGGCCTCGATCACGATCTCCACGCCATCGGAGGACCAATCGCCCAAGTTCTCGCTCCACTGCGCGCCGTAGACGATGCCCTCGCGCTGCACGGGGAGGTCACGGGAGATGGCGATGCGCTCCACGGCCACCGCGAGTTGGTCCGGCACGCGGTCGCTGACGGCGGGATCAAGGGAGAAGGCATACTCGATGCCGTCTGCCACGCCGTCGCGGTCCTGGTCGCCGTCGAAGCTGAGGTTGAGGCCCGGGAACCCGGTCTCCGCCCAGCCGGCGAAGCCTGCGGGGAGGGAGGGTTCGGGAGTGGCGGAGGAAGGGCTGACGGTGAGAGCGGGACCCCACCCGCCGGAGATGAGGCCGGTTATGGATCGCATCCGCAGGCGCATGGTCGCGCCGTGTGCGAGGGGCTGGCCGGCGGTGGCGGCGTCCAAGCGCACGTGGCTGGCGGCCAGGCTGACGTTGCTTTCGTTGCGCGAGAGCAGGGCGGCGGAATTCGTCACCGTGATGTCGTCGATAAAGACGCCGGAGGACTTCGCGTTCCACTTCAAGTTCTTGCCGCCGGCGACATTGCGGATGGCGAAGCGTATGCGGATCGGACGGTCGGCGTAGGAGGCGAGGGAAACGGTCTGTTTGAGGACCTTCTTCTCGGCCTTCTGCAGGCCGGGGAGGTTCCAGAGGGAGGTCCAGGTCGCGCCTTCGTCGGTGGAGACCTCGGCGTGGAGGCGGTTGGTCTTGCTCATCCCGCCGCGGCGGACCCAGAACTCGAGGTTGCTGTTGGAAGCAGGCAGGATCTGGCGGTTGATCGAGAAGCTGTCCTCCGCATCGGCGGTGGTCGAGAGACCGAGGCGGAAGGCCTGCTTGCCGCTCTTCATGAAGCCCTTCAAGTTACTATAAACGGAGTAATTGGAGACCGCCGGGACGATGGTGGCGCTGGTGGTTTCCGCGCCTTCCGTCCAGTTCGAGGGTCCGAGCCGTGCGACTTCCAGCTTGTAGCCGGTGGCGGTCACGTCGGGGACGAAGTTGTAATTCGCCCCGCTGAGCGGCGGCGCGGCCGGGCCGGAGAGCTGGAGGGGACCGGAAGGGGTGACGACCTTGGCCGGGCCCCAGGGGAAGGCCTTGCCACCGAGCACGGCGCGGGCGCGCAGCCACCACTCCTGCCCGCCGGATAGCGAGGTGGCGGCGGTGGCGGCATTGAAGGCGAAGGTGGTCAAACCCGGCGCGGCGACGGTGGCGGTGCGCTCCAGCCAGGTGCAGTCGCTGGTTGTGAGGTCATCGATGAAGACGCCGGTCGGCTGCGAAGGATAGTCCTGGTGGGAGTAAAGCGCGGAGGCCGGATCCGACAGGTAGAAGCGGAAGCGCACGCGGACGGGTCCGGCGGGCAAGGCGAGCGAGGCTGCTTGGAAGGCGGCATCGCCCGTGCCACCGAGGCCGGAGTAAAGCGAGCCCAGGGAGCTCCAGGTGAGTCCGCTGTCCACGGAAGTCTCGACCGCCAGCTTCGTCGCCCCGGTCATGAGGCCGCGGCGGAACTGGAAGTTCAGCTTGCCCGCGGCACCGGGGATGATGTCGCGGTCGAGCTCCATGATCTGCTCGGGCACGCCGTTGATGAAGGGATCGTAGCGGCTCGGGAAGGTCAGGCGGAAGGCCTTGCTGCCGGACTTCACGTAGGTGGCATTGGACGCGCGGAAAGGGTAGCCGCCGCTGGTGCGGTCGATGACCGTGGTGGCCGGGCTGTCCTCGGCACCCTCGCTCCAGGTCGCCGGCTTGCGCAGGAAGAAGCCCGCCTGCATCTCCCCGGCACCGGCCACCGCGCCGAGCTGATAGGTGGCACCGGAGGTCGGCGGCATGGAGGAGCCGGTAATCTGCGGGATTTCGGCGATCTTTTCGGGATCGATGAGAGTGACCGTCCACGAGCGCTGCGGAGGGATCCCCGCGCCCTGGATGTTCGAGACGGTGACATTCCACGAGATATCGGCGCCCACCGCCTTCGAGGAAGCCGCGGCGGGCACTTGCCAGATGATCGCGTTATCGCCGTAGCCAGCGCGGCGGGAGACGACGGTGGTGGTGACCGGAGCCCCTGCGCCATTGGTCATGCTGACCGTCGCGGCGGAGAAATCCGCTCCCGGATAAGAAAGCGACCAATAGGGCGTGTTGAGTTTCGCGGGGAAGTAACCCTTCGGCGGATAGCTGGCGAAGACGGGATCCGCGCTGAAATCGATTTCACTCGACCGCGGCATCACATAGAGCGAGTTCGAGGGCGGAAGGATCTTGTTGTTGGTGAAGGCACCGGGAGTATCGCCGGTGGCGAAATCGGTGGAGCCCTGGAAGAGCATCCAGCGGCGATGGCCGGCATCGGTGTTCCAGTTGGAAGTGCCCATCACGTCTTCCTTCGCATAGGCATCGAGCGCGCCGGGGCCGAAGAAGCCGAGCGAGAGGTTGCCATTGCGGTTGGCATTCCACGCGGCGGGAGTCCAGGCCACGCAGGTCGGTGCCGGACTATGGCTGAGGCCGCCATTGCCCGGATAGGTGCGCACGATCATCAGCGCGGAGCGCTGCGAGGCGGCGGTCTTGGTGGTTAGGGCGGGGACTTGGAAGAGGTCGTCCGTGGCCAAGCGCACGGTGGCACCGGTATTCACACGGACGTTCGCCGGGATCCCGCACATCGCGCGGAGGTAGTTCAGGCGGCGCTCGACATCGCCGGTGAAGGCTGCGGATACGGTCCCCTCCGCCCCTGCGGCCTCGGAATTATAGTTCCCCGTCCAGGCGACGCGGTTCTGATAGCCTTCCGATGCCATGTAGATGGCATGATAGAAGGACACGACTTCATTCCGGTCCGAGGTATCAACCACGAAGCCTCGCGTGGGCGCGGAAGATTCCGCGCCTACGGCACAAAGAAGGCTAGCTAGGATGATGCAAGGGACCGGTCGAAGGGAATTCGACCGCTGGGACAGCACGCATTCATGATATTACGGAACCCGCGACAATCAAACGGAATTTTTAATAAACACCCTACGCAAACTCGTACCTCAGGGCCGATATTCCAAAAAAAGCGGCGGTCTCCGCGCGTAGGACAATCAATCCCAAAGTGGCTGCTTGGAAGCCTGCGGCAATGGCTGCGGCTGCTTCATCTTCAGTGAAATCGCCCTCCGGTCCGATTAGGAGGGCGGCCTGTCCGGGAGCCGCGAAAGCGCGGAGGATTTCCTTAAGCGGGCGGGTCCCGGGATAGAGGGATGCGACAATTTTGATACCTTCCCCGGCATGCGGGAGCCATTCGGCGAAGGTTTTCGGGGGCTCGATGCGAGGGATCAGGTCCTGGCCACATTGCTTGCAGGCTTCGAGCGCGACACGCTGCCACTTGGCGGCCTTGCGGTCGGCGTCGTCCTCATCTACCTGGACAATGGTGCGGCGGGTGATGAGGGGCTGGATCGAGGAGACGCCAAGTTCCACGGCCTTCTGGACGATCAGGTCCATGGTCTTGCCCTTCGGGACCGCTTGGGCGAGGCAGATGGCGGGGCGGAGCGGCGGGGCTTGGACGGGCTCGCCGAGGAGGAGGCGGATTTCGGATTTGGAAACCGTGGTGACCTCGGCGGGGGCGGAGCGGCCGAGGCCGTCGAAGACGGTGATGCTGTCCCCGGAGCGAAGGCGCATGACCTGGGCGGCGTGCTTGGCCTCTTCCCCGGTGAGGGCGGGGTTGGTGAGCCAGGCTTCGGGAGGGAGGTGGAAGCGGGGCATGGCGGCGGGAGCAAAGTTCCAAGTGAAAAGGACCAAGTGCCAAGTGAGAAGGACCAAGTGCCAAGTGAGAAGGACCAAGTGCCAAGGAAAGAAAGGCGGGTCCAGGACATCATCTGACCGGACCCGGAGTGCCGCGCTCTTTTCTTGGCACTTGGTCCTTCTTACTTGGCACTTTCGCGCCCGCCTCAGAGGTCGAAGAACCTTCTCGCCTTCTGGAAGAAGGATTCCTGCATGGGCGAGTTTTGTTCGCCGATGGATTCGGAGAAGGCGCGGAGCTTGTCCTGCTGCTCGGTATTGAGGCGGGTGGGAACCTCGACCTGGACGCGGACGTGGAGGTCGCCCTTCTTGTGGGTATTGAGGGCGGCGACGCCGCGCTCGCGGAGGCGGAAGAGGGTGCCGCCCTGCGTGCCGACGGGGATCTTGATGGAGGCCTCCCCATCAAGGGTGGGCACTTTCAGTTCGCCGCCGAGGGTGGCGGTGCTGAAGGGCATGGGGACCTCGCAGAAGAGGTCGCTGCCCTCGCGCTCGAAGACGTCGTGCGGCTTGACGTGGAGGAAGACGTAGAGGTCGCCGGCCGCGCCGCCGCGGACGCCGGCATCGCCATTCCCGGTGGAGCGCAGGCGGGTGCCGTCTTCGACGCCGCCGGGGATGCGGATCTTGATGCGGCTGGTCTTGTGCTTGCGGCCGTCCCCGCCGCAATTGCCGCAGGGATCGGTGACGGTTTCACCGGCGCCGCGGCATTCCGGGCAGGTGGTCTGCTGGATGAAGATGCCGGCCTGGCGCGCGACCACGCCGCGGCCGCCGCAACTGGTGCAGGGCTTGGTGCTGCCGCCGCTCTTCGAGCCGCTGGCGCCGCAATTCCCGCAGGGGCCGAAGTGCTCGATCTCGAGTTCCTTCTCGGCACCACGCGCGGCTTCTTCCAAGGAAATTTCGAGGTCGTAGCGGAGGTCGCTGCCGCGCTGCTTGCCGGTGTTCTTCCGTCGGCCGCCGCCGAAGAATTCCTCGAAGCCGCCGCCAAAGGCGCTGCCGAAGACCTGCGAGAACAGGTCCATGGGATCCACGTGGGACCCGCCTCCTCCGCCGCCCGCGAATGCCTGGTGACCGTAGCGGTCATAGGCGGCGCGCTTGTCGGGATCGCTGAGGGCTTCGTAGGCCTCGCCGAGTTCCTTGAACTTGTCCTCGGCCTCGTGGTCGCCGGGGTTCTTGTCCGGGTGGAACTTCACCGCCATCTTGCGGTAGGCCTTCTTGATCTCCTCCGGGCTGGCCTCGCGGGCGACGCCCAGGATCTCGTAGTAATCGCGCTTCGCAGCCATGGGGTCAGTCAGTCAGATCAAGCTTCGGTGTCGGGAGCCTTTGCCACCACCACGGTGGCCGGGCGCAGCAGGCGATCGCGCAGCATGAAGCCGCGGCGGTGGACGCGCAGGACGGTGTCCGGCGTGGAGTCCGGGGCGACTTCCTGGGAGACGGCCTCGTGAAGGTTCGGATCGAAGGGCTTTCCCTCGGCCGGGATCTCGGTGACGCCCTGGCCGGAGAGGAAATCGTTCAACTGGCGGCGGACCATGTCCATGCCGATGTAGATCATGGAGGACTTGTCCTGGGCGGCGGAGAGCATGCCCATCTCGAAGTTATCGATGACGGGCAGGATGTCTTCCAAGAGGCCTTGGTTCGCATAGCGGATCGCGTCCTCGCGTTCGCGGGCGGAGCGCTTGCGGAAGTTGTCGAGATCCGCGGCGGTGCGGACGGCGAGCTCGCGCCACTTGGCCACATCGGCCTCAAGTTCGGCGTACGGGTCGCCATCGAAAGCTTCGGCCACCGGGCCTTCGGGGGTATTCGGATCCGCGGCATCCGCGAAATCTTTGTCGTCCTCGGGAGTCATGCGCGGCGTTCCTGCCACCGGGAGGGGTGGGAGTCAACCCCGGGGGTTTGATGGACGATTTTGAGGAATCAAGTGGGTTGGTCGTTGAAGCCAAGTGGTTCGACCTTGCTTGTGCTCCCCCCATGTTTATGGTTTCAGCAATAGACGATGGCGGTTGTTGAGGTAAATCCCCAAGAGATTTCAGGGCTTTGGAGGAAGGGCTTCGCCCTTGATTTCCATACAACGAGCAGCACCCCCATAGGGGAAAATCAATTTGGGCACATGCAGTTCGATACGCAGCGTCCGCCAATTGCCGAGCTTCTCTTTCGTTTGAAGTATCGCAACGAGCAGAATGCAGCGGTCGACATCATCGAAACCTGCGCGAGGTTTCTCCTCCCTGCTAGCCAAGGATTTGACCTGATTGTTCCCGTTCCGCCCTCGACTCCGCGTGCAAGTCAACCGGTCGTTCTTCTTGCAACCGGTATCGGCAAAGAGCTCAAAATTCCTGTTGCGAGTTGCATCGTTGCGACTCGGCCAACTGCTCAGCTCAAAAGCGTTACGGACCCAGACGAACGAAAGAGGATTCTTGAAGGGCTTTATGCCGTCGATGATATCCAGACAAGTAGGAAGAACATTCTTCTGTTTGACGACCTCTTCAGGTCAGGCGCAACCATGAACGCCATCACCAAGATTTTGCTAGATGCTGGCAAAGCCAACACAGTCAGTGTTCTGACGATCACAAAAACTCGGCGAAACCAATGAACACAATATTCATCGGAGGTTCGCGTCACGTTTCGCGCTTACCGGAAGAAGTTAGGAAGCGGTTGGACAATGTTGTGGCGAAAGGCCATCAAGTCGTTGTCGGGGATGCCAATGGTGCTGACAAGGCTGCACAAAAGTACTTCCTAGATTCTCACTACGAGAAAGTCACCGTCTTTTGCTCGGGTGACAAACCTCGAAATAATCTCGGCTCGTGGCAGATCCACCCCGTTCATCCACCGAAGAATGCGAAAGGCTTTCAATTCTATGCCGCAAAAGACCGTGAGATGGCCCGCAAGGCGGATTTCGGCCTAATGATATGGGACGGCAAGAGTCCCGGCACCGTACTGAATGTCTTACGTCTTATTCAGGCAGGGAAAATTTCGGTAATTTTCAACGTCCCCGAAAAAGTGGTGGTCAACATAAAGCTTGCAAGGGAATGGCAAGCTTTCCTCACTAAATGTAGCCCATCACTTCGTTCGGAAATTGCGGAGCGTGCAACTCCCGAGGAGCGAGCTGATATCGAGCTGGGAGATCAGCCTAATCTTCCTCTTGCGCTTGGCCCTTCATCGCCATCAACACCGTCGAAAGAGAATATTACGATGTTGAACATGGCTCTAGCATCTGGCGACCCAACGAAGGCGCTTGAAATGCTTAGGATCATTGGACAAGAGATTGAAACAGGAAAATTTGCTTCCGAGGCGGGTATGTTTGCACCCCTGAATGCGGACAAGTCTCCGGCATTTGCCTCGTTCGTCAAAGTGCTGACTTCGCTTGGACTTCGCCTACAAGCAGAGCTGTCGCCCCCGCCCCCCGCTCGTTCCCGATCGATGCCACGCGGTGCAGGCTGATCTGCCTCCCCGATATTCTCTGAAATTCGGGATTTTCAAATCACCGCTTCTCCATCGCCACGAGGGTGATGTCGTCGGCTTGCTTGGCTTCGCCGACGAACTTGGCGAGTTCCTTCTCGACGCTCTTGATGGCGGCTTCGGCTCCGAGGGGGGCGTTTTCGCGGAAGGCATCGCGGAGGCGGTCCATGCCGAATTCCTCGCCGCCGGGGTTGGTGGCTTCCTTCACGCCATCGGTGTGGAAAAGCAGGCAGTCCCCGGGGTTCATGTGGATGCGGTGGGCCTTGGTGACGCGCTCGAAGACGTCCCCGCCATCGATGCCGAGGGCGAGGCCGGGGGGCTTGATCAGGATGACGGTCTTTTCGACGGCGCGGTAGAGCAGGGCGGGGTCGTGGCCGGCACGGGCGAGGTCGACGTCGCCGCCTTCGCCATCGATGATGGCGTAGTAGAGGCTGATGAACATGTCCTCCTTGATGTCCGGGAAGATCTGGCGATTGACGCGGCCGAGGGCCTCGGCGGGATCCTCGTGGGCGCTGGCGAGGGAGCGCAGGACGCTGCGGCACATGGCCATGATCAGGCCGGCGGCGACGCCCTTGCCGGAGACATCGGCGATGACCACGCCGTGGCGGCCCTCGCCGAGGTCGAGGTGGTCGTAGTAGTCGCCGCTGATGATGCGGGCGGGCAGGTTCATGCCGCTGACGCGGTAGCCGGGGACGACCGGATCGCCGGGCGGGAGGAGGACGCGCTGGACCTCGCGGGCGTTGCGGAGTTCGCCTTCCATCTGGCGTTTCTCGCTGGCCTCACGGTGGACCAGGGCATTGCCGATGGCGAAGGCGGACTGCTCCGCGACGGTGCGGAAGACGGCGAAATCATTCGCGGTGAAGGCGGGATCGTCGCGGTTGCGGGTGACGGCGAGGACGCCGAGGTCCTTGCCGCCGTGGCGGAGCGGGGCGACCAGGACGGAGACATCGCCGCCGTAGCGGCTGAAATCGTCGCGGAAGGATTCGTGGGCCTTGAGGTCGGGGATGTGGAGGGCCTCCCCGGCGGAGAGTGCGGCACCGAAGATGCCTTCGTCGGCGGGGACTTGGGCGAGGCGGAGGTGGCTATCGAGGGCGCGGCGGTCGGTCTCGGCTTTCTCGCGAATCTCCACCGGGAGGCCGACGAGGGGCGGGCAGTGGATGGAAAGATAGCGCGGCTTGAGGGCCTGGCGCGAGTCGTCGAGCAGGTAGAGGGCTCCGCCGCGGGCGGCGACGACCTTGGTGACGCCATCGACGATCAGGCGGTAGAGCCCGGTCATGGTGGTATCGCTGCCGATCGCGGAGCCGAGGTCGTGGAGGAAGGCGAACATGCGCTCCTCCTCGCCTTCGAAGGCTTGCAGTTCGTCGTTCTTCGAGCGGAGCTGGCCCTTCAGTTTTCGGAAAACCAGCAGCAGACCGATCAGCGCGATCGCCAGCAAGAGATAAGGGACGTAGGGCGGCATTTCAGCGCAGGCACCCTCTTAATCTGCCTTTCCTTCGCCTTCGGCTACCTCTTTTTCGAGGATTCCGACGACACCCGCAAACTTGCGGGCATTCTCCGCATTCGCGGAGGAGAGGATCTTGTGCGATTCCAGCACGTGCTTGGCCCGGTCCAGCATGCCGGGGGGCGGCCCAGGAGGTAGGGCTCGAGGAGGCCCCTGACCTCGTTGGCATGGCCGCGCCAGAGGGCGGCCGGCGGGTCGATTTCTAGGAGGCAGTCGAGCCCGAGGTCTTCGAGGGAATTGCGGTTGCGCTCTCCTGCCCCGGCGATCTGGACGCCGCCGGTGGCCCCCAATTTCGACAGCCGGGCGGAGAAGCTGGCGAGCTGGCCCATGAAGGTGGAGTCCATGCCGGTGCAGGCCTGGAGGTCGATGACGAGACATCGTTCCCCCGCGGCGATGCGATTTTCGGCGCATTCCTTCATCACCGGACTCGTCACGAAGGAGCCTTTCCCCACGCAGCGAATCCAGGTGAACCCGTCGAATACTCCGACCAGAATAGCGTTTTCCAAACTCACGAGAGAGGGACCAGACCTACTTGAGACCGCATTACAATAAGTTCCTCCTAGGCTTGCGGTCAACCGCGCATCGCTAGGAAAGGGGGCTTTTATTGCCACAAATAGGACTGCCGGGAGGCGACCTCGCGGCCCTCGCGGTAAAGTTTGCAGCGCCAGGCGAGGACCTTGCCCCCCTTCTGGTAGGAATCGCCGGTGATGGAAAACTCGGCCCGGCCCTTGGCTTCACCGGCGGGAATGGCATGGACCATCTTCTTCACGCGGCTGCCGGTGAGGCCCTGCTGGTACTCGAAAACGATCTCGCCCGGGGTGCCGCCGGAATCGTCATTCCAGAGGATGGTGTAGTAGTAGCCGAGGCGCTGGCCCTGCTCGCGGATGCCGATGGCCCCGTGCATGCGGCGCTGGTATTCGCCATGGATCATCGGGTCGTCGCCCTCGTCGGAGGCTCCGATTTCGCGGATGTGGAGGGGCCGGATGTCCAGCACCTGGGAGCCGCCGCAGGACAGAAGGGCGAAGGCAGGGAGCAGGACCGCGAGGGGTTTCCAAAGCTTCATCGGCCCGCATTCAATCAAGCCGCCGCGCCTTGCCAACCCGTAAAATCGGATAGGCGCGCTTCGCTCTTCCCCGCCGGGTGAAATGCCCGCTAAGCTGGGCGGCGTGGAACAGGCCATCCTCGACCGACTCGACACGTTCATCCGCAAGAAGGGACTGCGGCGCACCCCGCAGCGTGACGCGATCGTGCGCACGGCCTTCGCCAGCGACGATCATTTCACGTCGGAGGAGCTTTTCGACCGCTCGCGCAAGGCGAATGCGGGGGTTTCCCGGGCGACGGTCTACCGCACGATTTCCCTGCTGGTGGAGGCGGGGCTGCTGCACGAGATCGACCTGGGCGGCGACCTGAAGACCTACGATCCGAATTTCATCGAGAAGCCGGCGCACAATCACCTGGTGTGCATCGATTGCGGGAAGGTGGTGGAGTTCGCGGACTCCCATCTGGAAGTGCTCAACGATTGCCTGACGCGGCGGATGGGCTTCCGGCCGATGCGGCAGTCGATCAAGATCGAGGCCTGCTGCGAGCAATTGCGGACGAAGGGGGTGTGCCCGAATTTGATCAAGGCGCGAGTGACTGGTAAGCGGCTCCCCACGAGGAAGAAAGGGTGAGGGGAAATGACGAATTTCGAATTTCCGAATGACGAATGACCAGTGAGTGAGAGGGACTGCTGGCGCCTGGTGCCGGCAACCTTCTTTCTTCGACACACTTCATTCGTCATTCGGGAATTCTGAATTCGTCATTTCTTCAGCCCGCTTCCCTCAGCGCTCGGAAATTCTGAATTCGTCATTGCCTGCCCCCATCCCCTGCCCGCTACTTCCGCCGCCATGTGGAAAGGACGCTTTGCCAAGGATACTTCGTCGCTGGTGCAGGAATTCGGGGAGTCGATCAGCTATGATTGGCGCCTGTATCCGCACGATATCGCGGGCTCGATCGCGCATGCGCGGGCGCAGAAGACGGCGGGGCTACTGACGGCGGAGGAATTTTCGCAGATCGAGAGCGGGCTGCTGGCAATCCGGGACGACATCGAGGCCGGGCGCTTCGAGTTCAAGACTTCGCTGGAAGACATCCACATGAACGTGGAGTCGGAGCTGACCAAGCGGATCGGGGCGGCGGGGGCGAAGCTGCACACGGCGCGCTCGCGGAATGACCAGGTGGCGACGGATACGCGGCTCTACACGCGGACGGAGATCGAGATTTTATTAGAGGCGATCGGCGGCCTGCAGGGTGCGCTTCTGGATCGCGCGGAGAAGTATGCGGGCACGGTGATCCCGGGCTACACGCATCTCCAACGCGGGCAGCCGGTGACGGCAGGCCACCATCTGCTGGCCTATGTGGAGATGCTGGAGCGCGACAAGGGGCGGCTGGCGGATGCGCGGAAACGGCTGAACATTTCACCGCTGGGCTCGGGGGCGCTGGCGGGCTCGACGATCAACCTGGACCGCCGGGCGATCGCCGCGGAGCTGGGCTTCGACGGGGTGACGACGAACTCGATGGATGCGATCGCGGACCGCGATTACATCGCGGAGACGCTGTTCGCGATCGGGCTGTGCGGGGTACATCTGTCGCGCCTGAGCGAAGACTTGATCCTGTGGTGCACGGCGGAATTCGGTTTCGTCGCTTTCTCCGATGCGCACACGACCGGTTCCTCGCTGATGCCGCAGAAGAAGAATCCGGATGTGTGCGAACTGACGCGCGGCAAGACGGGGCGGCTGGTGGGGAATCTGATGAACCTGCTGGTGGCGGTGAAGGGTCTGCCGCTGACTTACAACCGCGATCTTCAAGAGGACAAGCCGCCGCTCTTCGATTCCATCGACACGCTCAAGCTGGTGCTGGCGGTGAATACCGAGATGATCGCGGCGATGGAGCTGCGCGAGGAGCGCTGCCTGGCGGCGGCGAGCGATCCGATGCTACTGGCGACCGATCTGGCCGATTGGCTGGTGAAGCAGGGTGTGCCCTTCCGGCATGCGCACGAGCTGGTGGGCAAGGCGGTGGCGGAGGCGGTGAAGACGGGCGTGCCGCTCGACAAGCTGGACCTGGCGAAGATCGATCCGGTTTACACGGAGGACGCGAAGAGCGTCTTCGACCTGCAGCGGGCCCTGGCGGCGCGGACAAATCCGGGCTCGCCATCGGTGGCGAATGTGAAGGCGGAAGTCGCGCGCTGGCTGGCGGTCTTGGGAAGCTGACGGGTTGTGACATTTCCGACGATTGGAAATCTTCACGTGGATTTCACTTCATAGGAATCGCGCCGGGAGATATATGTCCGCGTGATGAAAGCGAAATCCTTCCTCTTCGCCCTCCCCTTTCTCCTCGCTAGTTCCCTGATTGCCGGACCGGTTCTGGAAGTCCGCAATGCCGAGGGCAAGGCGCTGCAGATCCAATTGATCGCGGTGGAGGGGGAAAACGTGGTCTTCTCGACCACCGGCAAGGACGTGAAGGAACACACCCTGGCGCTGGCGAAATTCGATGGGGCTTCGCAGGAGAAGTTGCGCGAGGCGGGCAAGGCGCTGCCGCCGCGGCTGCCGAAGCTGGACATCGATGTCTCGATCTCGAACCGCCGCGACAAAAAGGGCTACTTCATGGTCGAGCAGGTGGTCTCGTCGAAGGTCAAGCTGCGCAATCTGAGCACGCAGATCCCCTACCCGGCGGCGAAGGGCTATGTGGTTTACTTCGGGCAGGACCGGCGCAACCCGGGGATGTTCAAGGTGATGGGGAACAAGAGCTTCGATTTCTCGATCGAACCGAACAAGGCCTTCGAAACCGACGTGCTCGGCTTCAAGACTTCCTACGACAGCGATAACAAGGGCGCGGGGAATATCGGTGGCTACCAGTACGAATGCTACGTGCTGGTGCTGACGAATGCGGAAGGCAAGGTGCTGGCGACGAAGACCACGGACGGCAGCCTGCGCACGGCGATCGACAAGGATGTCTCGAAGGCCGAGCGGTTGGTGAAGATGAACGTGGACCAGGTGCTGAACAAGGAGCTGGAAGCGAATTGAATCGCTCTCAAAGCAGGTTCCTGGAACGCAACCATTGGTCGAGGAGGACCAGATCGCCCGGGAGAAGATTCACCATCAGGACGTTCGAATTCAAGATGACGGCCGTTGCACCCTCGGGAAATCCCACTCCGATGTCCTTCAGGTGATCCTTGATGGGTTTGCCTGAATCCGAGGAGCCCAAGATACCGGCGGCAACCGGATTACGGGTCAATTTCCATCGGTAGGTCAGCAGCTTGCTGCCCTTGTTAACGATTCCCGGCGGCTCCTTGAGCCAATGATCGAGGCGGGTTTGAATGCGCGCGTTGATCTCGGGGGACTTGGCCGCACCAGCAATCTTGCGCAGGGCCGAGTCAACTTTGGGTTGGATACGCCAATAATGGATAATGAAGGTTGCATCCCGCTGGGAATTGATGCCGCCACCTTCCGGCCATCGCCCGCCTTCGAAAGCTTTGAGATCGTTTTGCTGAAGTTTCAATACTTCGAGGTTACCGGCTGCCTGGGCCTTGTCGCGTTCGAGCTCGAGGGCCTTGCGGTAGTTGTCGCGGAGCTCTGTTAGAGGTGCCTCGGCGGCGGCGATCTGCTCGTCCAGCGAGGGTTTCTGGGCGACAGCGGAAGCCGCGACAAAAAATGATGCAAGAATGGAGCGGACGATCATGGCCATGGGGGTGAAAATCTGCTCTCGGAAAATCGGCGGGGAGTCAATGGCAAAGCGGCGCTGACGCAACGAGCCAGTGCTGTATCACGCCGCGCTCCGCACCGAGCGGGTGGTGATGACAACGGCACCGAGGATGCAGACGATGAGGGCGTAGAACCAGCCGCTGCGGTGGTCGGGTTCGATGTCGAGCTTCAGGATCATCGCGTCGCGGCCGTCGACTTGGACGCTGCGCTTGAAGTCGAGGACGGTGCCGGTTTCGCCGAGAGTGACGTCGAGCGCGGCGGGCGCGGGATCGGCGACGAGTTGGGTGGCGAGGCGTTCGCCCATCGCTTTCATCGCGGTGTTCTCGTCGACGCTGTTGCCCTCTAACAGGCGGTCCACTTGCTTGGGATCGTAGTTGAACTTGCCCTGGAGGAAGGGGTTCTCCTGGGCGGCGCGTTCGAGCTGGGCATTGCCGAGGACGACCTCGGAGCGGTTGTCGAGATACATGCGCTGGCGGCGGGTGTTGAGGGCGAGGGTCGCCTGCTGGGCCTTGAGATTGCCGAGTTGGACGCGGGCGTCCTCGTTCGAGGCCTCATCGAGCAGGCCGTTGCGGGCGGCCTTGCTGAGGGCCTGGCCGGCCTTTTCCTGCTCGCCCTCGCGGAGCCACTCGTTGGCTTGGTCGAGGAGGGCGACGGCGTCTTTCTTGCCGGCGGCGCGCTTGCGGGAGACGAAGCTGCCGTAGTCTTCGATGCCCTTGGCGGCCTGCTGGCGCTTGAGGTCGAAGTCGCCGGAGCTTTTCGCGAGGTGCCAGCCCTTGGGCAGGATGACGCGCCAGGAGAGGTCTTCCAAGGGGACGTCGAGGCGGGGCCCGAGCAGGGTCAGGTTGCTCGCGGGCATGGCGTAGACGAAGCGCACGGAGGCGGGGCGATTCCCTTCGGGGGCGGGATAGACGTGGAACTTCCACATGTCGCCATCGCGGACCAAGGGCACGCCGTCCTCGTTGACGATCACGCTGAAGAGCTTGGCGCCTTCCGGCAGGGTCAGGCTGAGCGTACCCTTCTCGGCGACGCGCACGGCGAGATCGACGGCGGTGAGGGCGGTGCCCTTCGGCGAGATCAGGGTGGTGAGGGTGCCCTTTTCGACGCGCAGCTTGAGGGCTTCGCGGACGCCGTGGCGCTTGAGAGTGAGGGTCAGCGGGCCCTCGGCTTCGGCGACGCGGAAGACCTCGGCGGGGGCTTCGGCATTCTCGCGAAGGGCTTCCGGGACGACGCTCCATTCGCTGCGCTGCCAGCCGCGCGGTTCATTCCGGCTGACGATTTCGAGCCGGCCACCGCCGCGGATGGCGACGAAGTACGTGCTCTGGCGTACTTCCACCGGGATCAGCGGCGCGATGTCCACGGTCTCGCCGGGAGTCTGGCGCTGGAATTCAACATCGACGACGGTCTCCCCGGCAATGCCGCGCTGGAAGCGGATCTCCCAGAGGTTTTCCTCGCCCGCGACGGGCACGAAGTCACCGACGGCCGGGCCGCTTGCGCGGACGGTGGCGGCGGCCCCGGCATCGAGGCCGGGGATGCGGACGCGCAGGGCTTTCATCGCGGCGTTCTCGATCTTGTAGAGGATGCGGGCGCGGGAGAGGGTCTGGCCCTCGCGGAGGGTGACCTCGTGGAGGACCTTGGCGGTGATCCAGGGATCGAGCTTGGCGATGGCGAGGGAGAGCGCCCAATCGGCCTGGAGGAGGCGGAAGGCGAGCGCGTTCGGGCGGATCGCGCCGGACTCGCGGGTATCGAGGGTCGAGACCTTGTCGCGGGTGACGGCGCGGACCTGGAAGCCGCGGTCGGGGACGATGGTGAGGGTGCCGGTCTGGCGCGAGGCTTCGCGCAGGGAGACGCGGGGCACGGCCCAATTCGCCTGCGCGCCGGGCGAGGGTGCGACGAGGGTGATCGCGAAGGCCTGCTCACCGATGGTGCGGCCGCTGAGGTGGAGATTGAGCACGCGGGCCTGGTCTTCCTGCGACTCCGCCCAATGCGCGAGGGAGGGGCCGGTGACCGACTCGATCTCGAAGCCCGCGGGAATTTCCAAGGCGAGCTTGAAGACGCCGGCGCGGGTGATCGAGGCGGCGAGATCGATGCCGAGGACCATGCGATCCTCGCCGAGCGAAAGCGTCTGGCTGGTGGTGGCGCGGATCTCGGGCGCGACCGGTGTGACCTTCAGGGTCAGGCCGGCTTCACCGCCGGCGTGGCGGAAGGCGCGGTGGAGAACAGCGAGCGGCTTGCCCTCGCGGTCGCGGGGCAGGAGAGCGGCGCTGAAGTCGTCGAGGTTCACGTCGCTCATGCCCTTGGCGATGACGGATTCGGCCTGTGCTTCATCGCCGAAGGCGAGGCCGATCAGGCCGACGGCACCGGCCGCGCCTTTGATTTGGAGCGGGGCAAGGGCGAGGTCCACGGGCAGGGCGGCGGTGCCGCGCTGGGTGGCGACGGAGACGGTGAAGGGCTGGTCCTGGGCGGGCTCGATGGCGATCTTCAGCTCGCGGGTCTCGGGATTGAAGCGCCAGCTTCCGGCGGGACCGCCCGCGACCTCGCCGACGGTGAAGCCTTCCGGGATCACGGCGAGCAACTCGCGGACGACGCCGCGCGAAGGACGCACCGCGATCATGTGGCGGCCATTCACCACGCCGGGGCCGGGCAGGTAGAGGTCGGAGATTTCCACGTAGAATTGGGTCTGCTCGCTGGCGGCATCGCGCTGCTTCGGGCGGGCGCGGAGGACGGTATTTTCCGCGGGGCGCAGGACGAGATCGGCACCGCTTTCGCCTTGGGCATCGAGCGGCACGACCTTGGCGGCTTGAGGCGATTCGAAGTCCCAGCCTTCCTGATTCCAGCGCACGGCGACGCGTTGGACGGCGGCGGGTCCGGAGGGCAGGGCCCAGCCGCCTTGGGGATTCGGCAGCGGCATCTCGAAGGTTGCCTTGCCGGTCTTCTTGCCTTCATTGGTACTAACCAGATAGTAGGCCTCCTGATCGGCGTAGGGGGCTTTCACCACGCGCCAGCCTTCGCCCTGGAAGGCGGTGAGCACGGCGGGTGGCTTGAGCAGCAGGAAGCGCTCGTCGGCCTTGCCGCGGGCCTCGATCACGATCTCCCCGCTCAGGCGGCCCCCGGCGATGCGCCAGGTGTGGGACATCGATTCGGCGGCGCCCGCCGATTCGGCGGGTGGTGGTGGAGGAGTCTCGCCGCGGAGTTGGCCGAGCATGCAGATGAAGGCGAGCAGGGCGGTGACGGCGACCGGGCGGCGGCGGGCGAACATCGCGAGACCGGGGATCACCTTGATCAGAAGCAGGACTGCCCCGAAGCCCGCGAAGAAGGGCACCGCGCCCATGCGCTGCGAGAGCACGCCAAAGGCGATCAGGGCGAAGGCTCCGGGCACGGCGTAGTTCGCATAGCGCGAGCGGAAGAAGGCGAAGACCAGCAGGGCGATACCGGCGATGGCGAAGAAGATGCCCCAGCCATCGATCATCGCCAAAACCGGTGAGACGTTCCGTAGTTCCACCGTGAGCGGTTCGGAGGATGGCACGGCGGGCATGGCGAATTCCAGGGTCCCGATGTTCACGCGGCGTTCGTGGAGGGCGCGGAAGGCCAGGGCGGCGCAACCGGCAACGGCGATCGCGAAGCAGAGCACGCCGAGCAGGCGGAGGCGGAAGAAGCGCTGCAGGAAGAGGCCGAGGGCCGCGGCGAAGAGGACCAGCGCGGTGGGAGTGCGGGCGTTCGTAAAGATCCACTCGGAGCCGCTTTCCGTGAGAACGGGCAGGACCGGCTTGAGGCCGCTGCCGCGCGGGACGAGGCGGCGGTTCTCATCGCCGGTGACGGTCCATTGGCCGTAGACCAGCGGGGCGTCAAGGGTCGGCGCGGCAAGCACCGGGGCGGTGGCGCTCTTGCTGGCGATGCCGTAGCGGACCACGACTTCGATGGGATCGTTCGGGTCGGCCTTCGCGGGCAGCGGGACCACGGTCACCGCGCCGTCTTCGCGGGCATTCACGGTCGGGCCATCGACGCGGGCTTCCCAGAGTTCGGAGCTATCGGGCAAGGTGATGCGCAGGGCGGAGCGACCGCGGGACTTCACGAAGAAGCGGGCATCGGTCACGGCCTGGCCATCGCGCGAGACGCGGCTGGCGAGTTCGGCGCGATCCACCAGCAGGGATTCGGTTTCGCCGGCTTCGTAGCGGGTGATGTTCATGGCGAGGGAGACATCGCTGGCGGTGTATTGCCAAGCGGCGAGGGTCGGCGCGCTGCTGAGCTGGCGGTATTCGGCAGGGAGTTCGGAGGAATCGAGTTCCAGCACGGCACCGGCGGTGCGGGTGACCTTGGCATTGACCTGCAGCGGGCTGACAACCTGGACGAAGCCGCGCTCCGACTGAACATCGAGAGGCCGGATGTCCGCCAATTCGAGGTCGCCGCCGCGGGTACTCATCGGCTGCTCGAAGGTGACCAGCAGGGTGCCGGCACCGAGCAGCGGGCGGGTCAGCGGGATGATCAGGGCATCGCCTTCCTCGCGCTTGTCGAGGCCGACGTTCTGGCCGCTGACCTCGACCTTGCCGAGGGTCTTCGGCACGCGGATCTTCCATTGGGTCGCAGGCGCACCGACGACGAAGTAATTGATCAAGACGCTGCCGGAGACGCCGCCTTCCTTGATCGAGTAGAGGTGGAAGACGTCTGCCTGGATGCTCTGGCCGAGGGCCTCGACGCGCATGGTGGCGCTCCATGCGCCCTCGCGGATGCGGAAGGCTTGCTGGAGTCCGGGCTGCTTCTTCGGGAAGTAGTCGGGCGGGGTTTCGGCGAGGCCATGGGTCGCGCCGGGGACGATGCGAAAGCCGGCGGTGGCGACGACGCCAAGGTAGCCGCGGGAGGACTTCGCGCCGGAATAAAGGAGCACCGGCAGGACCCAATCTCCCGGGCCAGCGGCGAGCCCTTTTTCAAGGCGCAGGCTGACGAGCTGGCGGCCGATCATCGCTTCGCGGAAGAGGATCTTGAGATCCTGGCGGCCGTCCTTGACCTCGCTGGCGAGGGAGTAGTCGGCGACGGCTGCGCCCGTGACGCCGGCGACAACGAAGTCCGCGGGGACCTGTACGGTCCACTCGCGCAGCGGGGCTTCGCGGATATCGAGTTCGATATCGGCGAGGATGCGGCGGTCGGTCTCGGCGAGTTCGTGGATGGTGACTTCGGTCACGGAGACTTCCGGTAGCACCTGCGAGGCGCGGACCTCGTAAGCGTAGTCCGGGGAGGGGAAGCGATAGACGAAGGCCTGGCGGAAATTTTCATCCGGCTTCACCCAGGGGAACTGCGCGGGCGAGAGCTGCATCAGCCCGCGGGCTTCGGCGACTTCGAGGCGGACCGCGCCTTCATTGGCGACGCGCAGGAAGCCACGGTGGCTGAGCGCGCCCTGCGGCGAGAAGTGGATCGGCTGGAGGGTAACGGGGAAGGCCCCGATGGAGGATTGGGCCTCGATCACGATATCGCCTTCGACTTCGATCGGGCGGCTGAGGCGGACATCGAGCATGCGTGCGCCGCCTTCCTCGGCGACGCTCCAGGCGAGGACCTGCGCACCCTTCACAGCGAGGATCTCGCCGGGGCCATCGACGCGGATCTTGAGGGCATCGAGCTTGCCCTGGAGGACGCGGAAGGAGAGCTGGGCGTTGCGGCGGGCGAGGCCGGCACCGACGCGGGTATCCGAGACTTCGGTGCTGGTGAAGAAGAGGGCGCCCTCCCCTTCCTGGCGGCTATTTTTCCACGCGAAGGCGGCGCTGCCGGCGGCGGGCAGGAAGCCGGTCCACTTGCCATTGCGGCGCTCGGGGACCACCGCTTGCGAGGGATCGAAGGAGACGCCTTCCGGGAGTCCGGCGATGCTCAGTGGCACGACGGCTCCGCCGTGGAGCTTGAAGTCCGCGCCGCGCCAATCGCCGCGGCGGACGAGTGGGACCTCAAAGGCAAGTTCGATCGGGAAGGTGCCGAGCTTCTCGCCGACGAGTTCGTGGACGAAGCCCTCGCCTTCCTTGCGGAGGCGGGTGAACCAGCCCTCGCCGGAAGGAGCGCCGGAGAGCGCGGCATTCTCTAACAGGGTAATCGCTTCGCCGGGACGGGTGACGATGACTTCGCCGCGGAGGATGAAGGAGATGCCGGTGAGATCGGCGGAGGGGGTGCCTTCGAGCGAGGCATTCGCGAACTCGACCGGGCGGGCGGCGGAGCTTTTCAGGCCGATGACGACGCGGAGGGTGCCGCTGCCGGTGAAGAAGCGGTCGCGCATGTCTTGGAGGGGCTGGAGGCCGGTGGCTTCCTGCACGCGGGCGAGGGCGTCGGTGTCGTTGCGGATTTCGACGGTGGAAGAGAAACCGACCGCGGCACCGGCGGAGGGATGGAGGAGGTCGAAGGGCTGATTCGCCTTTTCCGCGGGGATCTCATGGCGGGCGGTGATGCTGAAAGTGAACTCCTGTGGCACTGGATCGGCAGCGCCGATGGCGGGCAGCGAGGGCTTCAGGTCGAGGAAGCGGCGGCCATCGGATTCCTGGCGGACGGTCCAGGATTGGAGGTTCTCGCCGGTGACGCCGGTGATCTCGCCCTCGCCATTGAGACCGATCGAGAGGATCTCCGGGCGACCCTGGTGGACGCGGAGCTTCGCGGTGATGGCGTGCTCGGTCCTGTTAGGGAAGGTGCTGATGACCGAACTCGTCTCCGCGGAGAAGAACAGCGGCACGGGCTTCTCCGGGAGCTTGGACGTCGGGATGAGGATGACGGAGTCGTCTTTCTCCTGCGCGGGTGCAAGCGGGAGAAGGAAGAGAGCCGAGAAGAGAGTAAGGGTTCTGCGCAGGGTGAACATGGCGTGAGAAGTAGCGCGGCTCTCCAGAGCCGCGGATGGGTGAAGGTGGAAGGGGTGGAAGCGGATCGGGCAGGTCGTTTTGTTAGAATCGCCGGTCGGCAGGTGAATTTGGGTAAAGGCCGCGTAAAAATTTGCGGCGTTGTTAGATCAGTCGTTCCCGCCCGAGCGGCAGCCCCGGGACCGCGGAGGCTCTGCCCCGCAGAGTGGTGCTTGACGGCCGTGAGCTCGCCGGGGCTTGCCGGATCCTCACGGCCTGCTCCGTTCCGATCTTCCGACGGTGCCGGCAGTGGGGGACCGTTCTGCGGGGCGGAGCCTCCGCGGTCCCGGGGGGCAGGCATTTGTCGGAGCCGGGTGGGACGGTTCGCGCTGGGACGAAAGCTTTCATCGGATCATTTCAGCTTCTCGATCATGGTGCCGAGATCGGTGACGGGTTGGCTGTCGGGGTATTTCGCTTTCACGGCGGCGAAGGATTTGCCGAGTTGATCGAAGTCGAGGGCATCGGCCAGCGGGGCCTTGCGCAGCTTCTCGGCGGCGAAGGCTGCGAGGCCGGCGAGCTGGACCGAAGGTGTGGCGCGGTCGAAGGCGGGGGCCTGGGCATCGTAGGGGATGGTCCAGGTGCGCTCGACCATCTGGCCGCTGGCGGCATCGCGGAAGCGCACGCTGACCTCGCCGACCTCCCCTTCCCCGCCGGGGATCGGCTCGATCTGATAGAGAGCATTCCCCGCTTCCTCCGCGGCCATCTCGGCGGCGTCGACGGCGTCGTTGCGGAAGTCCTCCTTGTTCAGGCGATGCTCCTCGAAGCCGAGCAGCTTGTAGCGGGCGACGCGTGCGGGATTGAAGCGGACCTGGACCTTCACGTTCTCCGCGGCGGGACGGAAGGCACCGGCGAGCTGCTTGGCGAAATTGCTGCCAGCGTCCTCGGCGCGGTCGACGATGTAGTAGCGGCCGTTGCCATTGCGGGTGAGCTGTTCGAGCAGGCGGTCGTTGAGGCCCGCCGCTCCGAAGCCCGCGGCATCAAAGGCGATGTTCTGCTGGCGGAGCTGCTCGACGCGCTGGCGCAGGGCTTCCGGGCGGGCATCGCCGAGGTTCGCCGCGCCATCGGTGAAGAGGACGATGCGATTCTGGGCGGCGGGGTTGAACTGGCGCTTGGCCAGCTCCTCCGCGAGCTTGATGCCTTCCTCCAGATTGGTGCCTCCCTCGGAGGGAGTCTGCGCGATGATGCCGTTCAGTTCCTTGGCGCGGGCACCGGGCAAGCGGTCGGCAATCAGGCGCGGCTGGCGGGCGAAGCCGGCGACGGTGATGGTATCGCCTTCCTTCAAGAGCCCGGAAAGCTGGGCGACGGCGCGGGTCATGGCGGCCTGGCGGTCCTCCCGCTCCATCGAGCCGGAGCTATCTAACAGAAGCGTCAGGTTCAGCGGTGTCGACTGCCCCCGGCCCGCGGCAGCGGTGCGCACAGCGATGCGGAGCAGATTGCGCTGGGGAATCGCGGGATGCGCGGCCTGCTCGGTGGTGCAGACCACCGACTCGCCATTGGCAGGACCGGGATCGCCGTAGTCGAAGGCATTGTAAAATTCCTCCGGGCGGATGCTTTCCGCGGCAGGCTGTTCGCCACGGTCGAGCGCGGCCTTGGCCAGCTTGAAGGAGGCATCGCTGACGTGGAGGGAGAAGGTCGAGAAGGGCTCAGTGCCGGTGGCGACCTCCGCCATCTTGTCGAGGATCTGCTCGGTCTTCTTGCCTTTGGTGAGCGGGCCGGATTTGAGGATGATCGAGTGCTCGTTTGTCTCCAGCTCCAATCCAGTAGCCTCGGTGACCTTACTCAAGGCGTCCGCGAGAGTGACATTCCTCAAGTCCAGCTTCGGCACCCGGATACCCAGCGGGTCCGCGTCTTCCCCATCCGGCTGGACCAGCAGGTTGACGCCCTTGGCTGCGACGTCGGGGTTGCCATGAGCGGACTCTGCGGTCTTCTGGCGAAGAAGCTGCAGCACCTCGCCGACCGTGGACTCTTCCGCTGTGAGTTCGGGAATGATGATCGCGCGAGCTCTCGCCGCGGCATCGAGCGGAAGTTCCCTGCGCACGACATCTTCCCGCGTCTTGGTATTTCCTTGGATATTGACTTCAGCCGGCTTGGCCTCGGTGATGAGAGGCGGAACCGATAGTTCCCAAGCCGAATCGACCTGTGCAAGCAGTTCGGCGCGGGTATGGTCGTAGGCAGCGCGGTAGTAGTCGGCCTTCGCTTGGGCCACGCGCTCCATGCCGCGACGGGCGGCCTTGTTGTAGGGATCGGTGCGGATGACATCCTCGTATTGCTTGAAGGCATCGTCATACTTGCCGAGGTTGTAGGCACCTTCGGCCAGGTAGAGTCCGCGGCGGACCTTATCGACATTCTCGGTGTGCTCGTCGGTGAGCGCCGGATTGGTCTTAATCGGATCGTCCAGCCATTCCTCGACGCGCTTGGCGTCCACGTTGTCCTCATCGTCGGCCAACACGTCGGCCGCCAAGGCGCGGGCTTCGTCATACTTGCCGACCCGGCGATAGCTGTCGGCCAGCGCGGTCGAGGCATCGCCCAAATGGGCTTGGACCACCTTGCGTCGATCCGCGGTCGTTGGCGCGTCCGGCAACACGCCATCGGCCTCCTTGTATTTTGTCCGGGCTTCCTCGTATTTGCCTTTCGCATAGGACTCGCGTCCTTCCAGAAGCAAGCGATCCGCCTCGGCGACAGCATTCTGGCGGCGGATCATCTCCTTTTGCGCTTCCGTCGAGTAGCCGCTCCCGTCCGATTGCCCGGCGGTGGCCGTTGCGGGACCGTTTGCCGGAGTATCCTTGCGGTCGATCTTGTAGCGCGTTTCCTCTGTCGGAAAGGTGGTCGGGGTCGCGGGGGTGGCGGGAGCCGGCACCATTTGGGCGAGGCCATCGCCAAGCGAGCTCGGCAGTTGGGGCGGGTCGTATTCCTTCGGATAGGTGAACTCCCGGGTCGTCTCGATCGCGGGGACATTGGGCGGCGTGAGTGAATACGTGAAGCGATTCGGGTCGGCGGTGGAGAAGCGCATGCTGCCCCCCCATCGAGAGCCGCGAGGCTATCGAGGCTCAGGCCCGGGGCTGGCTGCGCGGAAGCTGCTCCCGAATAGTAGTGGAGCTCCCCGCCGACACTGGCTTGATCCGCCGGGACTTCCGCACCCAGCAAAAATCCCTGCTGCGGGGTGGATCGGGCGAGTTTACCCAGCTTCGCCAGATCGCTGAAGTCGGAGGTGGAGATTCCGCCTGCCGTGATCGCGGGACGGGCAGGTGCGAGCGGCGTGCCGTAGTTGAGAGAGCCTTCATCGTCTAGCGTGGTCGGCATGCCGCCCTGCGGGCGGAGACGCGGGTCGTGCGGCACCTGCCCGGGCAGCGCCAGGAGGCCGAGGGGGGACTGGGCCGATTGCTTCAAGGCGAGCTCCGGCTGATCACTAAAACTGTCAGCAGCCGCTGCTTCCTTCTTGGCCAGGGACTCGGGCATCTTTGCCCCCGCTGCGCCGCCGAAAGGGTCGGCCGGGGCGTTCGAAATCGCGCCCTCGGAAAACGAACTGCCCGCGAAGAGCAGCTTGGTCCCTTCGTCCTGACTGCTCCAAGCGAGATCGGCTGGCTGGGCGTCGGCGGCCTGATCCTTTGTAGCAAGCGAGCGACTGGGATTGCCGAGGATAGCGTCGATGTTGTTGAGGTTGATCGCGTCATAGCCGCTGCGCAGGCCGCCGGAGGCGAGGTCGGTGACCCTCTTGGCCTCGGACGCTGGTTCGGCAGGCTGATTGGCCGATGCCAGAGAGCCAGTCCCCCCTCCTACGACCATTCCGAAAGACCTGGAACCCGTGCCCCCCGGCTTCGCGGGGTCCATGGACTGGGGCGCGAAGCGCCGACCGGACAGCCGATCCCCGGAGACACCCGCCGCATTCTGAAGGGCGATGCTGGGAAGCTCCGCGGACTCCGGCACAGGGGTAGCTGCCGGAGCGGGCGTGGCGGCGGGCTTCGCCGAATCATTGAGGGCAAGGCCCGCCTCCCCGAGCTTTGCATTCATCTCCTTGGTGAACAGCTGCAGCTTGAGCTGCTCCAGCGTGTCATGCTTGCTCTCGAAATCCGACTTCGCGTCGAGATAACCCTGGGTTTCGAGGCCGCTCTTAACGGCAGCGTCTTTGTTGCTGGCAGACCGAGACTCCAATTGAGCGATCTGCTGTTTGGACAGGTCGAGCTTCGTCTTGAGGCTCTCGCGCAGGTTGGCAGTGGCCTCGCCAAGATCTTGCTCCATGTCTTCCACAGCCTTCTGCTTGGCGACCAGATCGGGATGCCCTGCCGCGAGGCCGGAACTCTTCATGCCCTCAAGCTCGCGCCGGGCTTCCTGATATTGAGGAAGGAGACTGGGGACAACATTGTCCGGCAGGTCCAAGCCGGAGGCATACTGCGTCAGCTGCGGGCCGTCATACTTGAGCAAGGTCTCGATCTGGCTTTCGAGCTGGATCTTCTCTTGCTCCAGCTTGGTATAATTGCGGGCGGCAAGGGACGCATCATCCGCGGCGGCGAAACCGCCTCCCCCACCCGCGCCCTGTTCATAGACGATTTTGCCGGTGCGGATGGTCGAGGAAAGGGACTTCCGGCTGTCTTCGACTTGGTCTTCCTGCTCGGCGACGGCGCGGCGCAGTGCCTCGAGTTCGCGCTCGGCGCTTTTCCTGGCCGGAATGGCCCCGCCACCTCCGGATGGCATGAAGTCCACGCTCTTCTCCGGGGCCATGGCGAAGCTCACCTTGTTCGCCTTCCCGCTATTGAAGAGCGGGTAGGAGATCAGGGAGATCGCCAGGCAGGCCGCGGCGGCGAGGAGGGCGCGGCGGGTGAAGTAGCGGTTGACCTTGGTAGATGAATAAGCGGGCTGCGGCTCCGAAGCGACGCCTAACAGGTCGGTGATCTTTTCGCGCTTGGCGGGCGGCAGGCGCCACGCGGCGTGGAGGCCGGGCTTGGCGTCTTCCGCGAGCAACTCGTGGAGATCGCGGGTGCGGCGCTCGAAGTCCCGGAGACGGGGGTTCTCCGCGCAGAGCTTTTCCAGCTCCGCGGCCTCGAAGGACGAGGCTTCCCCGAGCACCCAGGCCACGATCCGCGCTTCCAGCGCGTCATCGCCGGAGGGCGGCAGGGAATTGGAGGTATCATTCATGATAGGTGGAATTTGAGATCTGAGATTTGAAATTTAAGAGGTGGAAGCCGGTGGATCGGCACTTTGAGATCTGAGATTTGAAATTTGATAGAGGAGGCGGGCTACTCCGGGGCATCGACGCCGAGACGGCGGAGGCCATCGCCTAGGGACTTGAGAAGGTGGTGGAGCTTGTAGCCGACGTTCCCGACGCTGAGGCCGGTGCGCTGGCTGATCTGGTCGTATTTGAGATTCTGGTGGTACTTGAGCTGGATCAGCTCGCGGTCGTCGTCCTTGAGCTCGGCGAGGAGGAGGCGGACGGCGCCCGCGGCTTCGAGGCGGGCCAGATGGCCGTCGGGGCCGCGGGCGTCGTCCGCCGAGTCGGGCGCTTCATCGGACGATTCGCGCTTGTGATCGCGGAGGTGATTGAGGGCGAGATTGCGGACGGAGCGGTAGAGCCAGGCTTTCGGGTGGGCGACTTCCTCCCAGTGGGAATGGAGGCGGAGGAAGGCCTCCTGGACGAGGTCTTCAGCAGTCTCCCGGCGGCCGGTGAGGCCGTGGGCAAAACGGAGGAGCGGGCCTTCCTCCGCCTCGAAGATCTGCCGCAGACTTGGTTTGTCCTCGGTAGTCATCGTGGCGGAAGGCAGCAGCTCCGGCGTTTCAAGCACGGCTGGGGCGATAGCTAGGTCCATGCGGGTGGGATCGCGATCTCATGGCTTTCAATCGTGAAGACACGGCTGCGGGTTCTTTCTTGGAAGTTTTTTCACAAGAAAGGGCGGGAGGCGGATTCTAACACCGGTTCGGGCCGCCCTAGCGACCGCCCTTATGGGCCGCGCGATCCGCCGCGATCAGGCCGTGCAGCCACTCCGGATCCGGGGCCACGGCTTCGCCGGAATAGCCCGCCAGGGGCCGGTCGGGCTTGCCGGCGAGGCCGAACTTGGTGCCGAAGAGGCCGGCCGGGCCTACCACCACGCGGGCATTGATGCCGGCGCAGCGCCCGTCCGGCGTGAAAAGCGGGCCGCCGCTGTCGCCGGAATTCAGCGGGACATCGTGCCGGACGATGCGCCAAGCCGCACCGGTGGGATCGTGGCGCAGGGGGGAGACAGAGAGGATGCTGCCGGCGGCGGTGCCGCCATTCGGGGTGCCTTCGGAAAGCCCGGACCAGCCGGTGACCGCGACCTCTTGCCCGGGTGCCAGCCCCGCGACATCCGCGGCGCCGAAGGGCAGCAGCGGCTCCAGGTCGGCGTGGATGAGCGCGAGATCCGGCCCTTTCTGGTCCGGATTCCCGCGCCAGACCACCCGCACCGGCTTCTTGGTCATCTTGCGGTCGCGGGTGGCGATCACCAGGGTCATGGGGGATTTTTCAACGCAATGGCTGGCGGTCAGGAAATAGCCGTCGCGGGTCAGGGGAACTGCCGAGGAAATGCTGCCCTGCTTGCCCTTCATGCTCACGGTCCAGGTGACGGCATCCCGCTTGGTCTGGGTGGAGGAGATCTTAATGGCGTCCCATTTCAGCAGCAGGCCGGTCTGGAGTTCCGCCAGCTTCAGGTGGAGGCGGCGGTCGTCGGAGTCCTGTTCCCAAGCCTTCAGGCTCGGTTTCTTGCGGGACTCCAGCGCCTTGTCGATCCGGTGCAGGGTCGAGCCGGTCAATTCCACGGTGCCGCAACCGCCCAGCAGCGCCGCCGCGGCGAATCCGCCCGCGCAGCGCCATAGCCGGCTCCTGCGGCGGAAACTGCGGAACAGATCGGCGAAAGATTTCATGGGGGGAGCAGGTTCTAGCAGTCTCCGCGGAAGCCGCAGCGTGGCAATCCCGAAATCAAGCGCCGCCACCGTGTTTCCCCGTTCAATCGTTCGTGTTCTGTCATTCGTCATTGGCCGCTTATCGGCCTTGCAGGACCGCCGGTCCGGCCCTTGAATCCCGCCGCGACGGCTGATGTTTTTGCTCAACAAGGTTTTTCAACTGCGGGACAAGGCGAACCCGGATCACGAGAAGCCGTTCCTGGAGCACTTGGACGACCTGCGGGTCATGATCACCCGCTCGCTGGTGGTGCTGATGATCTCGATGACCATCTGCTTCGCCTTCCAGGAGAAGCTGATGGCGCTCCTGCGCGCACCGGTCAACAAGGTCCAAGAGATCCACATGACCAAGCTGCTGCCGAAGGGCATCACGCCGACGAATTGGGAGACGGCCAAGCAGATCGAGCAAGCGGCGACATCGCTCGGTGGCGAGCGAGGAGAACGCTACCTGAAGGAATTCGAACCGGACGACCTGCGCCGGGTGGAGATCGTGCGCCTGCTGCGCGCGATCGTGCCGATGAAGGTGGAGAAGCGCGAGGGCTTCCTGAAGCGGGAGGGCCGGGACGATCTCGCCGAGGTCGTGCAGACCATGCTGACCAAGGGCGCGAGCCCGCAGATCGACGAGCGCGGGAACCTGCAGATGATGTCCGCGCTGAGCCCGACGGAGGCCTTCATGCTCTCCATGAAGCTGGCCTTCTTCGCGGGAGTGGTGGTGTCCTTTCCCTTCCTGATGCTCTTTATCCTGCAGTTCGTGCTGCCGGGCCTGCACTCGCACGAGCAGAAAGTCATGTGGCCGGCGCTGGCGGTCGGCTTCGGGCTCTTCCTGTTCGGAGTTTTCTTCGCCTACACCTACGTCCTGCCGCGGGCGCTGACCTTCTTCTACGAATGGGGCCTCTCGTCCGGGATCTCGAATGACTGGCGGATCGGGAATTACATCACCTTCGCCACGCAGTTCACCCTGCTCTTCGGCCTCTCCTTCGAGCTGCCGGTGGTGGTCATGGTCTTCGTGAAGATCGGGCTGCTGACCTACGAGACGATGCGCCGGACCCGTTCCTACGCGATCCTCGCGATCTTCGTCATCGCCGCGATCATCACCCCCACCCCGGACGCCTTCACCCTGCTCCTGATGGCCGGGCCGATGGTGGTCCTCTACGAACTGTGCATCTGGCTCGCCTACTTCGACGACAAGAAGAAGGCCAAGGCCGAGGCGGAAGAGGAACGCGTGCGCGCCGAGGAAGACCGCAAGCGCTTCGAGGCCCTGCTCATGGACAAGGACCACGACCACGGCAGCGAGGTCGATCCCTGCCAACCCGCTCCCGGCAGCGAAGGTAAAGCTGAACTCGGAGCCGAAACCGAGGGCGGCGAGGTAGAAGACCGCAGCGAGCCCTGGGATCCCTCCTCCAACGAAGACGGCTGGCAGGCCGGGAAGGAAGAGCAAGAAGCGGAGGATGACACCCCGCCACAGAGCATTCCGGACGAGGAGAAGCGACGGATGAGCGATCTGAGCGGAGACGGGGAGAAGCCGGAGAAGTGAGGAGTGTTCTCACCCGAGGCAGCTACTCTGCCGTCCGCTCTTCCGCCAACGCCTCGTCTGGCTTGAGCGCCAGCCAATCGCCTTCTCCTGACCATCCGGCAGATGGCCCGTGATCATTGAGAAGAATCAGCTCTCGCTCACGACCGCCTGCGGCACTGCGGATTCCATGCGGACGTAGCGCCTGAACAGTTCTTCGGAGAGATTCCGCGCATCTGTGGAGAGGATTGTCCTCACCTCTCCGAAGCGAAAGGTATTCTCCCGAGGACGCACCAATTCGTTAAAGGCGAATTGGCACCCTTTCGGGTCCCGAATCCGCCCCTTCACCCGTTCCACCTCCTGCCTCATCGCTTCCATGGAGACCTCGAATTCCCTTTCATATTGATGGGGAAACAGAGCCTTGACCCGGGCAGGCATCTGACGCTCGGCAAGAAAATGCAGGAAACACGGCTGCAGGCAGTTCACCGCCACCCCCACATTTACGAACTCTCCGGTCTCCGGGTAGGGCAGGAAACGGAGCAGCGAATAGTTGCAGACAGCTTGGGCGGGGATCATGGCAGCTTCCAGAAGTTATCGGCATCCGTGAAAGGCATTTCCAAGACCGAGTTTACCCTCTCCACCTCCAGTTGCACGGACAAACTCTCGTCTCCGTCCATGTGCAGCCACTCCAATGGCAGCTCGGAAAAGACCGTCCGCACCTGATCCAACGCGACTCGCAAGCGCTGCTCCATCCGCTTCCGGAATCCCTCCGGCCATTCCTTTACTTCCCCCCGGAACACGTGCGCTCCGAAAAAGCGCTCGCGGCAAAATTCCGGATCGAAGGCCAGATTGAAATCATAGGCCCATAGCATCTCCCGTTTCGACGGATCTTTCGACGCCGCTTGCGGGTCGTCCTCCGGCAACGATGGAATTCGGGATACCAACAAGTTCGGATTCCCTCCATCCTCCGATAGACTTCGATCCTCGTTCTGCAACCACAGGTCTAACAAAAGCAATTGGGCCTTCGTCTCCTGCGGCCATCCTTGGGCTCGCAACCATTTCGGTTCCACCACATCGTGGATTCGCAAGGAGGCGAACACCAGTCCTTCGCCAAGATCCCGGATATCAGACCGTCCGCTACCTTGGATCAATTCCCGGGGCACCTCTCCCATCCTGAATGCCGGCACTCCCAGCGGAGCGTCAGGGCGGAAAAAATTCACCAAGCGGTTCGCCACCCACTCGCAGCACAGTGAGTTCTTTCCGGCATAAGCACCCTTTACGAAATCCTCGTCGATGCCCGCCGCACAGCGAAACGGTCGCGTCATTCCCTGCACCGAGCGGTCGATGACTTCAGTGATGGTGATCGGTGAAATCATGATTCGGTCGGTGGCGTTCCATAGCTTCCTATCGAGGTCGCCGGGGGAAGGCTCGGGAAGGTAGATGGGGACGTTAGAGGAGATCGCGGGACGGGGTCAATGGGGGTGATCGGCAGGCTGTCCTTCGTGCAAAGGCGGTTCGGCAGACCACCGGGACCATTCCTGCAGCTTGCAAAGCCACGCTCCTAACGTGTCGCCGGGGGATGCGCAAAGCGGCAAAACCTGACAGAATTCCCCGCCCTGCTCCGTATCCCGCCCGGGAGCGTGCGGTTCCCGCATCATGCTTTCCTTTTGGCGGCCGGTTTTGCGGCTCTTGATTACCTCCCTGTGCCTGATGGCTCTGGCGGCAGCGGCCGAGCCGGAGATCCGGGATGTGCAGCTTTCCCGGGGGCCGGGGAAGATTTACCTTTTCCCGGGGCCGGAGAAGCCGGTGGCGGGGATCGTGTTCGCTTCGGGCGATGGCGGGTGGACCGATTGGGAGACGACGACGTGCAGTTGGCTGGCGGAGGCCGGCTGGCGGGTGGCGGGGTTGAATTGCCGAACCTACGCGGAGACCGACTACGATGGCGACCTGCTGGGCAACGATTTCGCGACCTTGGCCAAGGAGATGGAGCTGCCGCCGGGCACGCCGGTCTTCTATGGCGGCTGGTCGATGGGCTGCTCGCAAGCGGTGGCGGCGGCGGGGACCGAGCGCCCGGCAGACCTGGAGGGCTTGCTGCTCTTCTCCTGCGGCTCCCGCGGGCGCTACGGGCTGCGGGTAAAGGACGAGCTGGGCATCGCGCCGACGGGCGACGGGACCTTCGCGCTGAGCGAATTCAACGAGTCGCTGGCCGGGCTGCGGGTGGCGCAGTTCCAGGGCGGCGGCGACTTCATCTCGAGCACCGCCTGGATCCGCGGCCTGCCCCAGCCGGCGGCGCTCTACGAGATGCCGGGCTACAACCACGGCTTCGACGGGCCGGACGAGAAATTCCGCCCCGCCGTGCAGCAGGCGCAGGCATGGCTGCTGGGCGATGAAGCGATGGGGCCTGCGAATACCTCGCACACGCTGCCCTACGGCCTTTCCCCGCTGTGGCCGGTGGCGGCTCTGAGCACCCTGTTGGTGCTGGTTTTCCTCTTCATGCGCCGGCACGCGCTCCGCCTGCTGGTCGCGGCCGTGATCCTGATCGGCCTGGCCAACCTGCTCGAGGCGATGCTGCCGAAGCCGCCGGAGGTGATCGATTGGACGCAGCAGTGGTTCCCGCTGGGAGTCAGCGAAGACAGCCGCCTCCTGCTGCTGCTTTCCGGGCTCTCGCTGCTGGGCTTGGGGCGGGGTCTTTGGCGCAGGAAGCGGGTCGCCTGGTGGCTGGCCACCTCCTTGCTGGTGGCCTCGGCGCTGCTGCACGTGGTGCGGGCCTTCGATTGGCACCATGCGGTGGCGGCGGTGATCCTGCTGGTGCCGCTGGTCCGCTGGCGGCGGGAATTCATCGCCCGCTCGGATGCGCCATCGCTGCGCCTCGGGCTGGCGGTCGCGCCGCTGGTGGCGGTGATGCTGATTATCTACGGGACGATCAGCCTGCACGACCTCGGCGAGTCGGGGAAGCTGCCCGAACCGCTGGATTGGGCGCGCGCGCTCGGCTCCTCCGCCACGGCGGTCGCGGGGCTGCCGGATTCGCTGGACTCCTCCACACCCGAAGTCGCGCGCCTGCTCGACCGGCTGCGGCTGGCGGGAATCGCGGGCGGAGCGCTGGTGCTCTATCTCCTCCTCCGGCCGGTGCTGCTATCGCGGGTGAATGCCGCCGGCGAGGAGGAGCGGCAGCGCGCGGCGGAAATCCTCGCACGCCACGGCATCGATCCCAGCGACCCCTACACCCTGCTGCCGGACAAGCACTACTTCTTCCACGAATCCGGCGAGGGCTACGTGGCCTACGCCTGCTGGCGGGACATCGCGGTGGTGCTGGCGGATCCGGTCTGCCCGCCGGAGCTGCGGCAAGGCCTCGTCGATCACTTCGTGCGCTTCTGCCGCAAGCAGGACTGGACGCCGATCTTCTACGGCACCCGTCAGGAAAACCGCTCTCTCTACGAACAGTCCGGTCTGGTCACCTTCAAGGTCGGCGAGGACGCGCGCATCCCGCTTTCCGAATTCAGCCTGGCCGGCGGCAAGTTCCAGAACCTCCGCACCGCCCGCAACAAGGCCAAGAAGGAGTCCCTCGGCTTCCGCTGGTACGATCCGAAGGAAGGCATCGATCACGGACTCGAAGCCCAGCTCACCCTGCTTTCCGATACCTGGCTGCGCTCGAAGAGCGGCGGCGAGATGACCTTCGACCTCGGCTCCTTCTCGCTGGCGGACATCCGCGCGAACGGCTGCGCGGTGGCGCTGCAGGCGGACGGCCAGGTCGAATGCTTCGCCACCTGGCGGCCCTACGGCGGCGGCAAGGGCCGGGCCCTGGACCTGATGCGCGGCCGCGGTTCCCCGGGCGGGATCATGGATTTCCTGATCCTCGAAAGCCTCGATCACTTCCGCGAGAACGGCGTGGAGGAAATCAGTCTCGGCAGCGCCCCGCTGGCCAATACCGAGACCGATCCGGCGATGCTCTCGAAGGAGGAAAAGCAGGTGAAGCTGCTCTTCGATAAATTCGACCGCTTCTACCGCTACAAGTCGCTTTTCGACTTCAAGCGCAAGTATCACCCGGCCTGGCAGGGCCGCTATCTGGCCTATCCTCCCGGCACCCTGCTGGCGCGGATCGGACTGGCGGTGGCGGCGGTGCACCTTCCGGGGGGCTTCCGCGGACTGCTGAAGTCGTAAATTCCTCGCATTACCGCTTTATTTTCCTGCGGTTTGCCACTTCCTTCCGCGCATGGTTCCTCCTGGCAGCGCCAAGACCCCTAAAGCCCCGAAGAAGGAAAACGGATGGTCGACCGAGCAGTCGGCCGAACTCTACGGCGTGGACCAGTGGGGCCACGGCTTCTTCGGCGTGAACAAAAAAGGTCACGTCACGGTCAAGCTGGCCGATGACGAGGGCTTCAAGGAGGTCTCGTTGTTCGAGATCATCGAAGGCCTGCGCGACCGCGGCACGGACCTGCCGGTGCTGCTGCGCTTCCGCGATCTGCTGCACTCGCGGATCCGCGAGCTGAACGAATCCTTCCGCCAGGCGATCAAGGACACCGGCTTCAAGGGCGAATACCGCGGGGTCTATCCGATCAAGGTCAACCAGCAGCGGCAGGTGATCGAGGAGATCTCCGAATTCGGCAAGCAGTACCACTACGGTCTGGAAGCGGGCTCGAAGCCCGAGCTGATCGCGGCGCTGGCCCACATGCACGACACCGAGGCCTACATCGTCTGCAACGGCTACAAGGACGAGGA
Source organism: Luteolibacter sp. Populi (assembly GCF_040801775.1). Classification (GTDB taxonomy): domain Bacteria; phylum Verrucomicrobiota; class Verrucomicrobiia; order Verrucomicrobiales; family Akkermansiaceae; genus Haloferula. The sequence goes on from NZ_CP161812.1 coordinate 1,854,908, forward strand.
GTTCATCGACCTGGCCCTGCACGCGCAGAAGATGGGCCTGAAGATCATGCTGGTGCTGGAGATGCCCAGCGAACTCGACCTCGTGCTGGAACGCTCGCGCAAGGTCGGCGTGCTGCCGAATCTCGGCGTGCGTGTCCGGCTCTCGACCCGCGGCTCCGGTCACTGGGCGGAGAGCGCCGGCGACAAGTCGGTCTTCGGCCTCAGCGCCACGCAGGTCATCGACGTGGTGGACCGCTTGAAGGCGGAGGGCTATCTCGGCTGCCTGCGGATGCTGCACTATCACCAGGGCAGCCAGATCCCGAACATCGCCGCGATCCGCGAGGGCGCGACCGAGGTGGCGCGGATGTATTGCGACCTGGTCAAGGAAGGCGCGCCGATGGGCGTGCTCGACATGGGCGGCGGCATGGCGGTCGACTACGACGGCTCGCACACGAATTTCCACTCCTCCTGCAACTACTCGATCCTCGAGTACTGCACCGACGTGATCGAGACGATCATGCAGGTCTGCGACAAGGCCGCGGTGGCGCATCCGAACCTGATCTCGGAATCCGGCCGCGCAATCGTCGCCTACTACTCGGTGCTGGTCTTCAACATCCTGGATGTCTCGACGGTGCAGACCACCGAGACACCGCCGGTGACGCCGGAGCACGCGCCGCAGAACCTGCTCAACCTGATCGCGGTCAACAAGGACCTCAGCAAGCGCAACCTGCAGGAGTGCTTCAACGACGCCGTCTACTACCGCGACCAAGTCCGCGCGCAGTTCTTTTACGGAGCCGCGACCCTGCGCGAGCGCGGTCTTGCGGAGGCCTGGTTCTGGCACATCATGACCCGGATCTCGAAGCTGATCCTGGAACTGGAAATCGTGCCGGAAGACTTGCGCGAACTGTCCGATTCGCTGGTCGATTTCTACTACGGGAACTTCAGCCTCTTCCAGAGCCTGCCGGACTCCTGGGCGATCAAGCAGCTCTTCCCGGTGATGCCGATCCACCGCCTCGACGAACGGCCGAAACAGCGCGGCGTGATCGCCGACATCACCTGCGATTGCGACGGCAAGATCGACCGCTTCATCGACCGCGAGGACGTGGCGAAGGTGCTGCCGCTGCACAGCATGAAGATCGGCGAGGAATACTACATCGCGACCTTCCTGGTGGGTGCCTATCAGGAGACCCTGGGCGATCTTCACAACCTGCTCGGCGATACCAATGTGGTCGGCGTGCACATCGAAGACGGCAAGCCGGTCTACACCCACGAGGTCGAAGGCGACACCGTGGCGGACGTGCTGAGCTACGTGGAATACGATCCGAAGGAACTCGTCGGCCGCTTCCGGGCCTTTGCCGAAAAGGCCGTGGCCCAGGGCCGGATCTCGCCGAAGGAACGGCGCGAAGTGCTGGATCTGTATCGGACGGGCCTCAGTGGCTACACCTACTTCGAAGGCTGAGAATTCTTCGTCCCAACGGGACGGCTAATAATAGCCCGGCACGCAGCGCCGGGTATATGCCACCACAGCATCGCGTCCTACAGGGACGCCTTATGCGGGGAAGCTGTCGGGTATCGGCGGGCCTTCGACAATCGCGAGGCGGCGGTTTACATTTGGCGAGAGCGCTTGCCCGCGGAGACCACGCTATCAGCATGAGCTGTCCCTGTAGGACACAATACTCTCTGCCGGCGAACCTGGCACTGCGTGCCAGGCTATTATGAGCCGTCCCGTTGGGACGAAGAGGATGTCGATGGGAGATCGTTTGTCGTCACTTCCTCGGCAAATGCAGGATCGCCCTTAGCCCCCCGCCCTGCCGGTTCGCCAGGGACAAATCCCCGCCGTGATTCCGCAGGATCGTCCGCGCGATGGTGAGCCCCAGACCCGTGCCGCCCGTGCCGCGGTTGCGTGAGCTTTCGAGACGGACGAAGGGGGTGAAGACCCGCTCGCGCTCGGCTTCGTCGATGCCGGGGCCGTCGTCGTCGATGAAGATCTCCAGCGAAGTCGCATTGAGCTCGGTGGAGACCCGCGCGCGACTGCCGTAGCGCACCGCGTTCTCGATCACATTGCGCAGGGCGCGGCGCAGGGCGTCGGCCCGGAAACGCCAGGGAAGCGGGCCTTCCCCGGTGAATGCCACATCCCAGCCGAGGAGAGCCAGATCCTCGCACAGGCTCTCTAACAAGGCATGCATGTCCAGCGTCCGCGTATCCTCGGATCCGGCATCCTCGCGAGCGAAGGCAAGGCTGGCCTCGGTGATCGTCTTCATCTCATCGAGCGTCTCGACCAGCTTGTCGCGGGTCTCGGGGTCGCTGACGAATTCGGCCTGAAGCCGCAGCGAGGTGATCGGCGTGCGCAGGTCGTGACTGATCGCGGCCATCATGCCGGTGCGGTCTTCGACATAGCGCTTGAGCCGGGATTGCATGCGGTTGAAGGCGACGGCCGTGCGGCGGATGTCATCGGCCCCTTCCTCGGGCAGCGGCGCGGTTTCCTCTCCCCTGCCGAGCTTCTCGGCTGCATCTGTTAGACGCTGCAAGGGCCTGCCGACGCGGCGGGCGATCAGGGCGGTGACGAAGCAAAGCACCACCGCGGTGATCGCCATCGAGATGTAGTAGGTGTCGGGTGGACCGGGCGGAGCGCCGGGCTTGGCATAGACCGCATGCAGCCAGCGGCCCTGACCGATCTCGGTAGCGAGACCGAAACCATTCCACTCCGAGAGATGGACGAGCATGGCAGGCGAGCCACCCTTCCATTCATCCAGAGACAAGCTCTCCCACTTCACCCCGCCTTGTAGCGGCAGATCATCCGCGGACGGCGGGCGCGTGGATTCCATCAAATGCGCGCGTGCTTGGCTCTCCCACTCCAGCGGATCGCCCTCAGGCCGGGGTCCGAACCAGTAGCGGACCGCGACCGTATTCGCGGTATCGAGAATGCCCTGATGGAGCCCCGGGTCGGCGGAATCGAGGAGGCGCGCCACGGAGGCGGCACGCCCGAGGAATTCATCGCGCCGGAGCAGGAAGACGGTGCGCAGTTGATCCCCCCGGTAGATCGCGAAAAACAGCACCTGCGAGAGCGCCAGTGCCAGCAGCATCAGCGTGATCCACTGCCCCGTCAGGCTGCGCATCCAGAAGCGTTTCATGCCGGGGTCACGGTGCCGGTGAAGCAATAGCCATCGCCCCAGTAGGTTTTGATGAGGACCGGGTTCTTGGGGTCCTCCTCGATCTTGCGGCGCAGGCGGCTGACCTGGTTGTCGATGCTGCGGTCCCAGACGTCGGCCTCGCGGCCGCTGGTGAGATCGAGCAGCGCATCGCGGCTCAGGACCTTGCCGGGGTGCTCCAGGAAGACGCAGAGCAAGCGGTACTCGGCGGTGCTGAGCGGCACCGCGACCCCATCGCTGCCGGTGACCTCGTGGCGGGTCATGTCGAAGAGCTTGTCAGCGAAGCGCAGGCGTTCCGTTTTGAGCGTCGGCTCCTCGCGCGAAGGCCCGCTGCTAGAGCGCCGCAGCACCGCACGGATGCGGGCGAGCAGTTCGCGCGGGTTAAAGGGCTTCACCAGATAGTCATCGGCCCCGATCTCCAGCCCGACGATGCGCTCGGTATCCTCCGCCATGGCCGTCAGAAAAATGACCGGCAGAGTCGTGGTGGCGCGCAGATGGCGGCAGAGGGAAAGGCCGTCCTCGCCGGGCATCATGATGTCCAGCACCACGAGGTCCGGCAGTTCGCCGCGCTCGAGTTGGGCCCGGAACTCGGCAGCACTGCCCGCCGCACTGACGGTGTAGCCATGCTGGCCGAGATAGCGCACCAGCAATTGGCGGATCTCCTGGTGATCATCCACCACGGCGATGTGCGGGCCGGCTTCCATGTCTCCGGAACTAGCATCGCAGTTTGTCGGGCGGGAGCGTGCAAAAAATTGTCGCAAAGTGTGTCGCCCGCGGCTGCGATGCGACAATTCGCGACGATAAACCACGCCGTTCGACACGCATTCCGCGCTTTCCCGTGCTATCGATGGAGCGCTTTCTTTTCCCCGCATGATGAAAACCCTCGCCCGACTCCTGATCGCCATGCTGGCGCTGGCCGCCATTTCCCTGCTCGTCTGGCAGGCGCGGGCGAAAGCGGTCTCCAAAGCAAGCGACAAGGGCCCGAAGGGACCGATGGTCGTGCCGGTGGTGGTCGCGGAGGTCATCCGTCAGGACGTGCCGGTGTGGCTGGAGGGAATCGGCACGGTGCAGGCCTCGAATACGGTCACCGTGCGCCCGCGGGTCGGCGGAGCCTTGGAGAGCGTCGAATTCACCGAGGGCGCCATGGTCAAGGCGGGCGACGTGCTGGCAAGGATCGACGCCCGGCCCTACGAATCCGCTCTGGCGCAGGCCAAGGCGAAGAAACTGCAGGATGAGGCGCAGCTCGCGAATGCCGCCGCAGCGCTGGATCGCTCGCGCAGGCTGGTGAAGGAAAATGCCGTGAGCCAGCAAGTGGTGGATCAAGCGGAAGCGGCGGAAGGACAGTTCAATGCCCAGGTCAAGTCGGACCAAGCGGCCATCGAAGCCGCCCAGCTCGATCTCGATTTCACCGTGGTGCGCGCACCGATCCCCGGCCGGACGGGCGTGCGGATGGTGGATGCGGGCAACGTGGTCACCGCGAGCCAGCCGGAAGGCCTGGTGGTGGTGACCCAGCTTCAGCCGATCTCGATCATCTTCACCCTGCCGCAACGCCACCTCGCCGCCCTGCGCCCGCACATGAAGCCGGGCGCAGCGTCGCTCAAGACCCAAGCGGTGGATGACGACGGCACGGTGCTTGACGAAGGCAGCCTGGAGCTGGTGGACAACCAGATCGACAACACCACCGGCACCCTGCGGCTGAAGGCGACCTTCCCTAACAAGGATTACACCCTCTGGCCTGGCCAGTACGTCTCCGCGAAGGTGTTGGTGGAGACCAAGAAGGACGCTCTGGTAGTGCCGACAGAGGTGGTCCAGCAGGGCTTGAAGGGCACCTTCGCCTATCTCGTGAAGGAGGATCAAACGGTTGAAGCCCGGCAGCTCAAGGCTGGCATGACCCTGGAAGCCGTGACCGTGATCGAGGACGGCCTGCTGCCCGGCGACCGGGTGGTCCAGGATGGCCAGAACAAGCTGAAGCCGGGCGCGAAGGTGAGTGAAAGGAAAGCCGGACTATGAGCATTTCCGCCCCATTCATCCGGCGTCCGATCGCCACCGCCCTGCTCACCATCGCCATCCTGCTGGTGGGGATCGTGGCCTTTCCGCTGCTACCGGTGGCACCGCTGCCGCAGGTGGAGTTCCCGACCATTCAAGTCTCGGCATCCCTCCCGGGGGCAAGCCCGGAGACGATGGCCTCCTCCGTGGCGACACCGCTGGAGAACCAACTCGCGCTGGTCCCCGGGATCACGCAGATGAGTTCCAGCAGCGGGCTCGGGAATGTCTCGATCACCATCCAATTCGACCTTGGCAAGAACATCGATGCCGCCGCGCAGGAAGTGCAGTCCGCGATCAGCGCCGCGGCGGGGCAGCTTCCGACCAATCTTCCCAGTCCTCCGAACTACCGGAAGGTCAATCCGGCGGACTCGCCGATCCTGCTGCTGAGCGTGACCTCCGAGGTTCTGAGTCTGACCGAGGTCAGCGACTACGCGACGAACGTGGTAGCCCAGCAGATTTCCCAGCTCAGCGGCGTGGCGCAAGTCGATGTCATGGGCGAGCGCAAGCCGGCGGTACGGGTGCAGGTGGATCCGGCCAAGCTGGCCTCGCTGGGCCTGAGCATGGACGACGTGCGCGGCGTGATCGCCGCGGCCACGATCAATTCGCCGAAAGGCAGCATCAACGGCGACCGCCAAAGCTACTCGATCTACGCCAACGACCAGCTCCTCAAGGCGGAGCCTTACAACGACCTGATCCTCGCCTACCGCAAGGGCGCACCGATCCGCGTGCGCGACGTCGGCCGGGCGGTCGACGGCCCGGAACAAAGCCGCTCCGGTGCGCTGATCAACAACGAGCCCGGGGTGGGTATCATCATCCGCAAGGAGGCGGACGCGAATATCATCGAGACGATCGGCCGGGTGACCGAGTTGCTCCCGCAATTGCGCGCGGCGATGCCGCCGGCCATGTCGATCGACACGCTCAGCGACCGCAGCCGCACGATCCGCGCTTCCGTCGAGGAGGTCGAGATGCACCTCGCCCTCACGGTGGGGCTCGTGACCCTGGTGGTCTTCGCCTTCCTGCGGAATATGCGCGCGACCTTGATCGCGAGCGCGGTGGTGCCGATTTCGATCATCGCGACCTTCGCCATCTTGAAGGTGCTGGGTTTCAGCCTGAACAACCTGTCGCTCATGGCGCTCACCATCTCGGTCGGCTTCGTGATCGATGACGCGATCGTGATGCTGGAGAACATCTACCGGCACATCGAGGACGGGATGAAACCGATGGAGGCCGCGCTGAAGGGCGCGGGCGAGATCGGCTTCACCATCCTTTCGATCACCTTGTCCCTGATCGCCGTCTTCATCCCGGTGCTGTTGATGGGCGGCATCGTGGGGCGTTTGTTCCGCGAGTTCGCGGTGACGGTCACCACCGCGGTGCTGGTCTCGGCCTTCGTCTCGCTGACCTTCGTGCCGATGATGTGCTCGCGTTTCCTGAAGCACCACGAGGTGCCCACGGGGAAGGGACCCCGGGCCTTGCTGGACCGCGCACTGGAGAGCTTCTTCGGAGGGCTGGAGAGAACCTATGAGTCGATGCTCCGCTTCGTGCTCCGCCACCGCAAGACGACGCTGCTCTCGCTGGTGGTGACGATCGCGCTGACGGGCTTTGTCTTCGTGAAAATGCCGAAGGGCTTCTTCCCCTCGCAGGATGTCGGCCTCTTGGACGCGACCGTGGAAGCCTCCGCCGATATTTCCTACGATGCGATGTTTGAGCGCGCTCATGAAATCGGGGAGCTCATCATGAAAGATCCCGCCGTGCTGGGGATGCAGAACCGGATTGGTAGCGGCGGTCGCGGTGGTGGTTCGATGAATTCCAGCCGCTTCTTCATCACGCTGAAGGAGCGCGGCGAGCGGGACTCCGTGACGATGGTGATGGACCGGCTGAAAAAGGCCACCGCCGGCATTCCCGGTCTCACGATATTCTTCCAGGCCCGCCAGGATCTCAACGTGGGCGGCATGATGTCGAAGACGCAGTTCCAGTACACGCTGCGCGATGCGGACATGGACGAGCTGAATAGCTGGGCTCCGCGCATCATGGAAAAGATGAGGGAGCTGCCTGAACTGCGCGACGTGACCTCCGACCAGGAATCCGCGGCACCGGCGCTGAGCGTGGATATCGACCGTCAGGCGGCAAGCCGCTTCGGCATCCCCGCGCAGGCGATCAACTCGGCGCTCTACAATGCCTTCGGCGAGCGGCAAGTGACGCAATTCTACACCCAGGTCAGCCAGTACAAGGTAATCATCGAGGTGCCGCCGGAGTTGCAGAAGGATCCTTCCACCTTCGACCGGATCTTCCTGAGCTCGCCGATCACCGGTGGCCAGGTGCCGCTGTCCTCGCTGGTGACTTTCAACACCGGAGCGAGCAAGCCGCTTTCGGTGAACCACCTCGGGCAGTATCCCTCGGTGACGATCTCCTTCAACCTCGCGCCTAGCGTGGCCCTCGGCGATGCGGTCACGGCAGTCGAGAAAGCCAATGCCGAGATGGGCCTGCCACTCACCGTCACGGGCAGCTTCCAAGGCACTGCCCAGGCCTTCCAGGACTCCCTACGCTCGCAGCCCTACCTGATCGCCGCGGCGATCATCGCGATCTACATCATCCTCGGGATGCTCTACGAAAGCTTCATCCACCCGCTGACCATCCTTTCGACGCTGCCCTCGGCGGGCCTCGGCGCACTGCTGACCTTGTGGGCCTTCGACTACGACGTCGGCGTCATCGCGATCATCGGCATCCTGCTGCTGATCGGGATCGTGAAGAAGAACGCGATCATGATGATCGACTTCGCGATCGAGGCCGAGCGCGACCGCGGGATGGAGCCGGAGAAGGCGATCTTCGAAGCCTGCATCAAGCGCTTCCGCCCCATCCTGATGACCACCCTCGCGGCGATGATCGGCGGCATCCCGCTGGCCCTCGGCCATGGCGATGGCTCGGAGTTGCGGCAGCCCCTGGGCTATGCGATTGTCGGTGGCCTGGCAGTCAGCCAGATGCTGACCCTCTTCACCACCCCGGTGGTCTACCTGATGTTCGACGGCCTGGCGATCAGGTGGCGGAAGCGGAAGGCGAAGAAGGGCGGCGTCAGGACTCCTGAACCACTGGTGGTTGGCGGCTAGGGTGAACCCGCATCAACCCAGCAGATGCTCCGCCCGCAGATGGGTAAAGTTTGTGGCAAGCTTGCCTGAGTTCACAGCCTCGATCCAGAGATCGAGATCGTCGGTCAGCAAATGGTCGCCGTCTTGATAGACCTCAAGAATCGAGGCATCGACAAGACCCAGCCTGACGAAGCAGCGCGAATCAACAACGGCGACCCCTGCAACGTGATTCTCCCTCACACTCGCGATCAGCCGACCGACCGTGTGCATCACGGAACTCCTCAGCGGCTCGCCGATTTGAGCCGAAAGATTGGAGACTTCGGCAAGAATACCCGGTGTCACCACGATCTCCTTAAAGCCTTCGAGAAAGACCTCCAGAAGCAGGAAATCCTCCGTCGTGAAGACCCGTGTCCGTTTGTGCTTTCCGATCAACTCGAGGCCGGTGCTACCAACAACCAAGAGCAGGAGAAGATTGGTATCGACGATCAGACGCCTCATGCGGCCGTTGAAACCTCGCGATTCTTAACCGAAAGAATTTTGGCCGTGCCATCATTGATCGCCACGACCTTGTAGGAGCGGCTTAGGGTGTTTCGAAGGGATATGCCGGAGAGGCGATCCCAAGGTCTGGAGAACCCGATGGTCACGTGCCAGGCATTCTCCGGCTCATCAAATTCGACCTCTTCAAGTCCGAGATTTTCAATCTTTTCCTCCTCGAACAAGTCGGCGACATACTGCATCGCCAGCTTCACAGCTTCCTTCACGTTCATGCCCTAATAAAGCATGATCGGCTATTGTCTGCCAAGGTGCAAGTAGGCCCTCCCCTACCCCAGTTCCGGCCACAACCTCGCCACCAGGGGCTCTTGCGCGGCCTCCATCCTCTCGCGGTCGGTCGCCTCCTCATCCTCATGCCCGGCCAAGTGCAACAGGCCGTGCACGATATATCGGAACAGCTCCCGCAAAGGCGGCTCCCCGTTCTCGGCAGCCTGTCGGAAAGCCACTTCCACACCGATGACAATCTCGCCGTGGTGGAAAGTGATCACATCGGTCTCGCCCTCGATGCCCATGAATTGCTCATGGACGCGGGCGCTGGTCTCGTTGTCGACCAAGGCGACCTCGATGCACTCGTGATCGTGCAGCGGGGCGTCCTCCGCCGCGACGTGCCGGGCGAGAATTTCCGCGGCGGCGAGGGCTCCGCCTTTTTCAAGGAGCGTGAGCCAGGCCTCCGGGATTTCGGTACGGCTCTGGTTGTTTCCGACGATGATTTCCGGAGGCATGGGAGAGAGGCTTAGCTCGGAGATTGGCGGGGCGTCACCGCCGGGGTCGCGGGCTGGATCGGCGCGGTCTTGAGCGGCTGGGTCTTGGTGCCGTTCTGGCGCTTCTCCATGTCCGAGGACTTGCGACCAAGCGCGCTGCGCTCGTCGTCCTTCGGGTAATCGATCCGCGTGTGAAGCATGCTGCGGAGGGTGGCGCAGAAACTGTCCTTCACGATCGCCAGATCGCGGAGGGTCAGGATGCAATCGGAAAGCTGCCCGTCGCAGACACGGTTGTCGACGAGGTCCTCGACCATCGTGCGGATCTTGGCCGGGGTCGGCTTCCGCAGGCTGCGGGAAGCGCTCTCGACGATATCCGCGAGGCTCACGATCCCGCTCTCGCGGGTCCGCGGGCGCGGGCCGGGGTAGCGGAAGTTCTTCTCGTCGATCTTCGGCAGGTCCTCGGGATTTTCGAGGCCCTTCTCCACCTTCTCGAGCTCGGCCTTCTTCTGCTCCTGGGCGCGGCGGTGGAAGTAGCTGACCAGCGAGTCCCCGTGGTGCTCCTGGATCACATCGATCACCCGCGGGTTAAGCTTGTGCTTCACCGCCAGATCGACGCCGTCCTTGACGTGGGCGATGATGATCAGCGCGCTCATCGTCGGTGTCAGGGAGTCGTGGGGATTGTCCACGCCCTCGACCTGGTTCTCGATGAAATACTCCGGCTTGCTGAGCTTGCCGATGTCGTGGAAGTAAGCCGAGACGCGGCACATCGCGGCATTCGCGCCGACGGCTTCCGCGGCGGCTTCCGAGAGCGAGGCGACCACCAGGCTGTGGTGGAAGGTGCCGGGGGCTTCGAGCTGCAGGCGGCGCAGCAGTTTGTGATTCAGGTCGCTCAGCTCCAGCCAGGAAATGTCCGTGGTCAGGTGGAAGGCCCCCTCCAGCACCGGCAGCAGGCCGCTAACCAGCAGCGCGATCACGATGCCCATGCCGAGCGCGGCCAGCGAACTGAGACCGGCCTGCTTCAGCCCCTCGAACTGGTCGTTCATCTCGGGCATCAGGTCGATCCGCTTGAAAGCGACGCAGAGCAAAAGCGCCGCCAGCCCGGAATAGACGCCGGCACGCAGCAGTTGGACCCGCTTGCGAACCTTGTGGACCGCCTGCACCGCCACCAGGCCGCAGACGAGGCTGACCGCCATATAAAGGGTCGCATCGCCCTCCGGCAGTACCAGCGAGCCGAGCAGCGCGGCATACATCGTCGAGAAAATCCCGATCCCGCGTCCCAGCAGCACCGCGTGGACCATCGGTGTGAGCGCGAAGGGGATCAGCAGGAACTTCATCTGGCTCTGCGTGCCCGTCGGATCGTCCGTCATCGCATCCACCATCAGCGAAATCGCGCGGACCATCGCCATGTGGCCGGCCAGCCCGCCGAGGACGAGCACCAGGCGCCCGTTCCGCAGGGACGCCGCCTCGTAATTCATGTTCAGGATGGCCACCGCGGTCGCGGCCACCACCACGCCGAAGAGGCCGCCCATCACCGGATTGCTGGCGAAATAGGTGTACGCCGCCACCTTCAGAACCATCACGCCCACCCAGGTCACGAAGAACAGGTAGAGGGCGAGCCGCACCCACGGGCTGCGGTCCAAGGTCAGCGCCACCGGGTTTTCCGCATGGACACGGCGCTTCCGCCCGGATGATAGGCCGCGGCGCGCTAGGCGCCAGCGTTTGAAAGCATCGATGAATCCCACGGTGAGGCAACTGGGTTGCGGAAACGCGGCCGGTTGAAGTCCCACCGGCGGGGAGGTGGTTAGATCATCCTACCCCCCTTTGCAATGCGCAAATACCCCCACCCGCGATGTGCTTGGGAATAAATTCCGAGGGGCGAAAAGATCAGCCAATGCCGAGCTTCAATCAATCATTCACACTGATAAGCAGCACCTTAGCCCGCGGAACTGCGGTGCTTGTCGTAGGCATCGATGATCAGGCCGACGACGGGGTGACGAACCACATCGCTGCCGCTGAAGCGGACGAAGTCGATTCCCGGCACCCCGGCAAGCGCCCGCTCCGCCTCGAACAGCCCGGAGGGGATATTCGGCTTCAGGTCGATCTGGGAGCCGTCGCCGGTCACCACCATCCGTGAGTCCTCGCCGAGGCGGGTCAGGGCCATGAACATCTGCTCGCGGGTGGTGTTTTGTGCCTCATCCAGAATGACAAAGGAGCGCGCGAGAGTCCGCCCGCGCATGAAGGCGAGCGGCGCGATTTCGATGGTCCCATCCGCCAGGTAGCGCTCGCCTTCCTCATGGCCGATCATGTCGTGGATCGCGTCGTAGAGCGGCCGCAGGTAGGGTGCGACCTTCTCGCGCAGGTCACCGGGCAGGAAGCCGAGCGCCTCCCCCGCCTCCACCGCGGGGCGGGTCAGGACCACCCGGCCGACCCGTTTTGCCTTCAGGAGCGCCAGACCCATGGCCATCGCTAGGTAGGTCTTGCCGGTGCCTGCCGGGCCGAGACCGAAAACCACGTCGTGCTTCTCGATCGACTTCACGTATTCGAGCTGGCGCGGGGTCTTGGGCACCACCGGCTTGCGCCCCCGGAAACCGAGCAGGCGGACCTCGCCGAGTTCCGAGACCGTGCCGCCGCCGTCCGCCACCATGTCCACGGCCATCCGGAAATCCCGCGCCGAGATCTCCCCGCCCTGCCGCCGGGCCTGCTCGAGGTCCGCAAACACCGCCGCACTGCGCTTCACCCCCCCCTCCGGCCCCGCGAACAGGATCCAGCCCTCGCGCGTGACCGCGCGGACCCCCAGCTTCTGCTCCAGGTATTTCAGCTCCCGTGCGTCATTCGCGAACAGCGAATGCAGGAAGGGGGCCGTCTCATACTCCAGCTTGATCTCCGTCTCCGGGACACTCATCAGCGACAATCTAACTGTTTTCAGGGGCGGGTCAGGCGGAAAATGCGCCGGACGCCTGCAGAATGAGAAAACAAGTGATTTGCAGCTTCAGGATGATAGCCTCCCCACATGGCCACGAGTGTGGAAGAAATTCGCGAGCTGGTTTCGCAACTGGACCGGCCGGACAAGGCTCGTTTGCTGGCGATGGTCGCTCTCGAAGTCGCGGAGGCATCTCCCGGCATCGATTTCCGGGATGGGATCTGCGGCGGGGTCGCCCGTATCGTCCGCACCCGGATCCCCGTATGGACCTTGGAGAGTGCCCGTCGACAAGGGATGACAGACGCTGGAATCCTAGCTGCTTTCCCCACGCTCAATGCCGAGGACTTAGCCAACGCTTGGCAATACGCCCGCAGCCACCGTGAGGAGATGGACCATGAGATCGCCGCGAACGACGACGACTGATGGCCAGATTCTATTCCAACGAGAATTTCCCGCTGCCGGTGGTCCTCGCGCTGCGAGAACTGGGACACGATGTTCTGACTTCCTTTGAAGCGGGAAATGCGAACCGGGAGATCCCGGATCAGGAAGTGCTGCTCTACGCTGTCTCGACGGAAAGGGCCGTCCTGACCTTGAACCGCCACGATTTCGTGATGCTCCATCGAGCTTCGCCTGCTCACGCCGGCATCGTGGTTTGCACGTTCGATCCCGACTTCCCCGCCCAAGCCCGGCGGATTCACGCGGCGGTCACTTCCCTAGCGGACCTCGCCGGCCACTTGCTGCGGGTCAATCGGGCTTCCTAACATCCCCGCCGCCCCCCGATGACACCCCTTTTCCCTTGCCAAGAACTGCCCGAGCCATTTTTTCAGACGCACGTCGCTAACGGTGTCGCTCCGCGAAGGCGCGCCCCCAGTGGCTCAACCCAGTGATCCCATGATCGAAGTCGAGAACTTGACCAAACAGTTCGGCAGAAAGACCGCCGTCGATCACCTCTCGTTTTCCGTCCGGAAAGGCGAAGTGCTCGGTTTCCTAGGGCCCAACGGGGCCGGTAAATCCACCACCATGCGGATGATCACCGGCTTCCTGCCGCCGACATCCGGCGATGCGAAGCTCTGCGGCATCTCGGTGATCGACCGGCCGGCCGAGGCGAAAAGCAAGGTCGGCTACCTGCCCGAGTCCGCACCGCTCTACAATGACATGACGGTGACCGGCTTCCTGAAGTTCTGCGCCGAGGTCCGCGGCCTCTCGGGGAACACCCGCAAGGACGCCGTGGAACGCGTGATCGAGACCTGCTTCCTGCAAGGCGTCGCCTTCCAGTCGATCGACACCCTTTCCAAGGGCTACCGCCACCGCACCTGCCTGGCACAGGCCCTCCTCCACGACCCCGAGGTGCTGATCCTGGACGAGCCGACCGACGGCCTCGACCCGAACCAGAAGCACGAGGTCCGGCAGCTCATCAAGCGCCTCGGAGAAACCAAGGCGATCCTGTTCTCCACCCACATCCTGGAAGAAGTGGAAGCCGCCTGCACCCGCGCCGTGATCGTGGACCGCGGCAAGATCGTCGTCGACGGCACGCCCGCCGAGTTGATCGCGAAGTCGGAGACCGGCTCGCTGACCGACCTGTTCCGCCAGGTGACCACCTTGGACACCGCCGCCTGAACCCTACACTCCCCTCCTTTCCATGAACACCTGGACCATTTTCAAGCGGGAGCTGAGCGCTTACTTCAGCCACCCGATCGCCTACGCCGTCATCGTGGTCTTCCTGATCCTCTCGATGATCTTCGCCTTCACCTTCGGCGGATTCATCGATAGCCGGGATGCCTCGCTGACTTACTCCTTCTTCTACTTCCTGCCGCTGGTGCTGATGGTGCTGGTGCCGGCGCTCGGCATGCGGCTGATCTCGGAAGAACTCCGCAGCGGCACCCTCGAACTCCTCGGCACCATGCCGCTGTCGATGTGGAGCGTGATCTTCGGCAAGTTCCTGGCCGCCGCCACCGTCTGGCTGGTCGCGATCCTGCTGACCTTCCCGATCTGGATCACGGTCAACTGGTTCGGCGATCCCGACAACCTGTCGATCATCTGCGGCTACATCTCCGCCTTCCTGGTCGCCTGCACCTTCCTCTCCATCACCCTCTTCGTTTCGGCCTTCACGCGGGACCAGGTGATCTGCCTGATCATCTCCGCCTTGATCTGCATCCTGCTTACCCTCGGCACCTTCGATGTCTTCGCACGGGTCTATGCCCGGGCCTTCAGCCCCGAGGTCGCCAGCGCCATCACCGCGCTCGGCCCCTGGGAGCACTTCATGTCGCTCGCCCGCGGTTCCTTCCGCCTGCAGGATGCCGTGTGGTTCGTCTCGATCATCGCCGCCTCGCTGTGCGGCACCAGCGCCATTCTCTCCGCCAAGCGCGCCTGAACCCCATTTGACCCTATCGATCCCATGAGCACGGAAGCAAAAACCGTACACCCGATGGCACGCGCCGTATTCGGCATCGTCGCCCTCGTCGTGATCGTCATCGCGGCCAACCTGCTGGTGTCCTCCCTCGGCATCGGCCACAAGAACGCCGACTTCACCAAGGACAAGGTCCACAGCCTCTCCGACGGCACCCGCAGCATCCTCAAGGACCTCGGCGCGCCGGTGACCATCCGCTACTACGCGACCCGTAGTTCCGACTACATGCCGGAGCAGATCAAGCTGCACATGCGGCGCGTGGACGACATGCTGGCGGAGTATCAGAACATCTCCGGCGGCAAGCTGCGCGTGGAAAACCTGGATCCCGAGCCGGACACCGATGCGGAGGACTCCGCGAACCTCGACGGAATCAGCGGCCAGAAAATCAACGAGCAGAACCTCTACTTCGGCCTCGCGGTTTCCTGCCTGGACCGCACCGCCACCCTGCCCTTCCTGAATCCCGCCCAGGAAACCACCTTCGAGTACGACCTGTCGAAGGCGATTTCCGAAGTGGCCCGGCCGGTCAAGCCGGTGATCGGCGTGATGTCCGCGCTGCCCGTGGCCGGCAGCCAAGGGAACCCGATGATGGGTCAGCAAGGAGCCGCCCCGTGGGTGATCTACCAGCAACTCAAGCAATCCTACGAGGTCCGCGATCTCACCATGACCCCCGAGAAGATCGACCCCGCCATCGACCTGGTGCTGGTGATCCATCCCGCAGGCATCACCCCGGAAGCGGAATTCGCCCTCGATCAATACGTGCTGCAAGGCGGCACGGTGGTCGCCTGTCTCGATGCCTACTCGGTCGTGGCCGAGAGCCAGGGCGGCGGCGGCAATCCGATGATGGGCGGTGGCGGCATCGATAAAACTTCCACCCTGCCCACCCTGCTCCCGGCCTGGGGCGTGACCATGGATTCCCAAGTGCTTGCCGATGACGTCTACGGCCTGCCGAACTATGGTCCGCTGCTCCCGCAGTTCCCGGCGGACGCGATGCCTCAGAAGGACAACATCATCACCAAGAACCTCCGTGAGGTGGTCTTCTACATGCCCGGCGGCTTCACCAAGACCGGCGGCGCCGGAGTCAGCGTGAACACGCTGATCAAGTCCTCGAACAAGTCCGCCTTCATCACCCCGACTCCCGCGGAAGCACGCCAGCCTAACCCGGCGGTTTCCCGGCGGCTGAAGCCGACAGGCCAATCCTACGATGCGGTCCTTCACCTCGCAGGCTCCTTCAAGTCCGCTTTCCCGAAGGGAAAGCCCGGCACCGAGGAACCCAAGCCGGAAGAGAAGAAGGAAGGCGAGGAAAAGAAGCCGGAAGAGCCGAAGAAGGCCGATCACCTGGTGGAAGCCACCAAGCCCGGCAACGTCTTCCTGATCTCCGACGTGGATGCCTTCTACGACGCGATCGCCTTCCAGATGATCACCATCGGACCCGGCATGAAGGCCGCGAACCCGCAGAACGGCAACTCGGTGCTGCTCTACAACATCATCGACCAAGCCGCCTCCTCGCCCTACCTGATCGGTGCCCGCAGCCGCGTGGCGGTCGCCCGCCCCTTCGTCAAATACGACGAACTGGAACAGGCCGCGAAGGAGAAGACCGGTGTCGAGATCGAGAAGCTCAACCTCGAGGCCACCGAAGCGAACCAGAAGCTGATGGAACTCCAGTCCAAGCGCTCCGCGAACGACGGCCGCTACACTCCCGAACAGAAGGTGGAGATCGCCGCCTTGAAAAAGAAGGAGGTCGAGGCAAACCGCAGGATCCGCGACCTTGAGAAAGAACTCCGTCGCGAGAAGGACCGCATCTCGGGCCGCGTGACTCTCCTGAACATCGCTGCCATGCCGGTGCTGGTGATCCTCTTCGGAATCGGCCTGCTCGTGAAACGCCGCAGTTCCACCCGCGCCCGCTGAAACCCGCTTCCCACCCTATTATCCATCTCCAGCCATGAACAAACGCCAAGTCGTTCTCCTCTGGATCATCGCCCTGATCCTGGGCGCTGCCGCCTACTCCGCCTGGTCTGGCAAGTCCAAGACCTTTGAAAGCAAAACCAAGCGTGCCCGCGGCGAAACCCTGGTCTCGGACCTGCCCGTCGAGCAGGTCGCGAAGATCCAGATCACCGGCGCGAAGGAAAGCACCACCCTGGTCCTCAAGGACGGCAAGTGGACCGTCGCCAACCGCGACGGCTATGCCGCCAAGCCGAACGATGTGAACGAATTCCTCGGCCAGCTTGCCGATGCCAAGGTCACCCAAGGCATCGAGGCGGAGGAATCCTTCGCCCCGCGCTTCGGCATGGACTCGAAGGCTGCGGAGGACAAGGACCGCGGCCTCAACGTGGTCATGTCCAACGAGGCCGGCAGCGAACTCGGCCACTTCACCTTCGGCAAGAATCTGGAAGCCGCCGGCGACCCGATGAGCGCCATGATGGGCGGCGGCGGCGGTGCGACCGGGCGCTTCATCCGCAATCACGCCGATTCCTCGGGCGTCTACGTGACCAAGGAGATCTTCCCGGTGCTGAATGCCGATCCGAAGAGCTGGCTCGATCCGAAGTTCGTCCAGGTGGAAAAGATCTCGGCCATCGCCGTGAGCCCGCCGGCCAAGCCGGAAGAGGTCGCGTGGAAGATGACCCGCGCGGATGAGAACGCGGAATTCTCCCTGGAAGGCGCGAAGCCCGGCGAGGAACTCGACCCCGCCGTCACCGGCCCGCTCAAGACCCTGCTCAGCTACGCCCGCTTCGAGGACGTGGTCAGCGCCGAAACCGCCGCTTCGACCGGGCAGGCCACCGACAAGCGCCTGTTCAAGATCGATACCGTCGAGGGCTTCCACTACACGATCACCGCGATGCCCGTGAACCCGCCCAAGCCCGAGGAAGGCAAGGAGGCCGCACCGGCAATCCCCGACGACACCATGCTGGTCACCATCGATGTCAGCGCCGACATCGCCGCCGAGCGCAAGAAGGACGACAAGGAATCCCCGGAAGACGTCAAGGCCAAGGACGCCGCGTTCACCGAACGCAAGACCGCGCTGGAGAAGAAGCTCGCCGCCGAGAAGTCGCTGGCCGGCCGGGTCTACAAGATCAACCTCTCGGCCATCGATCCGCTGCTGAAGGACCGCGCCGGCGTGATCAAGAAGCCGGAGCCTGCCCCTGCCCCCGCCGCGGCAGCCCCTCCCAATCCTCTCGCTCCCGGCGGCTTCCCCGGCCGCGGCCCGACCATGGCCCCGCAGCCAGCGCGGCCACCGCAAGCACCACCCCGCCGTCCGGTCGAAGCCGTCACCCCGCCGATCGCCATCCCGCCCCAGGAAGAGCGGCCGGCCCCTCCACAGGAAGCCCCTCCACAGGAAGCACCCAAGGAAGCTCCTCCGGAGCCCGCCGAAGGCCAGTAATCCAGATCCCAAAAGGGCGGCCACCAGGCCGCCCTTTTTGTGCCCCGCCTCGAGGACGGGCTCCCGGCCATCCGATCCGTCGCTCCCGCCTCAATCGCCTGAGCCTTGGAATCTCCGGCTGTCCAACGCTTCAAGAAACAGCTTCAAGCTTGGATTCCGGACACCTTTCCGGAGGAGTTCATCCTTCTTGCGGTAATCCTTTGAGATGCGGTCATACAGCTCCGGGCACTTTTCCTCCGGGTTGATGGCCGTTTGGTTCTGTCTGGATAGAGCTCGGTTCAAAGCTGCGAGGCAACCAACGGTCTTCGAAGCCTTGCTTTCATCCCACAAGGGCAGGAGCCAACACTCCAAATCCCTCACGCAGATCGCAAAAATGATTCTCTCGCCATAGAATTCAAGATGCCCGGGCTCGAAGAATTGGCGCAATCTTCCTGCGACGCGATCCACGATCTCTTCCGCGGAAAGCTCTTGGCCATTCTCACGTTGAGACACCCCGAAATTCACATGCTCCGACTGATCGGAGTCGATCTGAACGATCAAGTAGTCGGCGTGTTCCAGAGCATCTTCGTATTTCTTTTCCTCCAAGTATCGAAAGACGTTTTCCCAATTTCCGAACTGCTGCCAAGCCGACTCACCCTCCGCTGTGTGAGCTGGCCCCCAAATTTCGGCCACGAATTGGCTAAACTAAGCTATGGTGGCAGGCTGCGGGAGAGCTTGGGATGATCATGGTTTGCGGATCAAGGTTGGAGTGACGGGGGACTCGAAATCGGGAAGCCGTAGCGGAGGGACGAGCACGCAACGGAGCGTAGCGCAGTGGAGGGCGAGGACCGCAGCGGAGGCTTCCCGATTTCGGCGCGCCGGGGGTGTCATGCCGCTCTCGGGGCTTCGGCTGGCGGCCGGTAAACCCGCGACGGCGTGAGGTTGCCGAGGTGCTGGTGCGGACGCCAGTCGTTGTAGCGCCCGAACCACTCGCGCAGCCCTTGCTCAAGGCCGAGGACCGTCGCGTGTTCCTTGAGGTAGATCTCCTCGTATTTCACGCTCCGCCACAACCGCTCGATGAACACGTTGTCCATCCACCGCCCGCGGCCATCCATGCTGATTTCCACACCGAGGTCCGTGAGCCGACCCGTCCATTCCGCGGAGGTGAACTGGCAACCTTGGTCGGTGTTGAAGATCCCGGGGCGCGTGCCAGTTGCTCCCAAGGCCATTTCCAGGGCCTCCAGGCAAAGGCCGGTGCCCATAGTGTTGGAAACCGCCCAGCCGAGCACCTTGCGCGAGTGCCAGTCCATCACAGCGCACAGGTAGGCTTGGCCGCGCGGCATCGGCACATACGTGATGTCGGTACACCAGACTTGGTCGGGCCGGTCGATCACCAGCTTGCGCAGCAGATACGGATACTTGCGATGCCCGTCGTCCGGGATGCTGGTCCGCGGTTTGCACCGGATCGCCTCATGGCCCATCTCGCGGCGCAGCCGGTCCAGGCGCTTGCGGTTGACCTTCACACCATGATCGCGCTCCAGCACCGTCATCAGCCGCCTGCTGCCGAGGCAGGGATCGACCAGATAGATCTCGTCCAACAGCCGCTTGATGCGCAGGTCCTCCGGATCCTCCGCGACCGGTTGGTAGCCAGCGGTGGAGCGCGCCACGCCCAGCAGTTCGCACTGCTTGCGCATGCTCAGTTTGGGATGCCTCTTGTCCAACAACCCGACGCGATCCCTCACAGACCGAGTTGCTTGGACTTTTTTGTCAGCCAGTCCAACTCGACGGCCTGCTGCCCGATCTTGGCGTGGAGCCGTTCGCGCTCGCGCTCGAAGTCCTCGGCTTCGGTCTTGCCCGCGCCGCCCCCGAAGGCGCTCGCGGCGTTTTGAGCCATCGTCTTCTTCCACTCCGAGACCTGCACCGGGTGGACGTCGAATTCCTTGGCGATTTCCTGGATGGTTTTCACGCCCTTGAGCGCTTCAAGCGCCACACGGGCCTTGAACTCGGGATCGTGTCGTCTGCGTTTACCTTTCATCTCGTGCGTGTTCGGTTTGGTTCTAAGGCCACACCTGCACACCACAATCATAGCTTAGGCACTGGACCGGTTTTCGGGGGCCAGCTCAGTGGGGTCCGGTTGATAGGGCTTTAAGAACGGCTCATCATCCTGCCCCTTGAACCAGCCAAGCAGGATGTTCCGCAGCACCCGGTAATCGGTAACGCCTTCGGAAACGATTGCGAATTCGATCATGGCTGGCGTCAGAAATGATCAGGGAGGCCACCGAGCATTCCGGACATGAACGCCGCGGACAGCGGAATCGGATCTCCTCCATCCGCCCGGGGCCGCGGAGCCTTCACCCGGGTTGCAACCGTCCGGCCTTCACTATCGCGGCGGATCACGTAGAGCCTCTGCCGGTCGTCCCGCAGATTGAGGCCATCAAGAATAGCCGGATTATGAGTGGTGCAGATCACCTGCTTTCCCGATTTCTCAGCGAGGGCCGCTACCTGCCGCATGAGCTGGGAACACAGTTTCGGATTGAGCGAATTGTCGATGTTATCAATCGCAAAGAAAGCCGGGGTCTTTTTGCTAAGCAGCAACGTGAAATAAAACAGGAGGTAAAGAAACCCTTCATTGGCGCTACGCTGATCAAAGGCCAATTTCCGGTCGGCAAGCCATCGATCGTGAATCTCCAAGCGACCCTTGAGTTCGTCGTCCTCGTTAGGAAGCAGAAGATCTTCAAACCACCCCAGAAGTTTTAGATGGCCACGGAGTTCTTGGCCGAATTCCTTGCCTCCGTTCTCCGCGCTGGTTGAGAGGAGTTTGAGTAATCCTTCACCCTTGATGCCAAGAGGCTTGATCGCACCCTCGGTTTCAAAGTTCCGCAAGGCGGTATTCTCGGGCGCATAAATGAGGAAATCCCGAAGTGCCATGGATGAGGAAAGTCCGGGTGCCTCTCGCCGCCTCTTCGTAGATAAACTCAATTGAGCAATAACGGAGCGTATAAGCTCCTGTTGCTCAGAGTTCATTTCGGGGTGATCCCTTAAAGTCCGCTGCCATTCTTCCGCAAATTCCTCACTGCCCGCGATTTCTTCGATCTCTTCTGGTTCGATATCAAAGCTTACCCTCCAGAACGGCCTAATCAATTCCAACCGCGACCTGCGGATTTTCATTCCCAAAGGCCGCCCCGAGTCAGCACTCGAAACGCGGAGCGATATCGGCAGCTTGGAAGCTTCTTCACCTTCCGAGGTCAAAATGGTCCCATCGTCGACAAACGCCGAGGTCATCCACTCGTCATCCGTCACCCGAATCCCGCGGTTGTAGAGGAACTCGTCATCCAGCTTGTCCACCGAAGCGGCGGCGGCGAAGGCGATTGCCTCCAACAGATTGGATTTCCCGCTCCCGTTCTCGCCGATCAGAACCGTGACGTTTCCCGGCTTGAGGGAAAGATTGGCAATGGACTTGAAATTCTCGATCTGAATCTCTGAAATCATCGGCTTCGCTTGGCCTGAGGGTAAAGCTCCCGAACCTCGATGGCGACAAGTCATTTCAGCATCCCTGCGGCTGCTCTCAAATCGTGATCCGCTCGGATGCGCCCTGAACCGTGAATCACTTTGGGATGATCGTCTGAACAGATGAACTTTGACCAAACCGCCGATTTCTGATAATCCTTGGAAGTCCCGACGGGCTTTCCCGCCCCTCCGGTCCGGCGGCCCTCTCTTGCGGCAGCCGGGTGGTTCCAAGCTCCGGCACCATTGCAACAGCACGGACGGATACACTCCGCCTTTAAAAGATGGACCGGGCGGTCAATACGGTCCTGGGCGATGCCCCCTCACTTCCTCACGCTGCTTCTTTGAAAGCCGCATGGGGGTAAGGGGGCTTATGGATCGGAGAAGGCATTGAATTCAGGAAGAATCTCCTGCGGCGCGCCGGAACGATCGCCTAAGCAACGGACGGCTCTACCGCTGGGAGCGCGGAGCCACCGGCCCGCAGCACGGTTCCCGGCAGCCGAGCCCATGTCGCGGTCCTCATGGATAGCGCCGTTTC
This sequence comes from Luteolibacter sp. Populi, assembly GCF_040801775.1. Classification (GTDB taxonomy): domain Bacteria; phylum Verrucomicrobiota; class Verrucomicrobiia; order Verrucomicrobiales; family Akkermansiaceae; genus Haloferula. Next base: position 1,877,139 of record NZ_CP161812.1, read on the forward strand.
GATTGTCCTTCTCCCTCCCAGAGGGATGCCCTACTTCTTCTTCGGCTTCGCCGCAGGCTTCGGTGCCGGTTTCGCCGGAGCCGGTTTGTCGGCAACTGCCGGCTTCGGCTTCGGCTTTGCCTCGGGGGCGACCCCGGAGGCACCGAGCGGGAAGCGGATCACCATGCCGCTGTCGGCCAAGGGCGTGTTTTGGGAGGAAACCTCCTGGAAGCGATAGACGACCAGGCCGTACTTCTTATCGCCGGTCTTGCCGACGGCGATGTTCTCCTTGGTGATGCTCAGGGACGACTCTTCCTGGAAGCGCCACTCCTGGCCGCTCCATGCGCCCAGCGTGCTATCGGCATCGGCCGTCACGTCCTCGATGCGCTTGAGGGTGCCGTTGGGCGAGTGGAAGGCGTCGTCCTTCGGATCGTACTTGAGGGTCGAGAGGGACTGGGCGCTACCGCTCATGTTGAGGGTCCAGCGGCCATCCTTGTCGCCCTTCACCAGGATGACGACCGGCTCCTCGGCCTTGAACTCGCGCTTGTTCCAGAGCTTGAGGTACTCGTCGTATTCCTCCTTGGTCAGGCCGAGGCGCTCGTCGTAGGGCAGTGGCACGCCGGGCTTGCCGTTCTTGGAGTGCTCGCGGAACCATTCCTGGTCCTTGAGCGCGGCCTGCCGGACCTTGGCGACATACTTGTCGAGTTCCGGCGGCGGGAAGACGCGGCCACGCTCGGCCTTGACCGGAACATCCAGCGGCAGCAGGTCCGTGATAAATTTGGGAGCCTCCGCGAACACGGTGGCGGAGCAGGACAAGGCGGCGAGCGGGATCAGGGCGAATTTCATGGAAACGGACAGGTTCCGGGAGAGCGGCGGGAAGCATTCCTACTGGCAGCGGAAACTCAAGCGGCAATCCGGAGACGCTTTCACGGCTCCCCGGCGGGGAAAATGCCGGTGATCGGCGTTTCGACGTGATCGTCAATCCAGTCCTCCATTGCCTTTTGCATGGGGGCGAGGATTTCGGGGCGCTCCGCGGCGAGGTCGTGGCGGCTGTCCGGATCCTCCTTGATGTGGAAGAGGCCGAAGTGGCGGCTGCCATCGCTGCATGGCGTGCAGACGATTTTCCAATCCCGGGTGCGCAGGCAGCGCTGCTTGGCATCGATGATCGGCTGCTCGTATTTCGGCAGGACCACGAACTGGTAATTGTAGTTCGCATCCACGGTGACCATGTCCTCCACGCCGGGCAGCTTCGGGCGATCGGCACCTGCCACCGTGAACTGGATCCACGGCAGGCTGGTCTCGGCGAAAAAGGGGCGGTCGGCGGGCTTGTCCGCGCCGCGCATCCAGCCGGCGACCGACTTCCCTTCCCACTTCGCGGGAATCTCCGCGCCCGCGAGATCCAGCAAGGTCGGGGCCAGGTCGATGCTGCGGATCTGCTCGGGGATCGCGGCACCATAGATGCCGGGCGCGCGGATTGCCATCGGGATGTGCGAGCAGTGGTCGGCCCCGTTGAAGCCCATGCCGTGGGTCAGGGTCACGCCGGGCTCGTAGAGGTCATCGCCATGGTCCGCGGTGACTACGACGATGGTGTTGTCCTCCAGGCCGTTCTTGCGCAGGGCCTCGCGGATGCGGGAGAAGCAGGTGTCGAACTGGCGCGTGCAGCCATCGTAGAGCGCGCGGATCTGGCGGACATCGGCCTCCGGCAGGGCGGAGAGCTTGTCCTCCATCTGGGTGCCCTTGACGAATTCATTGATGTCGAAGGCCACGCCGGTGCGGTGTTTGCCCTCGTAGGCCGGATCGGCGAACATCGTGTTGTAGGGCTCCGCGCAGCGATACGGCAGGTGGTTGCAGGAATAGAAGACGTGCCAGAAGAAGGGCCGCCCGCTCTTGGCCTGCGCTGCCAGCTTGTCCTCCACCCGCCGCGTCACCACCTCGGGCGTGACGAATTGGGCGAAGGAATGGATCTGCGGGAAGATCTGGTAGCCCGCCCGGTTGTCGAAATACAGCGGCACCACGAAGTGCGCCATGAAGACCGCCTGGCTCATGTAGATCCGGAAGTTGTCGAAGTCCGAGACCGCGATCTCGTGGAAATCCAGCGGCATCATCTGGTAGTAGCCGGCGCACCAATCGCCGATCGCCGCGGTGTCGTAGCCCTTGTCCGAGAGCACACCGCCGATGGTGCGGATCGAGGCCTCGGTGGCTTCCACCTGCTTCGGCTCCGGATACATGTAGCGGATGCCGTGGGTGTGCGGGTAAGTGGACGACATCACCGACACCGCGGACTCGAGGGTCGAGGCGATCGGCGTATAGCAGCGCTCGAAGCGGACCGCGCCCTTCGCCCACTCGTCGATATTCGGCGAGACCCCGTCGGCCCCGGCACCCTCGCTGCGGGCGGGCTTGTAGCCGCTGTAGCCGAGACGGTCGCCGCGCAGGGAGTCCGAGCCGATGACGATGATGTTCGGGCGCTTGGTATCGCCCGCTGCCTTCACCGAGGCCCCGGAAGGCTTGATCGCGAAGGCGACCGAGCCGGCGGCAGCGGCAGCCAGGAGCACCACGGCGATCCGGGTCTTCGGTTTGAAGCGCATCAGCCACCAGCCGGCCACGGCGACCAGCACGACCCAGGGCAGCACGCCGAAGAGGACGACATTCACGGCGGGCCGCATGGATTCCGGCGGGGCATTCAGGATGGCGTAGTACCAGCGGCCGAACTTCGCATCGTCCAGGAAGTAGGGGCGGTTTTCGATCATCCGCAGCATGAAGTAGCCGTGGATCAGCACCGTGATGAGAAAGGCGGGAATCACCGCCGAGCCGCGGCCGCGCCACTTGATCCGCTTGCGGATGACCGCCAGCGCCGGGATCACCAGCAGCAGCCCGAGCCCGAAGAGGATGGCGTAGGCGATCAGGACCAGCAGATTCTGGCCGATGACGAAGCCGAGGTAATCCTCCCGTGCAAGCTGGCTGAACTTGTTGTCCATGCCGCCGGAGCCGCCCGCCAATTGGATCAGCGCGACGACATACTGGAAGGCCAGGAACAAGCCAATGCCGCCGGCTGCGCCTTTGAAAAGGGTCCGTCGGTCCGTGGCGGTGGTGGCGGTCGCAGGAAAAGGCGCTTGGGTCATGGGCGGAGCAGAACTACGCGGCGAAAGGGCAGGATTCGTCGCGGCGCTTTCGCTACGCGGATCGGATGCCTTCGACAATCACGATTCGGGTCGCTCGCTTGTGATGTCGTATCGCGATACGTCTACCCTGATGGCGGCGCAGCCGCTTTGGAATGCGGCGGGCATCGCCGCTTTCGGGCGGGTCGACCCGGAAGTCGTTGCATGGAATCCACCCCTTCGTCGACCCCCACCCCCGGAACGGCAGTCGCGTAGCGACCGTGGACTGCGCGCAGCCCGCTGCCGCTGTCGGCAGGCAGCCTGCTGCCGTGAAGCACCGGGGAGTTCCGTATTCCGTTCCGTCCGCGGCTCGTCACACCCGGTGCTCCGCCTTTGCAGCGCCCCTCGCAGCAGGCTGCATCGGGACAGCGGCAGCAGGCTGCACGCAGTCCACGGCGGCTGCGCCGCGGAAGGCAAGTCCTCGCAGGCATTGGATCTCAGCCGCGGATCGTTCGGGATCTCCGGCGTGGGGAGCATTGAAGAGGCGAATTCGGCACGGCGTTCTCCAGGCCAACTCGCCCTAAAGCGGCGATGCCCGCCGCACTCCAAAGCGGCTGTGCCGCGAGAGGGGAGCATCGCTAGGAAGACCCCGGCCCCAGCCTCAATCCGCGCCACTCGGGTCCGAGTGGAAGGGGCGCACCTCGACCGGGGCCCGGCAGGCGATGACGGCTTTGCGGCCCCATTCCAGCGCTTCGTCCAGGCTGGCGGCTTCCAGAATCCAGAAACCGCCGATGTGCTCCTTGGTCTCCAGATAAGGTCCGTCGGTGATCAGCACCTTGCCATCGGGCTGCGCCCGCAGGGACTTCGCGCTGCCCAGGCCGCCCGCAAAGACCCTGACACCGGCCGCGATCATCTCTTCGTTGAGCACGTCGATATCGCGATGCATCGCTTCGCCCTCGGTGGACGGGTCGTAGTCGTCGGAGTGGTGAATCGCTACCAGGTATTGTTTCATGGCTTTAGCTGTGGTGGTTCTCGGGCGGGCCGCTTGCCCTTGCCTTCACCCTATGGACGAACGGCGGGGTCGGAATTCGACAGCTCGTCCGGGAATTTTAGATCTCCGCGGTGTCGATCCACCAGTCGTGGCCGGGCTCCAGCGCGTGACCGTAGACCACGGCGGGGGCGAGGAGAACTTTCAAGCCAGCGAGCCCGCTCAGGATTTCTGCCGCTTCCCGCTGCGGGACGGCGACGAACATCGCGGGCATCCCCAGCGCCCCGGCACGGGCTGCGGCCATCCGGAGGAGGGCGGCTCCCGCACGCGGCGTGGCGCAGGCGAAGCGCGAGAGATGCGCGGAGACCATCTCCTCCCCGGATTCGAGGAAGAGCCGCTTGCCGCGCCGGGTGTCTTCCACGATCCCGCAGGCATCGCCGGACGGGATCGCGAGCGGCAGCGGTTCCATCAGCGAGCGCAATGATGCATCGGCATCCGGCGCGCTGAAACCTTGTGGCGCGATGGCGGCCCGCAGCTTTTCAAATTCCGCTGGCGAGAGATCGGCAGAAATCGCCTCACCACCCGCCTCGATCCGGAGAATCGCGATCTCGCCCAGCTTCTCGAAACGCGGGACGCCGAGCCTGCCGGTGTAGTCGGTGGGCAGCTTGCCGGTGCCTTCCATCACGACGCAGTAGCAGCAGACGGAGGCGCTGCTTTCGATCGCCTGCTTGGTCGCCCGGATCAGCCGCGGCAAGACGAGCGAACCACGTGCCGCCGTCCGCAGCTTGAGATCGCAGAGGTAGTGCGCGATCCGCCGCGTGGTCCCCTGCCCTTCCCGAAGCTCCAAGCTCCGCTGCACCCGGGCGAGTCCACCCTGGATGCTGCCGCCATCCTCTAACATCAGGACCTCCGGCTCGCCCATCGCGCGGAAGAAGGGCAGGTAGTCCGCGCCGTGCGAGATGCGGAAGCGGCCGGAGCTGCCAAGCGGATAGCTGAAGCCGCTTTCGAATTCCGCCAGCGCCTCGCCCATCCCAGGCGGAACCTGCCCGCTGAGCCGCAGGATGTTCATGCGCGGCCGACGTGGATCTGCGGGTAGAAGTAGCTGCGGTCCCGCCGCTCCATCGCCCGGCCCAGCGCGGCATCCCAAATAAGGCCCGCCTCGAGCGACGGGATATCGAGGGTCGAATTGAGCTGGCGGATGATCACGCTCGCGCCCGGCTTCATCACCCGGCGTGCGGCGAGCAGCGTTTCACGCGCTTCGTCCGGGGACAGCCAGTCGAGGATGTTCGAGAGATGCACCAGGTCCGCGCTGGCTGGGGGTAGCGAGTCCAGCACGTCCTGCATCTTGCCGTGATGCCAGTGCGTCTGCGCCGGCAGCGGATGCGGCGCTTGCAGCCAATCGTAGCGGAAGGCGGGGTGAAAATTCCCGCCGAGGATCTGGTGGAGAAAGGGATTCGAGCGGGGCGACATCCGCGCGATGACTTCCTTGGTGCGGGTGGCGAAGTGCTCCGCGAAGGACTGGCGAGGGTTCTGCGTCGCCTCCTGGCCGAAGAGCTTCACCAGATTGGTGAGAGACATCGTTTCCGCGAAGGCCGCATCCAGCGCGGCGGCCAGCGGACTGTCCGCGAACTCCCGCAGCGGCACGGGCGAGGCCAGCACTTCATCGATGGCTTCCTTCCACGGTGAGAGCTGCGAGCGGAGTTCGGCGAAGGTGAGTTCGTAGCGCCCGCAGTGGTCGGGACCCGCCTCCGCGACCCGGTCGGCAGGTCCGAAGACATCCGCCTCCAGACCGAGCGACTCCAGGATCCCGCCAAGGGCATCCTCCCGCGCGAAAGGGCTCATCGGCAAGTGCCCGAGGATCGCCGCCGCATCATCGCTGGAATATTCCGAGGCCAGCCGCCACTTCACCCGGCTCAGGGCGAGCTGCGCCGGATTCATGTCCACGCCGTGGATCGTCAGCGGCAGACGCCCGAGGCAGGCGGCGGTATCGCCACCGGAAGCGATCATCACCACGGTCGCGCCCGGTGCGAGCTTGCGGGCCAGCTCCATGTCGAGCCGCGGGTCTTCCCGCACCTGCGCGAAGGCGAGCGGCCATTTGGCGGCCTCGGCGGCCCATGCTGCGTACGGAACGGAACTCATCGCTGCCGCCAACCAAGCGGACTGCGCTTGAGGCTGCCAAGAACGAAGTCCCGCACGAAGGAGGAATACGACGGAATGTAGGGCGCGCCCTTCTCCCGCAACTCGCCTTCCAGCGCCTCGTGGACCTTCGGCAACTGGTGCCACGGGACGCCGGGATAGAGGTGGTGCTCGAGGTGGTAGTTCTCATTGCACATGAAGAAGCGCACCAGCGGCACGGTCAGGATGCTGCGGGTGCCGCGGATCTCGTCGTCCGCATGCTCCAGCAGCGTGTGCTGGCTCATGCCGCGGATGTTCACCATCGTGTTGATAAAGAGCATCGGGATCAGCCAGCCGTGGACGAACCAGGCGGCAGGCAAGGGCGATGCGGCGATTGCTCCGATGACCAGCGCCGTCGCCGCGACCTCGGCGAGGATGCCTGCCCGTGCCTTGGCGGTGCCGTGCTTGAAGCCGAGGATCGGGATCGCGACGATGTAGACCGGGTAGCCGACGAGCAGCCGGGCCCAATTCATGGTGAAGACCATCCAACTCCAGCGCGTGTAGTTCGCGTAGTGGTCCGGATCGCCATCCTCACCGAGGTGGCTGTGGTGGCGCAGATGCAGCACGCGGTAGGCGGAACAATTCTGCAATACGGGGATCGCGCAGGCCGCGCCTAACAGGTCGTTCCAGAAGCGGTTCCGGGAGAGAGTTCCGTGGACCGCCTCATGGGTGAAAAGGCTGATCCCGTGCAGCGAGGCCGCGGCTAACAGGTAGACCGGCGCGAGCAGGAACCACTGCCACCATGCCGTGATGCTTGCCGACGCATGAATGGCAGCGGCGGCACCGGCGAGGTAGAGCGCGATGAAGCACAGCAGCCGCACTCCATGCCGCCACTCGCCGCGGGTGTGGAATTCCTGCGCGAGGCCGGCGGGGAGCTTCGGAATTTCAGCGGAGTCCATGCGTGTTTTGGTTCAGGGCCAACATTCCACGATACTCGAAAAATCGCGTTCCCGCTTCAGATCCATGACAATACGGGTATCGATCCGCTCCTTCGCCCCGCCGCTGCGGCGGTAGTAGCCGCGCAGCGTGATCCGGTAGGGAGCCGCGGCGATCGAGACCTCGGGCCGGATCGTGAATTCGGCATAGTGCTTCATCACCGGACCCTCTTGGTCCTTCACGCCGCAGATCGGGAAGTCTTCCTTCTTGAACGGCAGGCGTAGTGGCAGCGCGACTCCCACTGCTACCGGCTTGCCGCGGCGGTCCTCCATCGCGAGTTCCTCCACGACCACGCTGGCATCCTTTCCCGGAGGCCGGATGAAGCCCAACCGGATCTCGCCCCCCGCGGCACTGCCGGTATGGGCCATGAGCGCGGGGTTCAACGCGGTATTGAAGCTCGCATCGCCCTCCCGCCACCACGCGTTGATCTCACGGTGCCCGCCGACGTTGGTGTAATTGTGCTCGTGGAAGTCCGCTTCCACGTGACTTTGATAGCAGACGCAACTGGCAAGGCTGGTGGCCAGGCACGCGGCGGGAAGCCGCGCCATGATGAAGGCGGCATTCATTCTCCTGCGGGGTCGAAGTCCTCGTAGAGCCGGTTGAAGACATGCAGGCCGAGTTGGATGCCATCCTCGATCGCCGCCCGTGCCGCAGGATCGCGGTTCCAGCCGCCGTCGACCACCTTGAAGAAGTCCGCGGCGTGGCGCTTGTCGATCTGCGCGTGGAGCTTGTAGTGGACGAGTTCATCCTGCGCGACCCAGCCGCGCGCGACGACCTTGCGGCCGATCAGCTCGCAGATGTCGGCGAAGGCATATTCGATCACGCCGAGGCAGCCGAAGGCGGTCTCCACGCGCTCCATCATGCAGGCTCCCATCAGCGCGACATTGAAGGCGCGGACGCCCGGGCCGTCGCGCTCCTTCGCCATCTCCTGGCCGGTGACCCCGAGGCTGCGCAGGAAGGCGAGGATCGTCAGGTCATGCGCGACGGCGGGATCGAAGCCCGGCTCGCCTTCGCCCTCATCCTCGAAGCCATGCTCCTCGGAGAGATTGTGGATGAGCCCTTGGCGTGAGGCGGAGTCCGGCATGCGTGCCATCAGCGCCGCCAGCGGGCGCGAGAAGTAGCGCACCGCGAAGTAGAACTGCTTTTGCGAGCGGACGAAGCGCTCGCGGCTCATCGAGTCCCGGGCCAGATCGGTGAAGTAGCCATTGCCGAGAATCGCGGTCCGGCGATGGGCCTGGTCCACGTAGTCCATCAAGTTTGCGGTCTGCTCCAAGGTCGCTTCCGACATGGGTGCAGGATAGGAAGCGCGGCTCCCGGGGGCAAGATCCGGGGCCGCGTCGGGGTCCCGCGGAGAAGAGGCTCGCGGGAGATCCGGCGGGAGAACGCTTGAGCGCGTGGAGCTTGCAGCGCGCGAACATCGGCATTCGCGATGATCGGTGCGGATTTTTCGATGGTGCTTGAGGTCAGCCGGGGGCGGCAGCCTGCGCTACCAGCGCCGCCGGGCATCGCGAGTCCTGCACGGAGAGCGCCGTCGCCTGGCTGCTTTCCTTTTCGTGGTGATCGCAGTCTGGGACCATTCTGCGGGCCGGAGGCTCCGCGCTCCCGGCGGTGGAGCCGTCCGTTCATTCCCCGGCCTGTCCCCAATTGGAAGATCCACCCGCCTTTCCAATTGCCTCTAACCGGCCGACTGCGCCACAGGACGGGATGGATTCTCTTCCCGACAAGCCTGTCGCCGAGCGCGGCAGCCTCTTCCCCGGCCATCGCACCCTTGGCAATTTCATCTTCCTGAGCCGCTGGCTGCAGGCACCGCTCTACCTCGGTCTGATCGTGGCGCAGTGCGTCTACGTCTACCACTTCCTGATCGAGCTCTGGCACCTGGTCGGATCCGCCAATCAAATCGACGAGACCAAGATCATGCTGACCGTGCTGGGGCTGATCGACGTGGTGATGATCGCGAACCTGCTGATCATGGTGATCGTCGGCGGTTACGAGACCTTCGTCTCGCGCCTGAATCTCGACAAGCATCCGGACCAGCCCGAGTGGCTGTCCCACGTGAATGCCGGCGTGCTCAAGGTGAAGCTCGCCACCGCCCTGATCGGGATCTCCTCCATCCACTTGCTCAAGACCTTCATCGAGGCGGAGCGAATGAAGGGAGAGGTGATGATGTGGCAGGTGTTCATCCACTTGGCCTTCGTGCTCTCGGCGCTGCTGCTGGCGTATATCGACCGGCTGACGAACATGTCGTCGCAGAAGCATTGATTGACGCGTCAGCGCCTGGGAGCGCGGAGGCACTGCCCCGCAGAAGCAGCCCGGGATGCCGTGGGCAAGCCGCGGTCGTTATGGGTAGTGCCGTCGCTTTGCTGCCCGCCTTCTCGTGCCAACTCACCGGGGGACCATTCTGCGGGCCGGTGGCTCCGCGCTCCCAGGGGAAGAGCCGTCCGTGAGGGGTTTGCCCGCCCTACTTCGGGCCCCGCAGCTTCAGCGCTGCTTCGGTCCGTGTCCGCACGTGGAGCTTCGCGTAGATCCGCTTGAGGTGCCAGCGCACGGCCTCGACCGTCACGCCGAGGCGGTCGGCGATCTCCTTGTTGATGAAGCCTTCGGCGACGAGTTCGAGGACTTCCCGCTCGCGGACGGTGAGGTTCTCCACTTCCTCCGCGGCGGCCGATTGATCGCGGAAATGCAGGATGACCTTGCGGGCGATCTCGCCGCTCATCGGCGCGCCGCCCTGCTGGACATCGCGGATCGCGGCGATGACCTGGTCGGGAGCGGCGCGCTTCAGGAGATAGCCGGAGGCCCCGTTGCGCAAGGCGCTGAAGATGCGGTCCGGGTCTTCGTAGACCGTGACCATGATGATCTGCACTTCCGGCAGCAGCTTCTTCAAGCGGGCCGCGCATTCGATGCCCGACATGCCGGGAAGCTGGATGTCCATCAGCACCACCTCCGGTGCGTGCTTGGGCAGTTGCACCAGCGCCTTCTCCGCGGTGTCGCAGACGCAGACGCAGCGGAAGTCCGGCGAAAGGTCGATGATGGTGGCCAGCCCTTCGCGGGTGGTCTTGCTGTCTTCGACGATGCCGATCTTGGTCATGCTCATGGGGTCTTCCTTTCGAGTGGCAGGCTGAATTCGACGACGGTGCCGCCGCCGGGATTGCTCGTAACCCGGCAACTGCCGCCGAGCTTTTCCATTCTTTCCTTCATCCCGACAAGCCCGTCGCTACCCGGCGCGGCGGTGGCGGGATCCAGGCCGCGGCCATCGTCGGCGAGCGAGACCTTCAGGATGCGGTCCTCGACACCGATGGCCAGCCGCACCTCGCGGGCCTGCGAGTGGCGGACGATGTTGTTGAGCGCTTCCTTGAAGGCGAGGAAGATATCATGGCGGACGTGGGAATCCAGCGGATGTTCCGCGACCGACTCCGCGATCTGGAGCCGGCAATTGATCCCGACCAAGCCGAGGAAGCGCTGCGCGAAGAGCGAGAAGTATCCGGCAAGGTCCGCCACCGAATCGTAGCGCGGATTGACCGCCCACACGATCTCGTCCAGCCCCGTGACGAGCGCCTGGCAAACCTCCGCGAGCTGGTCGAGGTAGCCCGCCTTCTTCTCCGCCGGCACGCCGGGGTTCTTCACCAGCGAGGTCAGGATGCCGGCCTCGGTCAGGCCGGAGCCGAGCTCATCGTGCAGGTCCTGCGCGACCCGGGTGCGCTCCATCTCCATGGCGTGATAGCGTTCGGCGGTCTGGCGTTCCTCGATCTCCGCGGCGAGCTGCTTGCCGCGCTGGGCGACGGTGCGGCGCAGCAGCAGGACCCACATCAGCGCGAGCAGGAGCCCGCCGGAAAGGATCGCGATGGCGAAGATGGTGTGGCGCAGGGTCCACCACGGGCCGCGCTGCAGGATGACGAAATCCTCGGGGCTGTTCAGCAGCAGTTCGAAGGGTTCCGCGGTGGCGGCGGGCCTGCCGGACACCGCGCTGGCGTAGGTCCCGACCAGTCTCAACAAGCTGCCGCGCTCGATCGGCTTCACCTCTCCCTCCGGCGCGACAAGGCGCGCCACGAAGCGCTGGTCTCCGGCCTGCATTTCCAGCACGCGCTCGTCCAGGCGCAGCGTGTCGCTGAGCAAGGTCGCCTCCACGCTCACGCGGGTCGCGTCGAGCCTGGGATTCAAAAGGTCGGTGCTCGGCACGGCCTTCGGCTCCGGCAGCGCGGCACCTCCGGTCCGCCGCACCTGGGCCTCCATCAGCACCGGCGATGGTCCGCCGAGGCGCGGGAAGCCGGTCGCCTCCACCCGGTCCCCGGCCCGCAGCGGGACCCCCTCGCTGCCGACGATCCGGAAGCCGCGCGCATCATCGGAGAGGAAATACTCCGGCGGCCGCGCGTTCAGCACCACGCCGGTCACCTTCACCCGCTTGAAGACATTGGGATGAGAAGTGAAGAGCAACAGATCGGAAGCGCGGATCGGCTCCGCCGCGAAGGGATCCTCGGGTGCCGGCTCGTCCACGGACATCGTTGCATTGCCGAGTTGGCAGATGCCTGCATTCACCCGCCCGCTGTTGTCCCAATTCGCGGTGAAGACGCCGCGGATGCGGACCACGCTGCCGGGTAGCGCCCTGAGCTCGGCCTCGCTCAAGGCGTGGGTCGGCAGCGGGTAGGAGAGAATGTCGCGAATCAGTACCCGGCCGTCCCGCGTCAGCAGCACCATCTGGGAAAGGCTCGCCGAAACGACCACCCCTTCGATCTCCACCAGTTCGGCATCCATGCTGCCGCTGGCGATCTGTTCCCAAGTCGGGCGCGCCGCTTCGGGCATCGGCGCGCTGCCCAGGTAGCGGGCGCGCTCGCCATAGAGCATGGGTGAGAAGTCGCCGGGATCGGTCTTCCCCTCGATCTCCCAGAGTTCCCCGGGTCGCGGCTGGGTTTCACCGCCCGCTGCCGAATAGATCACGAAGACGCCCCCGCTCGTGTCCTCGAGCACCACCACGTTCTGCGAGGACATGGTGACCACGCCGCGGATCTGCGCCCGCAGCCCCTTGCGCGCCTCCTCCGGTTGCAGGCGGCGGACTTGCCCGGCGCGCGTCAGCAGCTCCGCTTGGCCCGACCGATCACCGGTCAATGCCAGGCCCGGGCCATCGATGACAAGAATCCCCTCCGCCCGCCCCACCCCCTGCACCTTCACATGACGGTGCAGCAATTCCTGCGGGTCCAAATCCTTGCGATCCAGCACGGTGATGTGGAAGGAGTCATCCCGCCCGGTGACGTCGAGTTCAAGCCGCCCTTCCACCCCGCCTGCAAAGGTCACCGTGCCCTCCGCGCCGACCCAGGCACCGCTGCCGGGCGGGACCGCCGCGCTCCACGGCTTGACCTCCGGCATGATCTCTTCCGCAGACGGCAGCGAGATTTCGATATGCGGCTTCCCGAGGTAGAGACGTGCGCCATCGTCCGAGCTGAGATGGAAGGTGTAGAGGCCGGTTTCCGGGATCCGCAATTCCCCGGCGAAGCTCAGCCCCACTTGATTCGGCCGCGGACGCACGCGGATGTCGAGATCCGCGACGACTCCGGCGGAGACCGCTTCCAAGCCGTCGATATCGGCGATATCGAGCCACCAATCCTGCAGATAGACCTCGTAGCGGAGCCCCGGCTGCGGCGTTCCGGTCTCAGCATCGTAGAAGAAAGAAGAAGCGGGCACCTCGCTGCGGGTGATGCCGGGCCCTTCGTACTCGAGTCCCAGTTCGGCGAGGTTGAGGCCGTTGAACCATTCGACCCGCAGCGGTTGCAGGCCCGCCTCCAGATGGATCGATGCGCTCCGCTTGATCGTCGCATGATGCCCGTCGATCTCGATCAGCGGCCCGCTATCAAGCCGGATCGCGAAGCGGCTGCGGAACAGCGTGCTGCGCCTGCCTTCGATCGTGATCACCTTCCCCGCGGAGATCTGCGGCGACAGGCGGGGACACTCTAACAGGAAGGTGCCGGACTTGTCCTGCAGGGCCAGCATCCGGCGGTCGGCACTCACCGCGCAGACCCTGCCTTCCAGGCGGAAGTCCGCGTTTTCCCGGCCATCCTTCGCCACCGAGTCGCTGAAGCGGGCGAGGGTCAGCAGGGGCAGCTCCGCGTCATCGGCACGCAGCGGAGCGGCACTGCACGCGATCAGGGCACAGCCCGCCGCAAGCGCCCGGCGCAAGAGAAGTGTGAGGCCCGGGGTCTGGTCGCTCGCTGGCATGGGTTTCTGGCAACCACCGCGTTCCAGCATACCCGGACCTGCGTGGGAAAGGAAATCGAATGCGAATCGCGCGGCAGGCGCGGTGGGGGGATTTCTACCTCCTCGGGTAGTGGTCAGAATCGGAAAAGGTCCATACGCTGCACAGTTATTCCCGGGATACCAGAGGCGCTTAACCCCGATGCCTCTGCCGGGGGTGAAACCCATAGTGACCCCGTCACGACCATGAAAGAAACCCAACCCAAGACAAGGAACCTCCGTCGGCAGATTTTCGCTGCCATCCACTTCACGATCCCCCTCTGTGCCGGCCTCGCTTCGGCCACGGACTTCCCGATTGGTGTCAATTTCTCGGAAGACCCGGCCTATCTGCTCGGTGCCGCGGAAACTGCCGGAGCCCCGGGCTTCGAGCATACCAATTGGAACAACCGCGGCCGCTGGGGCAACCCGGGAACCCTGAGCGACAACACCGGCACCGCCACCGCGGTGACCATGAAGTGGGATGCCACCGCCCTCTGGGTCACCGACGCGACTCCGGCACTCGGCGGCAACCACAAGCTCATGAAGGGCTACCTCGACTCGAACGGGGCCGCGATCACGGCTCCTTTCGACGGCATCTTCGGCGCCAGCGATGACAAGCCACAGATGCTGCTGACCGGCATGGACACCTGGATGGCCGCGAAGGGCCTCACTTCCTACAGCGTGGTGATCTATTCCGACGGCGACGATGGCACCGGCAACCGCGCGACCAAGGTCTGGCTGGCGGCGACCAATCCCGCGAGTCCCGTCAACGGCGATCCCGGCCTCGGTGGCGATCTCACCGGCCGCGTCGAGATGATCGACAATTCGAACTGGGGGGCCAATCCCGTCTTCACCCGCGTGATCGGGACCTCCGCTCCCGGGAATTACACCGTCTTCAGCGGCCTCACCGCGCCTTCCTTCTACATCCGTGTGGATGAGGCGGGCAATAATCCGGCCCGCGCCCCGATCAATGCCATCCAGATCGTCGGCACCGACGTGAGTTCGATCGTGGATACCGATACCGACGGCCTGCCCGACACTTGGGAAACCAACTACGGCCTGGATCCAAACGACAACGGCACCACCGATATCAAGAACGGTCCCGCCGGCGATCCCGACAACGATACCGTCCTCAATATCGACGAATACAACGGCGGGGTGGACAGCACCAGCCCGATCAGCATCGACAGCGACGCCGACGGCCTGCTGGACGACGAGGAGCTGGTCTTGGGAACCAATGGCTCGAAGATCGATACCGACCTCGACGGTCTTCCCGACGGCTGGGAAGTGACGCATTCCCTCAACCCGCTGGACGATGGCAGCGTGAACGTCGCCAACGGGGCCGATGGCGATCCCGACATCGACCTCTCGCCGAACCTCGCCGAATTCACCCGCAAGACCGATCCGCAGGATGCCGACTCGGATGACGATACGATTCCCGATGGCGCGGAAGACCTGGCCGGCACCTGGGGCGGCACGGGGGCCCGCGGCACCAACCCGCTCAATCCGGACAGCGACTATGACGGCATCCCCGACAACCTCGAAAATCCCGAGGACACCTACGCGGCCGGAGTGACCCCGGCCTCGAACCCGAACTCCGCCGATACCGATGGCGATGGAGTCACCGATCGCTGGGAATTCCTGCTCGGCACCGATCCCACCCAAGCCGGATCGGTGCAGACTCAGGTGGCGGTAACCAACCCCAGCTTCGAGCTCCCCGCCACGGCCACCTTCCAGCAGGGCGTGCCGGATAACTGGACCCTGGTGAATGCTCCGGCGCTGGCGGACAGCTTCGTGGAAAACATCGCCTCGATCGGCATGACCGGCGGCGCGGGCACCCAGTTGCTGGGGCTTGAGGAAATCAACGGCTACATCCAGCAGGACACCGGCGTGCCCTTCGCCGCGAATACGACCTACCTCGTCGATCTCGCGGGTGGAGTCCGCGCCGGCTACGCGACCGGCATCGTGGAGTTCGGGCTCTTCTCCAGCACCGCCATCGGCACGGACCTGCCCGTCATTCCCGGGAAGATGAACCTGAACAGCATCCTGCCCGCCTCCGGCAGCCCGGATGCGGACAACGTCATCAACAAGCTGCGCGATGCGAGCGTCGTTTCCACCATCGGCTTCGGCACCCTTGGCCAGGCTTATGCACTGGTCACGGGCAGCACCCCGCCCGCCGGAAACATCGTCGCCTTCGTCCGCCACAAGACCGGCGGCCGGGTGCTAATCGATAACCTGCGGATCATCGCCGTGCCGAACAGCCTGGACTCCGACAGCGACAACCTGCCGGACGCTTGGGAACTGGCCAATCGCCTCGATCCCAAGAGCGGCACCGGTGCCAATGGCGCCGACGGTGATCCGGACGGAGACGAGTTCACCAATGCCCAAGAATTGGCAGCGGGCACCAATCCCAGCGACAGCAGCAGCTTCCCGGTGACCGCAGAAGTCACGGTGACTTCCAGCGGCTTCAATGGCGCGGCCTTCGAACTCTCCGCGATCAACCTGGTCCCGGCCAAGAGCTACCGCCTGATGCGCAGCACCACGCTGGGCAATGACTTCGCCATCGTCGGCGCGCCTGTCACCGGAGTGGCGACGCAGATCTTCAGCGATCCGGCCCCGCCGCCGACCAAAGCCTTCTATCGGGTAGAAGAAGTTCCCTGAAATGGGAACGGGTAATGAGCGGCCATCCCGGAAGGGATGGCCGCTTTTTTGTGGGCTTGCAGCCGCGCAGCGGCCTTGGAGCGCTGCGGCTCGCCGCAGCCTTCGGCAGGCAGCTTGCTGCCGTGAAGGACGCTGAGGGCTGGTCAACGCGATGGCTCTTCCGCTGGGAGCGCGGAGCCACCGGCCCGCAGAAGCATCCCTTGCTGCCGGATATCTCACGCGGGGTGTATAGGTAGCGCCGTTGCCTTGCTGCAGACTCTCCTCGCTCTCGTCGCCGCTTGGACCGTTCTGCGGGCCGGTGGCTCCGCGCTCCCAGCGGTAGAGCCGTCCTTCTAACACAACCGAAGATGGGGCCGATGCGCCCGCCCTCCATTCAATACGCACTCGCCGTCGGCCGCACGATCACCTCGCTCACATCAACATCCTCCGGCTGGTCGATCGCGAAGGAAATCGCGCGGGCGATCGCATCCGCAGGGATGGCGACTTCGCGGAAGCTGTCCATCGCCTTGGCCGCGCCTTCATCGGTGATGGTGTGGGCCAGTTCCGAGGTGGTCACGCCGGGCGAGATCACCGTCACGCGGATGTCGGTGTTCTCCTGGCGCAGGCCTTCCGAGATCGCGATCACCGCATACTTCGTGGCGCAATAAACCGCCGCCGTGGGAAAAGTGGCATGGCCACCGATCGAGGAGACATTGATCACCTGCCCGGAGCCCTGCTTCTTCATCACCGGCAGCGCGGCGGCGATGCCGTGCAGGACGCCGCGGATGTTCACGTCGATCATCTGGTTCCACTCGTCGACCTTGAGCGCTTCCAGCGGGGAGAGCGGCATGAGGCCGGCGTTGTTCACGATGACATCGATGCGACCGAACTTCTCCAGCGCGACTCCGGCGAAGGCGCGGACGTCTTCGAGGTCGGTCACGTCGAGCGAGGTGAATTCCACCGTGCCGCCCTCGGCATTGAGTTGCGCGGCCAGCGCTTCGAGCCGGTCGGTGCGGCGCGCGCCGATGACCAGGCGGTGGCCCTTGCGGGCAAGCAGGCGGGCGGCGGCTTCGCCGATGCCGCTGCTGGCGCCGGTGATCAGGATGACTTTGGATGGAGTGTCGGAGTTCATTTTTTCGGTTGGTTTGGAGGAGCGCGTGCACCGCGTTTCCATGTTTCAACCGTATCCAGCGGCAGGGCTTCGCGATAGACCCGATGGCCCGGAATCATTGCCTGATTCTACGGATGGGCGGATTCATGTTGCCGGATCCCCCGATTGCATTGCCTATTCCTCGCATGAGCACGAGCCGCAGCCGAAATCTTCCAGAACCCATCGCACCGCCGCGGGCCACCCGCCTGGTCGATCTGTTAGGAGGCTTGGCGCAGGGCGAAGGCTACACTCCCTCCCGGCTACCGGGGGTGAAGTTCATGCGCTCGAGCTTGCCGATCGTCCGCACCAAAGTCTCTTACGACCCCAGCATCGTGATCATCGCGCAGGGCCGCAAGCTCGGCTATCTGGGCGACCAGATGTTCCGCTACGATGCGAACCACTACCTGGTGCTCTCGGTGCCTTTGCCTTTCGAATGCGAGACCCTGGCCTCGCCGGACGGGCCTCTGTTAGGCATCTCCATCGGCGTCACGCCGGCGGTGGTCGCGGAGATCATGATGGAGATGGAGAAGGCTCCGCCGATCCCGATGGGCAAGCCGCAGGCGATCCGCGCCAACCCGCTCGACGACCGCCTCTACGATGCTGTGCTGCGCCTCGTCGAGACCCTCGGCAGCAGCGATGACGCGCGCATCCTCGGTCCGCAGATCGTGCGCGAGATCCTCTACCGCGTGCTCTGCCATGAGGAAGCCGGGACCCTGCGCGCCCTGGCCGCGCCGCACACCCACTTCGGCCAGATCAGCCGCGCCCTGCACCGCATGCACATCGAGTACGCGACGCCGATGGACATGGCCACGCTGGCCAGCGAGGCGGGCATGAGCGTCTCGACCTTCCACGCGCACTTCAAGGCGGTGACCAGTTCCCCGCCCCTGCAGTATTTGAAGAGCATCCGCCTGCACAAGGCGCGCCTGCTGATGGTGAACCAAGGCGAGACCGCCGGCAGCGCTTCACGCCTGGTCGGCTACGAAAGCGCCTCGCAGTTCAACCGAGAGTTCAAGCGCTTCTTCGGTGACACCCCGGCGGCGGTGGCGGAGGAGATGCGGAGGAATCTGATCAATCTGGCGTGAAGTAGCGCGGGACTCCGTCCCGCGGATAGGGACGGTTGGACCCGGGGTGGGATGTCGATTCTCCCCGAGGGTGGACGCCAGCAATCGCGGCTCGCAGAGCCGCGCTACTATGCTCCCCGCATCAGCGAGATCTCCGCCAGGCTCACCAAGCTCCGCCACAGATCTTCCCGCGGCGCATTCTTGAGCTGATCGACCGTCACGGCCCGCTCCAGCGTGAAGCGCCCGGAACGCGTGCGCCGCAGCGCGCTGAGATGCGCCCCGCAACCGAGCTTCGCGCCGATGTCGTGCGCGTAGGTGCGGACGTAGAAGCCCTTCGAGCAATTCACCACGAAGTCCACCTCGGGCAGCTCGATACGACGAACCTCGTACTTCATGACCGTGACCGGGCGCAGGGCGCGTTCGACCTCCTGACCCTTGCGCGCCAGCTTGTAGAGCGGCACGCCGTCCTTCTTGATCGCGGAAACCATCGGCGGAAGCTGTTCGAAGGCCCCGGTGAAGGAAGCGAAGGCTGCATCGATCTCCGCGGGAGTGAAGGCGGCGACCTCCTTCTCCTCCAGCACCTCGCCCTGGCGGTCCTGCGTGGAAGTCGTCTTGCCGAGCGTGAGCGTGCCCTCGTATTCCTTTTCCTCGCTCATCAGCAGGTCCTGGATCTTGGTTGCGCGCTCGATCACCAGCATCAGCAGGCCGGTGGCCATCGGATCGAGGGTGCCGCAGTGGCCGATTTTCTTGGTGCCCAGGGCGCGGCGGGCGATGGCGACCACGTTGTGCGAGGTCATGTCGGGAGCCTTGTCTACCAGCAGGACGCCGCTGGCAACGGGAGGCCCGGAATTCGGTCGGTTCATGTATGGAAAGCGAAGAGCAGAGAGCGGAAAAGTTTAATGAGCAGGCATCGCGCGGGTCACCGCATCGAGCACGCGCTGCTTGGCCTCGGCCATGGGGCCGGCCATGCGGATGCCGGCCGCCAGGGCATGGCCGCCGCCGCCGAATTGGCCGCAGATCTCGCTGGCATCCACGCGAGGGTCCTTCGAGCGCATCGAGATCCGGATCTTGCCGTCGGGCAGCTCCTCGAAGAAGAGTGCGACGGTCACGCCCTGGATCCCGCGGATCATGTCGATCAGGCCCTCGCTGTCCTCCGGCTTCACGCCGAGTTCATCGCGGGTCGCCATGGTCAGTTCCCAGTACGCGATGCGCCCGTTGGGAGTCATCTCCAGGGTATTGAGCAGCGCGCGGGTGAGCTGCACGCGGCGATAAGGATGGCTGTCGTAGGTCTGCGAATTGATGCGCCCCACATCGAGCCCGCGGCGGATCAAGTCGGCCGCCATCAGGTAGGTGTCCGCCGTGGTCGAGGGATACTGGAAGGAACCGGTATCGGTGGAGACCGCCACGTAGATCGCATCGCGCGAGGCATCCGGCAGCGGCAGGTTCAGCGCGGTGATCAGCTTGTAGAGAATCTCGCCGGTCGCCGGGCTGCTGGAGTCGATGTGGTTCACATCGCCGTAGGCCGGGTTCGACTTGTGGTGGTCGATGTTGATCCAGACCTTCGCCTTCGAAGCGGCGTGCAGGGAGGCCTCGCCGAGGCGCGGCTTGGTCGCGGTGTCGAGCGCGATCGCCACTTCCACATCGAGCGGCTCGGCGGGCGGCAGTTCGATGCGGTCCGAGCCGGGCAGGAAGGCGAGGTTGTCCGGCAGGCCGTCGTCATTGATCATGCGCACGCGGTTGCCCGCGGCTTCCAAGGCGAAACCAAGCGCCAGCTGCGAACCGATGGCATCGCCATCCGGTCGCACGTGGCTCATGATCACGAAGGAATCGTAACGCGCGAAAATTTCGCCGATCTGCTGGTAGCTCGCGTTCCCTGGCATAATGCGTCAAACCCGTCGTCCGCGGGGGGCGGCGATTCTTGCGAGGAAACGGGGCCGTGCAAGGACAAAGGCATCCTTTCCCTAGCTTCGATTGCACTGGGGCGATATTCACTTGGAGGCATCTCACCCTCAGGATAAGACGCATACAGATCTGCCCATCCCATGAGTTCCGATGCCGATACCCGCTCCACCGTGCTTGTTCTGGGTGATTTCGCCCACGAAGGCCTCTCTGCAAAAATCGAGAGCCAAGGGTACGTTGTCATAAATAAGCGATTTCGTTCCTCGGCCAAAAACTGGCTCAAAATTGCCGACCTGATTCGAGATCTGAAGAAGGAAAATCGGCTCGCATTAATCTTCGGGTACATTCCAACCCCTACTCTTTTGCTCATCGCGGATGGAGAGTATGACGGCGTGAGAGAAGACCTTTTTGCTGAGTTGACGACCGCTCACACCATCTTTTTTGTATACGAACAAAATCTGGAGGGCACCATCGAGCCTCTACCTTGGGAATTATCAGACCTAGATCTCGAAGATCTCATGGACGCTGACGAGATCTCCAATCAGGTTCTTACCGGCGAGACGCTCGATGCACGAAAAGGTTGGCTGAGGGAAAATGAAGCTCTGGTCAAAAGAGCTCTCGCAATTTTAGATCACTGGGCGGAACTAGGCATCGAGGTGCTCCCCTTCAAGAAGAGAAGCGATGTCACAATCCGGATGTTCGAAGCTATCGAAGATGTCCAAGCAGGCGTTTTTCTCCGCCTTTATGTTCCACATGGTCGTTATCAGAGTGAACAACTGGAGGACTTCCTGACACTTTTCACCCGCTACTTAAGAAACGTCGAGGGCAAAGAATTCTCGATTGACCAACAGCGCACCAGCAGAGGAACAACCTATGTCTTCAAAGGTCGGGGCGACGCTGCAAGCGTCGAAGATCTTCAGAGGGCAACAGAAAGATTCGATAATTTCCTTATCCTGACAGAAAACGAGCCCGAGGCGGCAGAACGATTACTCGCTCATTCCGGCGCGCCGAAGGGAGATGTAGCTTTCATCGTGGCAAAATTCGCTCGTTCCTTTCGAAGACTCAGGCTCGAGGTGAAACACGACTTCCAGCGGCGGCACCTTTCTTTGAAACAGGAAATGGAAGCTGAGCTGCTAGATGCAACTGAAGGGATCCTCTTGCCTGTCCCTTCCGAGACTCACTTGTCGACGCTTTTCAGTGTAGTAGGGAACTCCGCTCCAGTTACGATAAATCTCACCGCTGGAGCTATATCTCAAAACGCGAAGGCCTCAATTGGCTCCATCATCAATGGCGGCATCGACTACACCGAAGAGGACGGTAGTATCCTCGCATTGATAGCAGAGATTAAGGATGACGTCGTCGCCCTGCAGCTGCGATCGGATCTTGATCGACTGAAGGATCCCGCCACTTCACCCGAGGAGCAACGAACCGCCGTCCAGAAGCTAAAAGGATTTCTCTACAAGGTGGGACGGAAGGTTGATCATGTAGCCACCGAAGTGCTGGTGGCCTACTTGAATTCTCAGATCTCACCTTCTTCTTAGCTAGACTTCCCCGCCCACACCCGCACCGCTTCAATCAGCCCCGGGATATCGTGCACCTTCGCCTCGAAAGCCGGCTTTACCCCCGCCTTCCTCAAGGCCTCGCTGGTCACCGGACCGATGCTCCCCGCGGCGCACTTCTTCGGCCAGGGCAGGCCGAGCTTGAAGAAATTCTCCACCGTGGAGGCCGAGGTGAAGGTCACCAGATCCGCGCCCTCTTCCTTGAAGCGGGCCGCGGCACCGGTCGGATCTTCCGTCTCCGGGACCGTCTTGTAGGCGATGCACTCGTCCACGATCGCACCCTGCTTGACCAGCCCGTCGTAGATCACATCGCGCGCTTCCTGGGCGCGCACCCAGAGGATCGTCAGGTTCTCGATCGAATCGGCCTTGAATGCTTCCACCAGTCCCTCCGCCACGTATTTCTCCGGGATCAGGTCGACGGTGAAGCGGTATTCCTTCAGCTTCTGCGCCGTCCCTTGGCCGATCACCGCGATCCGCGGGTTTCCCAAACTACGGGCATCGGCGTAGGTCGCGAAGAAGGCATCGAAAAACTTCTCCACGCCGTTCGGACTGGAGAAGACCAACCAGTCATACTCGTGCGCATGCGTCACGCCTTCGGCAAAGCCCACGCGGTCGTCCGGATACTCGATCCGGATCGTCGGCAGTTCGACGACATCCGCGCCCAGTTCGGCGAGGCCGCTGCTCAGGGCTCCCGCCTGCTCGCGGGTGCGCGTCACCACGATCTTCTTCCCGAACAGAGGCTTCGTCTCGAACCAATTGATCTTCTCCCGCTCCGTCACCACCCCGCCGATCACCGCGACCGCCGGCGACCCGAAGTCCGCCTTCTCCGCGATGTCCGCCATGGTGGCGAGCGTGCCGGTGATCGTCTTCTGCGATCCGGTCGTCGCCCAGCGCGTCAGCGCCATCGGCGTCGCCGCATCGGCACCGCCCGCGATCAACGCGCTGGTGATCTCGCGCAAGCGGGCCACGCCCATCACGAAAACCTTGGTCCCCGGCGTCTTCGCCAAGTGCGCGTAGTCGATCGAGCTCTCGCCCTTGGTCGGATCCTCGTGACCCGTGAAAATCGTAAGCTGCGAGCAATGGTCGCGATGGGTCACGGGAATCCCCGCGTAGGCCGGGCCGCCGATGGTCGAGCTGATGCCCGGCACGATCTCGAAGGCCACGCCCGCCGCCGCCAGCTCCGCCGCTTCCTCCCCGCCGCGGCCGAAGATCATCGGATCGCCGCCCTTGAGCCGCACCACCGTCTTGCCCGCGCGCGTCTTCCCGACGATCAGCGCGTTGATCTCGTCCTGGGTCAGCGTGTGATCCTTCGCCCGCTTGCCGGCATTGATCTTCTCACAGCCCTTCTTCGCCCAGCCGAGGATGACCGGACTACTAAGGGCATCGTAGACCAGCACGTCGGCGCGCTCGACCACTTCCTTCCCGCGCAGGGTGATCAGACCGGGATCGCCGGGACCGGCGCCTACGAGATAGCAAATGCCGGGAGTAATCATGCCAGGGAATCGAAAAGTTGCCGCGCCACGGCCAGGGGTTCCTTGCCGCTGGCGCTCGCACGGGCGGGCTCGCCACCTTCATCCGGGAAGACGCGCGCGTCCATCTTCAAGACCTCGCCATCGTGCGAGGTATAGACCCCGATCGGCGTGCTGCAGCCGCCTTCCAACAAACGCAGGAACTCCCGCTCCGCCAGCACCCGCGCGAAGGTCAGGCTATCGCGGATCCCCGCGACCAGCAGGCCCGCCGCCTTGTCACCGGTGCGGACTTCGAGGCCGATCGCCCCCTGCCCTGCCGCCGGGAAAAACTGGTCTTCCGGCAGCGGCGTGAAATTCAGCGTCGTCCCGCTGATCACCGCCGGCTTCGCCATGCGATATCCGAGCCGCACCAAGCCGGCCTCCGCCAGCAGCAGCGCATCGAACAAGCCATCCGCGAGCTTCTTCAAGCGCGTCGGCACATTGCCACGGATATCGACGATGCGCAGGTCCGGCCGCAGCCACTCGAGCTGGCGGGCGCGGCGCACGCTGCTGGTGCCCACCACCGAGCCCGCAGGCAGCCCGTCGAGACCACCGGCGGTCTTCGTGATCAGCACATCGCGGACCGGCGCGCGCGGCAGCACGCCCGCGATTTCAAACCCGGCATCAATCACCGTCGGCACATCCTTGAGCGAATGCACCGCGATATCGATCGTTCCCGCCTTCAGGGCTTCCTCCAGCTCCTTGGTGAAGATCCCCTTGTCGGTGCCCTCCGCCTTCGCGACCTCGGCCAGCGGCACGTCCGAGCGACGGTCGCCGGTGGTGCGGATCACTTGCCGCGATAGCCGCAGCTCGGGAAAAGCGAGGGACAGCGCGCGTTCGACGGCGGCGGCTTGCACCAGCGCGAGATCACTCCCGCGGGTGCCGATGACGGTGTGTTGGACTTCTTCTTCGCTCACGTGCCAGGCAGGTTCAGCTTGCTCAATTCTTCGTCGATGATCCGGTCGCACTCGATGATCTGCTTCTCGCGTCGGGTGCGGGCCTCTCCGGCCAGTTGTTCGAGCGTGTCGATGTCGTAGAGATAGACCTCCTCGATCGCGCCGCAGGCGGGATCAATGTCGCGCGGCACGGCGATGTCGATCAGGAACAGCGGCCGGAACTTCCGCACCCGCCGCACCGACTCGATGTGATGCGGCAGCACCACCGGATGCGGCGCACTGGTCGAGGAGATCACCACGTCCACCCCGGCGAGCACCGGCGCCCATTCGTCGAAGTGCACCGCACGTCCGCCGATCTCCTCCGCGAGCAGCACCGCCTTGTCGTAGGACCGGTTCGTCACGAAGACGGTCGATGCGCCGCGCGAAAGGAGCGCCTGCGCGGTCTGGCGGCTCATCTCGCCCGCGCCGATCACGATCACGCGGCAACCGGCCAGCTTCCCGAAAATTTTCTCCGCCAGCTCGACCGCGGCCCCGGCCACCGAGGTCGCGCCCTCTTGGATCCGGGTGTCCGTCCGGACCCGCTTGCCGATCCCGAAGGCCCGCTGGAAGACCCGGTTCAGGGTCCCGGAAGTCGCCCCGGCATCGAGCGCCTGGCGGTAGGCATCCTTCGCCTGGCCGAAGATCTCGGTCTCGCCCAGCACCATCGAGTCGAGCCCGCTGACCACCCGGCACAGGTGCTTGGCCGCTTGGATTCGGTGGTGCTCATACCAATGCGGATTCGAGTCCGCGCCATGCTCGGCGGAAAGGCGGCGGCGGAGTTCCACCGCGGCCTGCTCGGCCTGCTCCCCGGCGATGTAGAATTCGGTGCGGTTGCAGGTCGAAAGGACGACGCTTTCCTCCAGCCCGGCGATGCCCAACAGTTCCTTGGCCGAGGCCCCGAGCTTCCCCGCAGGCACGGCGAAGCGCTCGCGCACTTCCACGGGCGCGGTTCGGTGATTCAGGCCGACACAGACGAGTTCCATTCAGACTAGGGCAAAAACCGAAAGCGAACCCACAAACAAGAGGACGGCAACCACTGCGAACTTACGGCCGGTCAGGCCCCGAACTTGCCGCACCCCCAATAACACGGCGTAGCCGATCCACACCCCGCAGGCGGCGATCAGGTGGGCAGTGCCGCCCTGCCGCGGCATCATGAAGCCCGCCACCACCCCGATGCTTAGCAAAATCACGCCGATCCAGAGCAGCCGGACCACCGATTTCAGAAGCTCCCGCACCGGTGGCAGATTGCGGAAAAGCCCGGATTGCAGGTGGTGGTCCTTCAATTGCCGGTCCAGCACCAGGAACATCACCCCCGCCACCGCCGCCAGCGCCAGCGCGCCGTAGGACAGCACCGACATCGCCGCGTGGGTCTCGCGCCACGGATCGGTCGCCGGAATCCGGATCGGATGGGCATCCCACACCCCCGGCAGCAGCGCCAGGATCTGGATAATCGTCACCAGCGGTGCCGTAAAAACCCCCAGTAGCGAAAGCCGGTAGGCCGGCCCCACCGCCAGGTAGAAAAGCGTCAACGACCACGCCAGGAAGGCCATGATCTCGCCGATCCCCGTCAACGGGCAAGCCCCCCGCGCCTGACCGCGCACATAGAGGAAGCCCATCTGCGCCGCGAAGGCCGCAATCATCCAGATCACCGTCCAGCGGCTGCGCGTTCCTTGATGGACGGACAGCATACCGGTAATCCCGCCCGCGGCAGCGAGGGCGGTCGCAGCGATGAGAAACCAGCGGTCCACGCCCCTCCCTTGGCGCTCAATTGCCGTGTGCGCAAGCCCTCAATCAATCGTAGACGTCCCGCCGGTGGCCGACTTTGAGGACCAAGATGACCAATTGGCTGTCATGAACCGAGCAGATCGCTCGGTAGTCTGCGATTCGGTAGCGCCAAAGCCCGGCAAGCGGCCCCTTCAATGCTTTTCCGACGGAACGTGGGTCAGCACCTTCAACGAGCCGCTCGTCGAAGTAATTCACAATAAGCCGCTGCGCCTGAGGTCCCAATTTCTTGAGTTCTTTCAACGCACGGGCATCGAATCTATAAGCCCAGCTCACGCTTTGCTTCCTCGGCAGAGAAGGTTGGGCCCGGATTCTGGAGGCGCTCCAAGGCCTCATACTCGTCCTCTAAATCCTCGATATGTTCCAGAATGGCCTCCTTCGCATGGAAGTCCTTCGTCTGGCCGCTTTTCTCCGCCAGAAGCGCCAGCCGGCGTTCAATGTCCGGATCTAGGTCGATTGCGATCACGAGGGCAGGATATCAGCAATCGCACGCCATGGCAATCCACCCGCGAATTTCGACAAAAAGCCCCTGGCAGCCCGGCTGATGCCTGCCCCCTTTCCCGCTTGTCTGTCCGTGAACCGAGCCGGCGTGTCTGTGTTGACAGATCTTTTCGCTCCGCGCAGAGAACGGCCCGCATGAACTTCTCCCGTAGCCTGAAACTCGCCGCAGCCGGACTCGCCTTCGCCTCTCTCCCGAGTTGTGTGAAATACCACAACCTCCCGGAAGGCTATAGCGGTCCGGTCGCCACCATCCGCGGCACCGCGGCCCAGGGCAATGTCTTCAAGGGCCAGTCCTTCAGGGTGACCAAGGTGGATGGACTGGAGATTGCAGGCCGCGGCGCGGTCGCCACTCCCACCGGCGGCGGCCCGGTGCTCGCCGTGAGGGAGCCGCAGGTGCAGGTTCTGCCGAAGCCGGTCACCCTCACCCTGACCGGCAGCACCATCTACGCCGCGGACGGCCCCGCACTCGTCGATAGCATGATCGGCGGCGCCCGCCACGTCAGCGGGGATCTTTCCTTCACTCCCAAGGCCGGCGGCGAATACCGCGTGAAAGGCATCTTGGAGAAGGGCTCCGAATCCGTGTGGCTCGAGGAAGAGAAGAGCGGCAAGCTGGTCGGCAATAAGATCACCAAGGCCCGCTGAAGCTCTTCAGCCCCGAAGGGGCGGCCGGGAGATAGGGTCACGCCATACGATCGAACGTCCCCTGAAGGGGGACCGGGAGCTCGGTCAATGCCGACACGTCCCGATGAAACAAGCCTCCTCGCCCCCAATTCAGGGGGCCTCTGCGCTATCATCGCAAACCCCGGGTTTCACCCTGACCTTTATACACAAGTCCGCGCTCCGGCATGAAATCCGCCGGTGCAGTTTGCGGGAAATAAATCTGTACGAGTGTTTGAAGCCCTGCACAATGCACGCGCTGTTGGATTTTTGGCGTGGCTGACGACATTACAGGCGAGTTCGGCAACGCGGATCTGAAGGATACGCGGCGCGACCGGCGCTTGCCCAAAGTCGCCGCGGCGCTCGCCGCCTTTCCTTCCAAAAGCATTGCCGCCGCCACCGGCGGCAGTGGCGAGATGACGGCGGCCTACCGCCTGCTCAATTGTCCCGACGTCACCGCCGCGGCCGTGCTGGCCCCGCACCGCGAGGCCACCATCGCCCGCTGCGCGGCGCACCGCCGCGTGGTGGTGTCGCAGGACACCACCGAGCTGGATTTCACGCACATGACGGCCACCACCGGTCTGGGCCCGCTCAACGACAAGAACCGCAAGGGTCTCTACCTGCACGCGCTTTACGCGGTCTCGGGCGAGGGCCTGCCGCTTGGCACCCTCGATGCGGCGATGATCATCCGCGATCCCGCCACCTTTGGCGATGCCAAGGTCCCGCACAAGCGGCGGCCGGGTAGTGACAAGGAAAGCCGGCGCTGGGTCGAAGGCTATGAAAAGACCAATGAAGTGGCCGTGCTGCTGCCGGACTGCGAGGTGATCTCGGTGGGCGACCGCGAGGGCGATATCTTCGAACTCTATGCCGCATGGCACGCTGCCGTGGAGCGGGGCGGCCCCTGCGCCGGGTGGATCATCCGCGCCAACCAGGACCGCGCCCTGACAGGCACGCTGCATGATAACCCGGCGAAGCTCTTCGCGGCGCTCGCCGCGGCACCGCTGCTCGGCACCCATTCCTTTGAAGTGCCGGCCTGGAAGGGCACCAAAAAGGTCAAGGGCAACCGGGTGCCCTCGCAGCGCAGCGCGCGCACGGTATGCCAGGAAGTGCGGGTGATGGAAGTCACCCCGCGCCCGCCCTACCGCAAGGGCGTCAAGCTGCCGCGGGTCTCCTTCTGGGCGGTGCTGGCGGAAGAACGCGATCCGCCGGACGGGGAAGATCCGGTGCGCTGGCTGCTGTTGACCAGCAAGCCGGTGGCGACCCTTGAAGAAGCGCTGGAGATCATCGGGCTTTACCGGCGGCGCTGGGACATCGAGGTCTTCCATAGGGTCCTCAAGACCGGCTGCCGGGTGGAACGCATCCAGCTCAAGAGCGGGCAGGCGCTGTGCAACGCGCTGGCGATCCATCTGGTGGTCGCGTGGCGGATCCTTTACCTGACTCATCTCGGGCGCGTGGTCCCCGACTTGCCCTGCGGCAGCGTGTTCGAGGAAGCCGAGTGGCGATCGGCGTGCGCCGTGGCCAAACGCGACAAGGCGGCGGGCGAGCCGTCGCTTGCCGAGTTCATCCGCATCGTCGGCAAGCTCGGCGGCCACCTCGGGCGCAAGGGCGACGGGCCGCCCGGTGCACAATCCCTGTGGCAGGGGCTGGCTCGGGTGAGGGACTTCGCGTGCGCGTGGCGCGCCTTTCACGACGAGTGAAAGGGCCCCGGAGGAAGGCGGGCGGCTCAGCCGCACCGCCCGCCCGCGCGTGCCCGGATGACGCGTGCCACGCCGGAAGCGGAGGCCTCGTGCTGGCAAGCAGTGATCCACTCGCCGCCGTGACGAGCGACGGCCGCGCGGACTTGTGTATAAAGGTCAGGGTTTCACCCGGGGCTATCTCCCTGCCGCCTCTTCGAGGCTCTTGAAACATCTCTTGGCGCGGGTCACTGAACTTCTCCCACCCCTTTCCCGCTTGGCTCCCCGCGCCCCTTCGCCTAACCAAGCGCCATGCCTTCCCCGGACTCCCTGCGCTCGGCCATCCGCGATGTCGTCGATTTCCCGAAGCCGGGCATCGTCTTCTACGATATCACCCCGATCCTCGCGGATGCCACGCTGTTCCGCGATTCGATCACCCTGCTCGTGGACACCGCGGGCGGGCAGAAGATCGACAAGGTCGTCGGCATCGACGCGCGGGGCTTCATCTTCGCCGCCGCGGTGGCGGACCGGATCGGCGCGGGCTTCGTGCCGGTGCGCAAGAAGGGCAAGCTGCCGTGGAAGACCCGCCAGGCCGCCTACGCCCTGGAATACGGCGAATCCGTGGTCGAGCTCCACGAGGACGCCGTCGCCCCCGGCGAGACCGTCCTGCTGGTCGATGACCTGCTCGCCACCGGCGGCACCGCCGGGGCCGCCCTGAAGCTGCTCGAACAACTCGGCGCGAAGGTCGCCGGCGTCTCCTTCCTGATCGAGCTCGGCTTCCTCAAGGGCCGCGCCAAGCTCGGCGACCACAAGGTGGATTCCATTCTCATCTTCGATTGAAAACGCCGGAATCATACCGGAAGGCATCGGCATTCATCCTCGCATTGAAATGGTTTCATCAGGCCGAAGCCGCCGTGACAATCCCCCCGCTTGCCCACCCCACCGGTCACGCCTAGCCTCCCTCTCCGTTTAAAAATTAGTGCTTAGCCATTAGTAATTTTCCCTTCTCTTATGTCCTGGTCCACCTACGCCGCCACCCTGATCCGCTACCCGCAGTTCGGATTCTCGCTCGATACTTCCCTGATGGACCTCGAGGAGGCCTTCCTGACGAAGATGGCACCGAAGGTGGAGAAGGCCTACGCCGACATCGCCGCGCTGGAAGCCGGTGCGATCGCGAATCCCGACGAGGGCCGCATGGTCGGCCACTATTGGCTGCGCAAGGCCGACCTCGCACCCACCCCTGAGATCCGTGACGCCGTCACCAAGCCCCTCGCCGACCTCAAGGCCTTCGCCGAAAAGATCCACACCGGCCAGATCAAGCCACCGGGTGGCGGGATCTTCCGGCGCGTCCTGGTGATCGGCATCGGCGGCTCCGCCTTGGGCCCGCAATTGGTCGATCAAGCCATCGGCCACGGCGCACGCATGCCGATCCATTTCCTCGACAACACCGACCCCGCCGGCATCGACCGCGTGCTCTCCGACATCGGCACCGATGGCTTGGCAAGCACCCTCGTCGTCGTGATTTCGAAATCCGGCGGCACCCCGGAAACCCGCAATGGCATGGTCGAGGCCAAGGCCGCCTACGACGCCGCGGGCATGGACTTCGGCAAGCACGCCGTGGCCGTGACCGGCGTCGGCTCGAAGCTCGATCAGGTCGCCACCAAGCAAGGTTTCATCGCCCGCTTCCCGATGGAAGACTGGGTCGGCGGCCGGACCTCGGTGATGTCCACCGTCGGCCTCGTGCCCGCCGCCCTGCAGGGCATCGATATCGATGCCCTCCTCGCCGGTGCCGCCGCCATGGACGTGGAGACCCGCAAGCCCGGCGACAAGAATGCCGCCATGCGCCTGGCGCTGGCCTGGTATGCTTCCGGCAATGGCAAGGGCGAGAAGGACATGGTGGTCCTGCCCTACAAGGACTCGCTGGTACTATTCTCCAAGTACTTGCAGCAGCTCGTCATGGAGTCGCTCGGCAAGGAGCACGACCTCGACGGCAAGGTCGTCAATCAGGGCATCGCCGTCTACGGCAACAAGGGCTCCACCGACCAGCACGCCTACGTCCAGCAGCTCCGCGATGGCGTGCCGAATTTCTTCGCCACCTTCATCGAGGTCCGCAAGGGCCGCAATGGCGACTCCATCGAAGTCGAGCCCGGCAACAGCTCCGCCGATTACCTGCAGGGCTTCCTGCGCGGCACCCGCAAGGCGCTCTACGATTCCGGCCGCAAGTCGGTCACGCTCTCGATCCCGGAAGTCACCCCCTTCCAGCTCGGCATCCTGATCGCGCTCTTCGAGCGTACCGTTTCCTTCTACGCCTCGCTGGTGAACGTCAATGCCTACCACCAGCCCGGCGTCGAAGCCGGCAAGAAGGCCGCCGCGGTGTTCCTCGACCTGCTCGGCGCGGTCCGCAGCCGCTTGGTCTCCGAGGCCAAGACCGCCAGCCAGATCGCCTTCGAGACCGATGCGGATGCCGAGGACGTCTACCACTGCCTGGTCCACCTCTCCGCCAACGGCGAGGCCCAGATCTCCATCGGCGCGACCCCGGCGGAGGACAATTTCTCGCTGTAAGCCACCCGGTGCTCCCAAGCGAGGGCGGCGCAGACCTCCAAATGGGCCGGGGCGCGCGATCCGC
This sequence comes from Luteolibacter sp. Populi, assembly GCF_040801775.1. Classification (GTDB taxonomy): domain Bacteria; phylum Verrucomicrobiota; class Verrucomicrobiia; order Verrucomicrobiales; family Akkermansiaceae; genus Haloferula. The sequence continues at coordinate 1,908,519 of NZ_CP161812.1, forward strand.
GCAGCGCATCCCGCAGCTCCGGAGCGCTCAAATACCCCCATACGGATATTGTAATGCCGTCTAATGGCCGGAAGGGCGGGTCTGGATAATGTGTCGGGGTCTCCAACCCTATTCCCCACCCCAACGACACATGACCTACTCCAAGATCCGACTCACCGTGGCTGCCGCCTGCCTGGCTGCGGCACCGCTGGCGGGTGCCGCGACCATTTACGGCCTCGGCACTGACAATCACCTCTATCGCTTCGATTCGGGCGGCACCGCTGCGGTCGATATCGGCTTGATCTCCCAAGCGGGGATCGTGGACATCGACTTCCACGCCGCCAACGGGACCCTCTACGGGATCACCTCCACCGGCCACTCCTACGGCATCAGCACCACCACGGGGGCCGCCACGCTACTGGTCACGCCCGGCTCCGCGCTCACGGGGGTGCAGGATTTCGACTTCAATCCCGGGGCCGACCGGATGCGCCTTTCGCTGGTCAACGGCGGCAACCTCCGGCTGATCCCCGATTTCATCACTGCGCCCTCTCCCGCCGGAGTCGCTGGCGGTATGGTTAACGACGGCTTCTACTCCGGCGCGCCAGGCGGCGTGGTCGTCGTGGGAAATGCCTATACCAATGCCTTCGACACCGGGGCATCCAGCCCGGCCCCGCATGCAACGACTCTCTACAGCATCGGGTCGGATGGCGTTCTTTACAGCCACTCGAACGGTGCCGGGCCCGCCGGCTCATTCGGCGTGATGACCGCGGTCGGCTCCGGTCTCGGTTTCGGGCTTACCGGTAATGTCGGATTCGACATCTCCTCGGATAATAACATCGGCTACGTCAGCAACGGTAACAACCTCTACACCGTGAATCTCGCCACGGGGGGCTTCACCGATCTTGACGGCGTCATCGGCGCGCCGCTCGCCAGCATCGCCGTCCCCGAACCATCCACGATGGCTCTCGGCGGACTCGCAGGCCTCGCGCTGCTGCGCCGCCGCCGACGCTGAGAACCGTTTCCAGTCTAAATAGCAAGCAACAGGTAGCCCCACCGGTTCCGCCGGTGGGGTTTTCTTTTCGGCTCCGCGCAGCCGCTAGCGCTTCGACATCCCGGGCGGCAGATCCTTCGGGGCCTTCTTCGCAGGCTCCACGCCCGCGGGGAAGCCGGGGACGCTGGAGGGCTTGGCCTCGGCCACCGGCTGGGCCGGTGCAGCAGGAGCCACCGGCGCAGGGGTCACGGGGCCCACCGCATCGGCAATCGCCTTTTGCCGGGCCGCGACGTATTTCGCTGAAGCAGCCTCCCCGGTGCGCTTCGCGCCGAACTCGGCCGAGGTCTCACGACGGAATGCCTGCATCTCTTCCCTCAACGCTTGAACCCGGCCGTTGTAGTTGTTGTTGGAAGGAGGCTGGGGCGGCCTGATCGTTCTAAACCCGGTAAACTCCCGGTTCGGACCGTAGGTCGCAACTTGCTTCGAATGGTGCGAATTCTTGTACTTCTCCGAGAGCTCGACCGCGTCGATTTTTTTGCCCTCCTCCTCGAGCGCGGCGCGGCGCTTGTTCAGCTCTGCGGCTTTAGCGGTGTACTCCGCTGCCAGCTTCGCCGAACGGACATTTGCCGTGGTATAAACGTCCGCAAACGGAGGCTCCATCTTCTGCTGGATGGACTTTTTCGGGTCCTGCGCGTGGAGCTGCGGCATCAGCATCCCGGCGATAAGCAACGCTATCGTTTTCATGGCTGTAAGAGTGAAGGAAGACCAGAGGACAGTGGGACGTCTTACCTGCACACCTACCCTACCGTTTTCCGGACTTTCAAGCAATCTCGAATTCCCCCCCCACCGCAGCTGATACCAAATCCAAGAAATAAGATGACGCTTCGACTGTGGCGCAGGTGATCACGGATTGAACGGATTTCACGGACTGGAGATCACTGTTGCCAGCAATGAGAATCTCCATGCCTCCCGAATCCGTAAATCCGTTCTAATCCGTCCAATCCGTGATGATTGCGGGTAGTCCTATAAAGGCTTATCAATCCGGGAAATTGGCAGGCTGGCAGCTACCTCAGCCTCTTCGTCTCAAACCTCTTCCCACCCAGCGCGTCCTTCACCGGCACGCCCCAGAACGGCGTCGGCGTGTAGTCCCAGTCCAACAAGACCCGCGGCGTCGACTTCGGATGAAAGCACCATGCCGTCCAATTCAGGCGGTGCTTCTGGATCACGCCGAGCATGTCCGGCACCCAAGTCGCGGGATCTTCATGGCGCTCCGGCGGGATGAATTCCATGCGCTGCGTGTCCGCGCCGACCTCCCCGATGAAGAGCGGATACTTGTCCGCCAGCGCCAGGAACTTGCCCTGCCAATCGCTCTTCCACGGATACACGTGACTGGAATACATGATGCCATTCCCGCCGCGGTCATCGAGCGCGTGGCCCTCTAACACCCCGGACAAATCGTAGCCCCAGTCGAGCCCGCCCGCGATGATCAAGTTCTTCGCGCCGGTGCCGCGGATCACATCCACCAGGCCCTGCATGCCGATCGAGGGGAAGCTGACCAGCTCCTCCTTGTTCTCCGCCGCCACATCCCCGCCCTTCTTCTTGTCCGTCACCGGCCCGCCCTTTTGCCAGACCTCCCAAGGAATATCGTGCGGCTCGTTCATCAGCTCGAAAATCACCGCCGGGTGGTCCTTGTAGCGCGCGGCCACGTCCTTCCAGAATTCCGCATGCACGGCCTGAGGCGCGCGGTAGGCGTGGAGATCCAGCACAATGTAGGCTCCGCGGCCGGCACAGGCATTCACCGCATCCTCCACCAACTGCCGGTAGGCCATGCCGCCGTCCTTTTGCCACGGACCCGTGCCCGCCCAGAATTTCTCGCCGAGGCAGAGCCGGATGCAGTTCGCCTTCCAGCCATCGATGCCGACCTCGATCGACTTCAGGATATTCTCGCCGCCCGCCGACCACTCCATGCTCGGCACCGCCAGCCCCTGCAGCCAGACCTCCTTGCCCGCGGGCGTGTGGAGGCGGTTGCCCGCGACCTTCAGCGGCGGCGGCAGCTTGTCCGGCGCGGGCACCGGCACCTGCGGCTTGGGTTTCGGCAGCGCCGCGATCCGTGCGGCTTCCTTCGCCTTAGCCTCGGCCTCCTTGGCGTCGATCACGGTGGGATCGATCGCCACCAGCCGGACCTCATCGAACTCCAGGGTCCCGCTCTCCGCGCCGAAGAGCGTGAACATCAGCTCCAGCTTCGCTGCCCCTTCCGGCACGCGGAATTGCTGCGCCTTCTGCTGCCATTCCTTGGCCGTGCCGGTGAAGGACGGCGGCCCCGGCGATGGATTCACCGCCCGGCCCGCGGCGTCCTTGAAATTCATCATGATCCGGCCATCGAACCACGCCTGCTTGCCGCGCTTGATGCCCTCGTGCCGCACCCGGTAGGACAGCTCCAGCGCCTTCGCCTCCTTGCCCAGCGGCACCGCGCGATAGGCCATGACCTGCGCTCCCGGCCGCGGACTCTTCAGGCGCAGGAAGTGATTCCCGCCCTCGGACTGCAGCGTCACATCGGCATCCGCCGGCCAGCCCTCCGCCTGTCCGGAAGCGGACAGGGTCTCGAAATCCCCGTTCGCGAGCAGGGATGCAGGCTCCGCCGCCATGCCGGGGGCAAGCGAAAGCGCGGCGAGAAAAAGGAAAGGGGCAAATCTTCGCATAACAGACAGGCCCACCCATACGTGCGCCATTTGTCATCCCTTGCGCCGTCTTAAAAAGGCAGGGACCGCTTTCCGGGCGGTCGGGCTTATGGCGCTCGTCTGCGAAATACGGCCCGGAACCCCGGATCGCGGCCGTCCCCAGCCGGACCTTTCGGAGAAAGGTCCCTGCCTTTCTGAATGATCAGACAGCCTCTCAGGCGATCACTGGGCCGTCGCGGCCGCCGGGGCCTTCGCCGCCCGCAGGTCCGCCAGTTCCTTGGCGATCTTCGGCAGCTCGGCATTCAGGGCAGAGATGTCCTGTTCCAGCGTGCGGAGCTTGTTCTGGAGATCGTTCTTCACCCCTTGCAGCCGCGGGATCGAGTTCTTGTTCTCATCCGACTGCGCCTGCATCCGCCGCAGATCCGCCTCCATCTGCGGTGCCTTGCTGATCTTCTTGCTCTTCTCCGCGTTGATCAAACCCCGCTGCCGGCCGATCTTCACCCGCCAGCCTTCGACGTCCTCGTTCGCCTTCTTGATCGCGGCGGCGGCGTTCTGGATATCCCGGTTCAGGCTCGCGAGCAGCATGCCCTTGTCATCCCGCTTCTCCAAGGTCTCCGCATACTCGACCTTCTTGCGGTGAATCTCCTCGCCTTCGTTTGCCTCCGCTACGAACGCCTTCTTCTTCACTTCGTCGAATTGGAAGCGATCCTGCAGCGCCAGCGGCAGTTGCTTGCTATCGATGCTCTTCGGCCCGGTCGAATCGGTGATCTTCATCTCCCTGTGATTCACCTCGCGGACCGTCACGTCGTGATAGGTCACACCCGCCAGCGAAGTCACATCGCCCAGCTTCTCGCCCTTCGCCTTGGCCCACTCGGCGGCGCGGTAGGCGTCCTTGTAGTCCTCCCACTTCTTGTCGGCGGCTTCCATGGCGGCGCGGGCAGCGGCCTCTTCCCCGGTCACCTCCGCCAAGCGCGCGGCGACGTGCTCGGCCTGAACCTTCAAGGTGTCCAATTCCTGCGGCTGCTCTTTGAGATGCGCCACATCATCGAGCCGCTTCCGGTAATTCGCGATCTCGGTCTTGCTGCTGTCGATGGAGATCTTCTGGTCGCGGACCACCGCCTGGATGGTCTTCTTGCCGCCCTGCATCCCCTCGTCGAAGGCGAACATGTACAAGCTGCCGAAGCCCACCAGCACCAGCAAGGCGATCAAGGTGCCGATGACGCCGGGCCCGCGCCCGCTGCTAAGAAGATCTGAAAAGCCCATGAGGAGGTATGGATGAAGAGGAGGCCGCCAGCCGCTGTCAGCGCGCTGCCGTGCACGGAATTGAACAAAACTCCCGGCACATCTCAAGACCGGACTCCGCGTGTTTCCACCTATCGCCCCCCTTTACCCCGAATTTACCAAGCCCCGCGCCCGCATTCATCCTCCCTTCACCGTTTTTTCATCCTCCCCGCCCCGGCGGCCGGGGTTGAGGCCCGGAGACAGGCACCACGAATCTCGCGAATCCCACGAATCAAATTCCTCCCCCAAGAATCCCCGAACTTCCCACTGCCTCCATTCGTCGGATTCGTCCGATTCGTGGTGCCCTCCTGCCTTTCCTTCGAAGTTCGATGTTGGACGTTCGATGTTCGCCTTTTCCTGTTCGCCTTTTCCCTTTCAAACCCTCTCCCTCAAAACCCGCAACTCCCCTTCCGCCGCATCCAGCCGTTCCATCAACTCCATCACGAAGCGGATCGACCGCAGGCTCAGGCTGCGCTCCTCCCGCAGCACCGCGATCTGCCGCAGCCGGTGGATCGCGCGGCAATCGAGATGATAGAGTCCGCCCTCCTGCCGCAGCACCACCAGATCCGCCCGCGCATACTCCAGGATCATCTCCGGGTGCATGCCGCAGAGCTCCGCCGCCGCTTCCAGATCGTGGAATTCCGCGGTCTCCAGTGCTTGCGGGGCCGGCAGCCCGCGGCCTTTGTCCTGCGCGTAGGTCATGGCATCACTTCATCGGGGATTGAATTTTGAAATTTCCGCCAGCGCCTGCCACTGCTGGCGCTCCTCATCCGTCACGGACGCCGGCATCACCACCTGCACCACCGCGAAGAGATCGCCGAAACCGCCCGACTTGCCCTTCGGCAGGCCCTTGCCCCCCAGCCGGAACTCCGTGCCCGCCTCGGCTCCCGCCGGGATCTTGATCTTGGTCTCCCCGTGGGGAGTCCGCACCGGCACCGTGGCCCCCAGCACCGCCTCCCAGGGCGCGAGCCGCAGGTCGTAGTAGAGGTCATGCTCTTCCACCCGGAAATCCGGGTGGCGCTCCATCCGCACCTTCAGGAAAAGATCGCCCGCCGTGCCGCCCGCCTGGCCCGGCTCGCCCAGTCCCGCGGCGCGGATGAGCTGCCCCTCCGTGATCCCCTTCGGAATCCGGATCGTCACCGTCTTGCGCTCCGCGCTGCGATCCCGCGTCTGGATCACCAGCGAGCGCTCGGAACCGTTCATCGCCTCATCCAGCGTCACCAGGATCTCTGATTCGATATCGCGCCCGCGGCGCGGCACCTTGCTCTTCGCCCCGCCCGGCCCATGCGCCGTGAAGCCGCCCCGCGAGGCCCGGCTGCCGAAGAAATTCTCGAAGAAGTCGCTGAAGCCGGTCCCTTCGAAATGGTAGTTCCCGCCCTGGTCCTCGTCCCCCGCGCCCGGCCAGAAGCCCCCGGCACCCCCACCGCCGCCGCCGCCGCCGTAGTCCCCGGCATGCTTCCAGTGCTCGCCCAGCTGGTCGTACTTCTTGCGCTTGTCCGCATCGCCCAGCACCTCGTAGGCCTCGTTGATCTCCTTGAATTTCTCCTCCGCGGTGGACTTGTCCTTCGCCACATCCGGGTGGTGGGTGCGCGCCAGCTTGCGGAATGCCTTGCGCACCTCGTCCTGGCTCGCGTCACGTTTGACGCCCAGCACCTCGTAGTAGTCCCTGAATTTTACCTTGGCCATCGGAGAGCTAACAAATGAGCCCATGCCGCCGGAAAATCAATCCGGGGTTGTGAGGATTCCACGGGATGCGTCCGGATTCCTTGAAGGAGAAGGAACCACGGATGAACACGGATGAAAGGCGATGTCGGACGCGTCACCATCACTGGCAAGTTCACCACCGTCCCGGAACCTTCCGCCGCCCTCCTCGGCGCACTCGGATCCTTCGTCATTCTCCGGCGGCGGCGCGAGCCCTCCTACCTTTTCCCGCCGATCAAGGTTTCCTGAATCGCCTCCTTCCGCCCGAGTTGGCTTGGCGAGATTGTAGACGTCGATAACTCCGATCGTGTCGGAGAGAAGCGGCTTCTTGGTAAAGCGGAAATCCTTTCCGATCACGTCGCGAAATTTCGTCTCGTTGCTCGGATCCTGTTCGAGCGCCGGCAGGGAGCCTCCCTTCGCCAGATAGGCCGCGAATGCCGGAACAAGCGAATCGTGCCATCTCCCGCAGTCCAGTGACATCGGGGAATGGACGGATCCACACCCTTACACCTTCCGAGCCGGGAGACGGAAGCGGCGGCGATCCGGGAACCTATTCATAGATCCCCATCGAGATATCTCCCTGCGCCTCGGAAATGATCACCTTGCCCTTCAGCTCGGTATGCCCCTCCACCACCAGGGCCCGGCCGACGCTGTCGGTGGTGGTCGCCGGCGGATCCTCCAGCGGATCGCCGCTGCCCGCCACGTTTGCTTTCCAAGCCTTGTTGGTCAGCGTCGTCTCGCCGTTCTTGAGGGTGGTGATGGCGTTCGAGCGCAGGCTGGCGGAAGGAGGACCGGAGGCCCTTTCGGAGGCACCGTTGCCGATCTCGAGGAGGACGTCGCTTTCCACCCAGGAATCCGGGTCCCCGGAGTAGCCCTTGTTCAAGCTGCCCAAGGCGAAGGAATAGGCGGTATTGGCCCTCGTAAAGGCTCCCGCGGCGAAGCTCGCGAAGCCCTCGGCATCGTTTTCGACACCGCCGATCGCGATCGAGTTCTCGCCGCTCGCGTGGTTGCCCTCCGCGCTGAAGAGATAGTCATACCCGCCTATGGCGGTCGAAGCGTATCCCAGTGCCCGCCCTTTCTGGGCGGCCAGCGAATACTCGCCACTTGTCATTCCTCCGACAAGTGCCGCCGATCCAAAAGCCGTCGCGGTCGTGGTGGCATCCCTTCCCAAGGCGATGGAATCGGTGCCCAGCGTCGTAGTGGCAACACCGATGGCCAGCGAGCCGGCTCCCGTCGCCCATGCCCCGACACCAAATGCCAGGTAGGCGTCAGCGTGGGCAAATGCCCCGGGCCCGGCTTTCTGAAGATACTTGTTGGTACTCAGATAGGACGCGGTGGCCGCCGGGCTACCTCCGATCGTCAGGCTGCCGGGAATCGAGACCGCTCCGCTCTTCAGGACCACCAGGGCGTTGGAACGGGCCGAAGAGGTCCCTTTGCCCACAATCAGCGAGGCATTGGAAACCTTGGCCGCGTACGTGCCGAGTGTCACCGTCCCGTTTTGTGCGATATTCCCCTCCCCGAGCGCCCACGCGATGGATCCTTCCGCGGTATTGCCGGATCCGATCAGCACAATCTCGCTGCCGCCACCTCCAAGGATGGCGTTGTTGTGCCCCAGGAGAATATTCGAGGATCCCGGGGAAGCATTGATGTTGTTGAAGGTTCCTGCCGCGAAGGAGTGGTTCTGGCCTGCGATCAGGTTCCAGGCTCCGAAGACCGCTGTCGCCCAGCTACTTTCGATCGAGTTGTTATTCCCCCCGGTAATGCAGTCGTAGGAATACTCGTCCAGCCAGGAGTCGCTACCGCTGACAAAACCGTAATTGACAGCGGTATTGCCGCTTCCCACCGCCATGCTGGCGTTGGTGGCGTCGTTGTATTCGCCGATGGCGGCACTGTGGTTGTTATTGCCGCTACCGCCGATGTCATTGGTGGTGCCGGTCCGGAAACCGTCGGTGTCATCGATGATGGCCTGAGCGACATTCGCGGCCAAAAGGAAAGGCAGCGCGAGAAGGAGACTCCCGGGGTGGGTTTTCATGATATTCGTGACTGGATTTTTAGTATAACTTCAATCGCCCGAGGCATCGTTATGAGGACGCTTTTTCCCATGGAAAGACATTTCAACCTGGCGTCCGATTTTGAGATCATTTTTTCCGAAATCCCCGTAATTCCTGCCGATCGCAACGACTCTGGATCGCGTTAATAATAACGCATCGGGGCAGGCGTCCTCCGTGTGGGAAGCTGTCCCGCGGTAGGGAAAGCTGCGGGACCGGCCCGCGGAGGAGGTGAGGGAGCTTCCCACCGCGGCTCGGTTCCAGTGAAACGTCTCCGGATAGAAACCACCCCGCCCCGCCGGTATCACCCGCATGCGGCACATCCTCCTCTCCCTGCTCCTCGGCACCGCCCCCCTCGCCGCCCTCCCGGAGCTTCGCGTCGCCCCGGACCACCGCCACCTCGAGACCACCGAAGGCAAGCCCTTCTTCCTGCTCGGTGACACTGCCTGGGAACTCTTCCACCGCCTCACCCGCGAGGAAACCATCACCTACCTCGATGCCCGCCAGAAGCAGGGCTTCAACACCGTCCTGGCCGTCGCCCTGGCCGAGTTCGAGTTCGACCAGCCGAATGCCTACGGCGAGCTGCCGCTGGAGAACAACGATCCCGCCAAGCCGCGCGATGCCTACTTCCAGCACATCGACTGGGTGATCGGGGAGGCCGCCAAGCGCGGGCTCTACACCGGCCTGCTCCCGACCTGGGGCGACAAGTGGAACAAGAAGTGGGGCAAGGGCCCGGAGATCTTCACCCCGGAGAATGCCGCCCGCTTCGGCGAGTGGCTCGGCCGGCGCTACAAGGATCAGCCCGTCATCTGGATCCTCGGTGGCGACCGCCCGATCGAAAACGAAAGTCACCGTGCGATCCAGCGCGCCATGGCCGGAGGCATCAAGAAAGGCGATGGCGGCAAGCACCTCATCTCCTATCACCCGATGGGCGAAGCCAACTCCTCCGACTACTGGCCGGATGAAGCCTGGCTGGACTTCCACATGTTCCAGTCCGGCCATGGCCGCGCCGCCTTCCCGAACTACACCCTCAATGCCAGGAACCTCGCCCTGCCCGCGCTCAAGCCGACCCTCGATGGCGAACCGAACTACGAAGACCACCCCGTCCGCGGCCTGATGAAGGACGGCAAGCCGACCCTCTGGTTCGGCGATCACGATGTCCGCCGCTCCGCGTGGTGGAGCGTCCTCTCCGGGGCCTGCGGCCACGTCTACGGCACGCATAGTATCTGGCAATTCCACGACCCGGCCAAGCGCAAGCAACTCACCGACGCCCGCACTCCCTGGCAGCAGGCGCTCAGCCTTCCCGGTGCGGCGCAGATGGGCATCATGCGCCGCTTCATGGAAGGCCTCGACTGGACCAAGCTCCGCCGCGACGACACCTTCCTGAAGGCACCCGAAGGCGGCTGGAAGCCCGATCAAATGCCGATGGCCGCCGTCGCGGAAGACGGCAGCTTCGCGGTGGTCTACCTGCCGGATGTGAAAGCCGGGCCGATCAACCACGACCCCTTCAAGGTAAGCTTCAAGCCGGAACAGGTGGAGGTCATCGTCTTCGATCCCGAGACCGGCGAACAAGCCAGCCTCCCCGCCGGCACCCCCGGAGCCGTTGCCACCGCACTCGAAGGCAAGCAGCAAGACCGTGTCCTCTTGATCCGCGAGAAGGCCGGTCGCTGAATGGCAACATTGACCTTCGAGCCCGCACACCTACGATAGCCGCATGATTACGCGGCTCTACGCCAACAATTTCCGCTGCCTCGTCGCCTTCGATGCCAGCTTCGATTCGTTCGGTGTTCTCTGCGGCCCTAACGGAGCAGGCAAGAGTTCGGTATTCGATGCCATCCAGCTGATTAGGAACCTCGCCACCGGAGAGGGCTATCTCGGCGGCGATGGCGAACGGGATATCTCCTGTCTGGAGTTCACCAACTGGCTTGACAGCTACATTCAAGAATTCGAGCTCGGAGTGACGGCGAACGGCCATTCGTTTGAATACCTACTCCACATCGAGCACGCACCCGGAGGAAAAAAACCACGGATAATCCGGGAACGTGCCACTTGTGACAAAAAGGAGTTGTTCGACAGGGATCTCGACGGAATACGTTTTCAAAAACGCGATGGAACCCAATCGGGATTTCCGCTCGATTGGCGACAAGCTGCCCTCGCTTCGATTCAACCGGCTGGAGATCGACGTGAAATACAGATCCTACAGCAGGCTCTCTCGAGCCTCCTGATCTTGAGGCCGACCCCCCGGGCAATGGAAAAGGAAAGCAAAGGTGAATCCGCGCATCCGGCCGTGGATCTCGGAAATCTAACATCTTGGTACCGTACCCTTTCCCAGGAGCAGGATTGGACAGACTCGCTGAGGGATTCCCTCCGCGACGTATGGCCCGACTTCAAGTCGTTTCGACTGATGGACGTCGGACTGAATGCCAAGGCTCTGCAACTCCGCTTCGAGAGCGCCCATGCTCCGGACTCCGGGCTGTTCTTGTTTAACCAGCTCTCCGATGGCGAAAAAGCGCTGATTGGTCTTTATATGGTGCGTTCCGCCCTCGCCACCGGCGCAGCTCATACCGTGCTTGTCGATGAACCGGATAACAACGTGGGCTTGCCCGAACTGCAGCCATGGGTCCTATCCATGAGGGAACTTCTCGATGACGAACACCAGGCCATTCTGATTTCCCACCATCCGGAGGTGCTGACCAGTGCGGGAGAGGAGCACGGACGCTACCTTTGGCGGGATAACCATACTTCGCCGACCCGCATCGGGCCGCTGAACATCCCCGAAGGTTTGAGCCCCGGAGAAGCCATAGCAAGGGGGTGGGTCCGTGGCTAACCGAACTCAGATCCTTTGCCTTCACGAAGGGAAGAAGGGACGCAGCATTGATCCGCTCTTCATCCGCACTCTCGTCAAAGCGCTTGATCCCTCATGGATCCGCCCTTGGCAGGGGAATAGTGTGATCCGCACGGAAGCCTGCGGCGGCCGGACGAGCTTGATGGCAGCAATGCCGGATCAACTGCGTCTATGTCTTGAGATGGGCGGTAACACCACCCTGATGGTTTGGGCGGACGTGGATCACGATATGGACAATCCGGACCAGTTGAAAGAAGAGTTCAGGAAAGTAGCCTATGAGGCCGGAATCACTGCGGCGCAATTCGAGCAAGTCGTCTTCATTTTTGCCGAAGACCGGCTTGAGAACTGGATCCAGTTTCTGAATACCGGCACGACGGATGAATCACAGGAGGGTCCTCGACTGAAATATGATAGGGAGGCCGCCGACGCCGCCAGAAAGCTAGCCAAGCATTGCTCCTCCGGCGCGCCGATCCCGCAGATTCCTCCTTCACTGGATTGGTCCTGCCGCAATTGGCGGAAGCTGGTGCAAAAGATGAGGTAAGTTGGAGCCCTCGATCATGCGATGAATCTTCTCCGGGCCTTTCGCCGTGCGACTTCCCCGAATCCGGTCGCCCCACCGCAGCAAAAACCCTAGATTGTCCACGGAAATTTACCCCCGCCAATCCCTAAGCTCATTTTTTAAAAATAGCTCCGCAGAAGGGTGAATGAGCTTTGCATCGCAGGTGCCCTTTGCCAACCTCCGCGCCCCATGTCCAAACCGGCACTAGGAAAAGGGCTCGGAGCCCTGATCCGCAAACAAACTGGCAACCCTTCGCAGGACGCTGCGGCCTCCGTGGATGGCCACGGCCGCGCCCGCGAGGTGCCTATCGATCAAGTCGTCCCGAGCCCTCTGCAGCCGCGCACGCACTTCATCGAGACCCCCCTCGACGAGCTGATGGAGTCGATCCGCCAGCACGGCATCATCCAGCCGCTGATCGTCCGGAAGGTGGATGACAAGTACGAGCTCATCGCCGGTGAACGGCGGTGGCGCGCATCCAAGAAACTCGGCCTGGCCACGGTGCCGGTGATCGAGCGCGAGGCCTCCGACCGCGACGTGCTGGAGATGGCCCTGATCGAGAACCTCCAGCGCGAGGATCTCAATGCGATCGAAGAAGCCACCGGCTACGTCCGCCTGGCCAAGGAATTCTCCATGAAGCAGGAAGAGATCGCCACCCGCGTCGGCAAGTCCCGCGCCAGCGTGGCGAATGCGATGCGCCTGCTCGACCTGCATGCCGACGTCCAGATCCTCGTCGCCCGCGGCCACCTCACCGTCGGCCACGGCAAGGCGATCCTCTCGATCAAGGACAAGGACGCCCAGCTCCTGGCCTCCGACCAGATCCTCAAGAAGAAGCTCAATGTCCGCGCCGCGGAAAAGCTCGCCCAGTCCTTCGACCCATCGAGCGTCACCAACGACAGTGCCAAGTCCCTGGCCGCCGGTGCCGCCTCCAGCCCTGCCGCTCCGGATGCGCACCTGCGCGCCCTGCAGAACAAGCTCCGCGACCGCTTCGCCACCCACGTCATGATCCACCCCGGATCGAAGAAGGGCCGCATCGAGCTCGAGTATTACGGCGATGACGACCTGCAGCGGATCCTCGATCTGCTCGGCGTGGCGGACATGTGAGGAAAGACCCCGAGCTTCCCCCTTGGGCTTCGCGGACAACTCGCGATACGTCCCCCCGGATGGCGGCGCAGCCGCTTTGGAGTGCGGCGAGCATCGCCGCTTTCCTGCGCGTCATCCCCTCAGAGCGCCGCATCTAATCCACCTATCCAATGCTCCCCTACCCCAAGATTCCAGAACAAGGCGATTCGAGGGTGAGTGCGCGTGTGAGGTCGGAGCAACTGACGCTTTTGACCGGCAGGTGAGGGTCGACAAAGAAGCGAATTCGACATGGCGATCTCCGGCTGGCATCGCCCAAAAGCGGCGATGCTCGCCACACTCCAAAGCGGCTGCGCCGCAAACGGGGGCATCGATCAGATTGAGGGAGTTCCCCCCCCCGCGAAGCTACCGCAGGATGCCGCAGCCACGCGCCATTCCGCTCGACAGCCGGTAGCTTCCGGAACATCCCAAGGGCCGTGAAGCGCGCACCCATCGTCCTGCTGCTGCTGGTCCTGACCGTGGCAGCATGGTTCTTCCTGAAGCCGAAGCCGCCCGAACCCATCGGAACCGGCGCACGCTTGACCTTCACCGCCCTGCCCGATCTGGCGGAGAAGTTCTCCGGTGACCATGCTTACGCGCAGGTCAAGGCGATCACCGCCTTCGGCCCCCGCCCGCCGGCCAGCGAGAACTACGGCAAGGTCATGGCCTACCTCGAAGCGGAGTTCGCCAAGTCCGGCTGGACGACCGCCCGCCAGACCTTCACCCGCGTGACCCCGCGCGGCCCGGTGAATTTCTGCAACCTCCTCGCCCGCCATGGCACCGCGGACTGGACCAAGTCGCTGCCGGTCGTCATCGGCGGCCACATCGATAGCAAGGACCTCCCGGCCTTCCATTTCATCGGGGCCAATGACGGCGGCTCCTCCACCGGCGTCATCGTCGAGCTGGCGCGCGTGCTCGCCACCGACCCGCAGGCCGCGGGTCAGGTCGAGCTGGTGCTCTTCGATGGCGAGGAAGCCCTGCTCGGCAGCCTGACCCACGCCGATGGCCTCTACGGCAGCAAGTACTACGCCCTCGAACTTTCCAAGCGCAGCACCTGGCCCGCCATCGGCATCGTCCTCGATCTGGTGGGCGACAAGAAGTATCCGATCCAATCCAACCCCGACGCTCCCGCCCATTTCAGCGATGCGGTGAAGTCGGCAGCGAAGGACTCCGGCTTCGATCTCACATCCTACCCCGGCCAGATCCTGGACGACCACATCCCCCTGCAGGGCACCAAGCTGCCCACCCTCCACCTGATCGGCGACTTCACGCAAATGCCCTACTGGCACCAGGCGGGCGATACCCTGGAAGTGATCGACCCCGCCGCCCTCGAGCAAACCGGCCGCACCGTCCTGCGTTTCCTGGCGCGGGTGAAGGGGTCTTGAAAGGTGGTCCGCACACGCCGGGCGCGTTCCCTGAAAGCGTTACAGCAACCGCTTCAGCTGCCTCGTCAGCTCGAGCGCAATATGCCGCCGATTGATGCCGATGTCCTCATACCCCGCAGCTACCGACAGATGCCGGATGGCGGTTCGAGCATCGGCCTTGCCCTTCTCGGCGAGCGCCCGCTTCGCCAAGATGCGCCCTAGCGAGTAGCAGGCCGCAGCGCGGTCGGCGATGAAGTCCTTCCCCTTGCTGTCAGCGAGCTGCTTCAGGGCGCGCCCGGACCTGCTGCCAAGATGGAGGGACCGGTAAAAAAGCGCGGGACCGGCGATCTGCACGAGCTTCCGGTGATCCGCCCGCGATTGCATCTTCCGGCCCGGACCCAGGAGTTCGAAATCCAGCACGTTCGAGCGGATGCACCGCCCCCCGGGAATCTGAAATTCCGCCCAAATCCGATGGGGACCCGTTTTGCGGAACGTATAGCCTCCCGCTTGGCCGAAGATGCTGATGTCCCGGCGGAAAGGCTTCCCAGGCTTGATCTCGAGATCCCCCGGCAGGGAGCAGTAGTGGTTCAGCGGACGGTAGCGCCGGATTTCTCCATCGGAGTCCTCGATCCACAAGGTGAAGTCGGGATATCCGCAGTCCACGCGGTCCGGCACGGTCACGCTCGCCTTCGTCCCGCGGGCTAGTCCGAGTTTCACATCCAGCTCCATCGGTTGGTAGTAGTGGAAGGCGGTCATCGCCAGGCCGATCTGCAGCCGGAGCGGGCTCTTCGGATCCACGGGGAGGTTCCCGGGAGGACGGTCGTAGACGCCACCGTCCCTGATGTCGATATCCGGACCCAGATCCCCCCATTTGGAGCCGCCGGGTTCTACATGCACGTCCCTTGAGCAGCGGGAAAGGATCCGCTTCTGCCCTTCCAGAAACTTGAAAGCAGCCGCCGGGAACACGCTACCCGGCAGGCTCGATCTCATGAAATTGTTCAGGTTCTCCTGATGGCCGAGATTGAAGACATGCCCCAGCTCGTGAGTGGCGGTGAAAAGAACTTCTTTCTGGAAATCCTGCGAGGTATTGCGGTCCGGGATGCCCGGTGCCCGCAGTCTGCCGATCGGATCGAGGAACACGGCGCATCCCTGGCGCGCCGGAGTGGTAAACCTCGGGTTCTCATCGTCGTTGGTCCTGAAGCCCCGGTCGAACATCAGGCCGAAAATCCCCGGCTTGAAGGCGTATCCCCCCGCGAAGATCAGACCGACCTTCCGCGCCGCGCCAGCGCCGGACCCGACCAGACCCTCCAGTGCGAGATGGAGCTCGAGCGAGGACACCAGCGGTCCCGCGCGGAATCGGAACGGATCGAGCACCGCATTCTCCAGGACCAAGTCGATGTCATTTCCCGAGCCCTCGCCGAAGTGGCCGGGAATCTTCTCGCGCAGGAGTGCAAGGATCGCCGGGTCCAGCTTTTTGACCGAACCCAAGTGGCTGGCACGGCAGGTGATGGCAGCGGGCGTTGGCATAAGCCGGAGAAGTCACTGCACCCGGAACGCGAAGCTTGTGGTGGGAGCAGAGGCGCCGTCCACGGGGGTGATACCCAGTTCCAGAAGATAGTCACCCGCCGGAGTGTCGGGTTGAAAACGGATCATGCCGGTTTTCCTATCCGTGAGGTACACGGACGGCAGATGCTCCGATGCACTGCTATCCGCGGCTCCAGGTGCCCGGAATGTCAGCGATGCGATTGTTACCGAAGAGAGCTCGGTATCGGATGTGAACTTGATCGGGGCCTGGCTGAGTTGATTGTCCTTCCTTTCCACCAGATCGCTGGAGATGGCCAGGAAGGGTGCCGGCGGATCCTTCGGCGCGGCCTCGATCTTCTTCGAGCTGGCCACCTTCACCTGCGGGGCCGGGTTGCTGTACTCACCCATGCCAGCCTTCGCCCCGAGCATGGCGGCGAATTCGAGATAAGGGACATTCACCAAGCGGCCGGGACCCTTGCCGTCCATGACCACCTTGTAGACGATCGGGGTCATCGCCACATGGCCTCCCGAACTCGGGTCGTTCGCGCCGAGGACGGCACGCCGGAGCTTCGCGTTGGCCGCTTCCAGCTCCTTGAGTGCCAAATCCACCGCCAGCTGTTTCTCGGCCTTCTTGTCCGCGGGGGCTGCAGCAAGCTCGATCTTCGCCTTCTCCCACGCCAGCGTCTTCTGCGCTACCGTATCTTGGGCGGTCTCGATCTTCGTGGCGATTGCCTTCGATTCGGTGGAGCTGCTATCCAACTGCGCCTTGATGGCCTCGTTCACCGCCGCCACGCCCTTGACCGCAACGTCATCGGTGGACTGCTTGATGTCCATCTTCGAGGCGACGCCGGGGATGTCCGCCTCATAATCGATGTTGAGCGTCTGCTTGCCGAAAAGAGTGAATGCATCGACCGCGTATTCCTTGGTCTCGTCCCGATGGTGGAATCGCGTGAAGACGATCGTCCCGTCCTTCGCGGGTTTTCCGATCAGATAGGTATCAGGTATGTAGACACGGCGGCCCTTGGCGTTGGGGTATTGGGAGGTCTTTTTTACCGTGACCACCGAAATGCACGAACTGAAAACCAAGGTGAGGCCGATGATGGCGGCATGCTGGAAGAGGGGCTTCATTCGGCGGCGGGCGAGGGTTCGGGAGGAGCGAAATTCACAATCATCGGATCCACGGGTGCCTCGACAAAACGGGGCGCCCCTTTCACGTTCATCAGCTTGAAAAGCCGCGGTGCCGGAACGGTTCCCTTGGGAAGAGCGGCCTCCCCGGGGTCGTTGGCCCCGATCATCTTGGCCCCTACCTCCTTGACCAGGTCGGCAACCGCGATCGCCACCTTGGTCGTATCCATCGAGGAAACGGAGGTGGCCAGGACACCCTCCTTGAAGCTCAGGGTGGTGTCGTTTGACGACATGAACGCCCAGGGACGGGCGCTCATCATCCGGGTCTTGTCGGGAATGTTAATCATCTCGCTGCTGATGCCGCCGTTGTTGTCGGTGGTCACGAGCAGATAGGTGGAGTATTCCAGATAGCGGATACCCTTGTCGCTGTTGTCATTTGCTACCCGGTGGAAAGTGGTTCCCGCGCAACCGGCAACCAACAAGCCAAGACTCCCGGATAGGAGGGGGAGGAGGTGATATTTCAAGCTGAAGGACGTCTAGCGAATCGATATTCGGAAGTCAAGGATCCAACTGGCGGGACTCAGTATCAAATGGTTCATGTTAGAAGGATCTTGAGTTGGGCCTGGAGAATTTCGGGTTGGGAATCGGCATACCTTTCCGGTCGATCCTTTGCTGGCACGATCATCGCGGGATACGGCCGGCTTGGGAGCGTGTTCCTGCAATGCTCCGGACCGATTCGCGTTCGGCGGAGGTGGTGGAAATCACCTTAACCTTGCCCTCCCCGCTCCCGTCCGCCAGCGTCCGGCACCCTCCTGATGAAGCAAGCAGGCCTCTTTATCGTCCTCGAAGGCATCGACGGCACCGGCAAGTCCACCCAGTCCCGTTTGCTGGCCGCCTGGTTCCGCGAGCAGGGCCGCGAGGTCGTCGAGGGCCGCGAGCCGACCGACGGTCCCTGGGGCCGCCAGATCCGAGCCACCGCCGCCACCGGCCGCCTCTCCCCTGCCGATGAATTGGAACTCTTCCTGAAGGACCGCCGCGAGCATGTGGAGCAGCTCATCGCCCCCGCCCTCGCCGCCGGGAAGGTCGTCATCCTCGACCGCTACTACTTCTCGACCATGGCCTACCAAGGCTCCCGCGGCTTCGACCCCGCGGAGATCCGCGCGCGGAACGAGGCCTTCGCCCCGCAGCCCGACCTCCTGATCATCCTCGATCTGGACGTGGACACCGCCCTCTCCCGCATCGGTGCCCGCGGCGATACCGCGAATGAATTCGAGAAGCGCGATGCCCTCGCCAAGTGCCGCGAGATCTTCCTCTCCCTGCAGGGCGAGCCCTTCGTCCACATCGTCCCCACCGCCGCCGGCCCGGAGGAAGTGCAAGAGCGCATCCGCGAGATCGCCGAAGCACGTGGTGAGGCGGCAGCGTGATTCTCACCGGCAAGTCCCGGACCGAAAGTCGCGCAGCGACCGTGGACTGCGCGCAGCCCGCTGCCGCTGTCGGCAGGCAGCCTGCTGCCGTGAAGCACCGGGATGTTCCGAATCCAGCTCCGTCCGCGGTTCGACATTTCCCTGTGCTTCGCCTTTGCAGCGCCCCTCGCAGCAGGCTGCGCGCAGTCCACGGCGGCTGCGCCGCGGCAGGCCCCCCCCGCAAAAAAAAGCGCGCGCCCCTCTCGGAACGCGCGCCTCGGAAAAAAATCCCGCCTCCCTCAGTTCAACCCGCGGGCGTCCCGCTCCTTCTCGGTCATGAACCACGCCGAGTCGGCCTTGAACTCGGACTCGATCACCAGCGCCTTGGCCGAGCCGTCGAGCATCAGCGCGGCGGCCTTGCCCTTGTAGCGGTCGGGATCAGGCGTGTGGCTTTTATCGAAGAGGCCCTGGCCACCCTTCTTCGGGCTCTCGGTGAGCACCAGGATCTGGGACGGATTCTTGAAAGCGATCTTGCGCTTCGGGCCTTCGCCGCCGCTGCCATCTTCGGACATCCCGCAGACATGGCCGTTCCAGCCGTAGGAGACCGTGGTCTCGACCTTGTTCACGTCGAACAGCTTGTCCCCGGGGCTCTTGAAGATGCCCAGCTCGGACTCGTTCTTGTGGTCCTTCACCAGCGTGCCCCACCAGTAGAGATCCTGGGAGGAGTCCTTGTAAACCGGCAGCAAGCCGGCGTTGTCCTGGCTGTAGCTCTCCACGCGGATGCCCAGGTCGCGGACATTGCTGACGCTCGAGGTGAGCTGTGCCTTCGTCCGCACCTGGCCGAAGACCGCGGCACCGAGGCCGACGAGAACGAGCATGATGACGATCACCACCAATAGCTCGACGAGGGTGAAGCCGGCGGCCGGTTTTGCGATAGCTGGTTTTTTCATAGTGAGATCCGGATGAGGCCCGCACGGACGGCGATCCTTGACACAAAGGCATCACTTCCGGGCAATCATTCAACCCGAAATCCTCGCCAAGCGCCGAAAAGGTGGTCCGCACAGTCCTCTGTGCGGCCGAATGGTCCCCGGCAGCCCGCTCCCGGCCCGCAGCCGCCTTTAAAAGGTGGTCCGCACAGTCCCCTGTGCGGTCGAAGCAGTTCTGACGGCGGCATCCACCCGAGGGCCCCAGGATGAGGCGCGCTACAAGGGTGGCTTCGGCCGCACAGAGGACTGTGCGGACCACCTTCAAAACCACCTTTCCTCACCAGGCAAACACCAGCGGCGGGACGATGATCTTCACCGGGCTTCCGGAGCGCTGCTCGCTCTCTTCCAAGGAAGCCACCACGCCGTTCTCGAACTCGACCACGGTCTTGTTCTTCTCCTCCTGGGTGGTGTGGGAAAGCGTGCGGAATACCTGCCCGGAGACCGGATCGCGGACGTACTGGAAGTGGGAGACCTGCTCGTATTCCACATACTCCCAGCGCCCGGTCTCGCCCTTGCCGGTCTTCTTGGTCTGGCGCTTGGTCGGCGTGCCGCGGGACTTGTCGACCTCCTCGGCGGTCATCCCGATCGCGACCTGCTTCTCGTCGATGAGCTGCTGGACCTCGAGCTGGCGCTTGTGGAGCTTCTTGAGATTTTCCACGAATTCCGGATCCTTCGAAGCGAACGCCTGCGGGCCGACCCAGCCGACGACGCCGTTCTTCCCGCCCTTGCCGCGGACCTTGTAGGCCTTCGCGGTCATGGCATCCAGCACCACGGTCTGGTCCGCTTCCAGCACCCCGAGCTTGATCTGGCCGTTCTTGTCGGAAAACACGTTGGCCGCCTTGATCACGCGCAGTTCGATCGGGTTTTTGACATGCTCGGCCAGGTGGATCACGTCCGGATCCCGGTCGATCAAGGTCTTGCGCTCCGGCCGCCGGATCTCGGCGGACACCGGCAAGACGAAGGAAAGGAGCAGCGAAGAGAGCAGCACGGCTTTCATGATGGGTAGCAAGATAGCATTTCGCGGGCAGGGACGGAAGCCCTCCTTCACTGCGACGCGGGCGGAACGCATCTTATTCAAAAGGAAATCCGTCGGCAGGGGCAGGAGGGTTTCAGATGGCGCAAGATTCCCGCTTCAGACTCGACAGGCGGGTTGTTTTCAGTGTACACATGAACAGTGCTTTGGCAAGCACGCGGCTGAAAATCGGATGTTTCCCGGGAAGTTCTGTTAGATGGCCCAAAAAGGGCACACTCAGGACACACCCTGGCTCCTTGTCCCACACCGGGTTACGAAAACGGCCTCTCCGAAAAAGACACACTCAGGGCACACTCGGGGCACACTCAGGGCACAAATAGAAGAAGGGTAAGAAGGGAAGAAGGGGGAAAAAGAGAACCATACCTTTTGCACCGGACGGAGCGAGCTCCTGTCCCGTGCCGGAGGAGGAGGCTGGCAATGACTACGAGAGGCTACGCCAAGAACCGGGGAAGGCACCGGACCATCGCCAGCAGTGGCAGCGGAACTGTGGAAGTAACTGCGGCGCATTTGTCGCGCAGCGACCGTGGACTGCGCGCAGCCCGCTGCCGCTGTGGGCAGGCAGCCTGCTGCCGTGAAGCACGGGAGAGTTCCGTATTCCACGCTCCGTCCGCGGCGCGCCACACCCTGTGCTTCGCCTTTGCAGCGCCCCTTGCAGCAGGCTGCATCGGGACAGCGGCAGCAGGCTGCGCGCAGTCCACGGCGGCGGGGCCGCGGAAGGCACACGTAGCGTGAGCGGGCCACCCCGAAGATTGACCCATCGTTTCAAATTGGGAAGAATCCACTGAATCTGCCGTAATTCCTTACGCATTGAACCCTAGGCTCCAGATCTGCGGGCTGGCCGTGCTTGTCATGGTGATGGCGGGGCATGCGGCGGAAGTGCCCGACTTCAACCGGGAGATCCGCCCGATCCTCTCGGACCGCTGCTTCGCTTGCCACGGCTTCGATGCCAAGGCGCGCGAGGCGGAGCTGCGGCTGGACGTGGCGGAGGCGGCCTATGCGGACAAGGCGATCGTGCCGGGCAAGCCGGAGGAGTCGCTGGTCTGGCAGAGGATCACTTCCACCGATCCGGACGAGGTGATGCCGCCGGCGGATTCACACCTGAAGCTTTCGGCGGAGGAGAAGGCGCTGCTGAAGCGCTGGATCGAGGGCGGCGCGCCGTATCAGCCGCATTGGGCGCTGGTGAAGGTGCCGCCGCAGAGCGGCTCGGTGGACGCGGCGGTCGGGAAGCGGCTGGCGAAGGAAGGGCTGGATTTCGCGGCGGAGGCACCGAAGGAGACGCTGGTGCGGCGGCTTTCCTTCGACCTGCGCGGGCTGCCGCCATCGCCGGAGGAAGTTTCCTCGTTCGTGGCGGATGCGGCGCCGGATGCCTGGGAGAAGCTGGTGGACCGCTTCCTGGCGGACCCGGCCTATGGCGAGCGGATGGCCTGGCCCTGGCTGGACGCGGCGCGCTATGCGGACTCGAACGGCTACCAGGGCGATGCCGACCGGACGATGTGGCCGTGGCGGGACTGGGTGGTGTCGGCCTTCAACCGCAACCTGCCCTACGATCAATTCACGGTCTGGCAACTCGCCGGCGACCTGCTGCCGGATGCGACCGAGGAGCAGATCCTGGCGACCGGCTTCCTGCGCAATCACCCGATCAACGGCGAGGGCGGCAGCATCCCGGAGGAGAACCGCGTGAACTACGCCATGGATATGGCGGAGACCACCGGGACGGTGTGGATGGCGCTGACGATGAATTGCTGCCGCTGCCACGATCACAAATACGATCCGCTGAAGCAGCGCGACTACTACAGCCTGATGGCCTTCTTCAACCAGACGCCGGTGGATGGCAGCGGCGGCGATCCGCAGACCGCGCCCGCGCTGGCGGTGCCGGATGAGGCCCAGCGCGTGGAGCGCGAACGGCTGGCGAAGGCGCTGGGCGAGGCGGAGCAGAAGCTGGCGGAGCGCACGAAGTTGTTAGAGCCGCAGCAAGCGGCGTGGGAGAAGACGCGGCTGGCGGGCGAGGCGGCGGATGCCTGGCAGGTGCTGGACCTGGAGATGATCACCGGCGCGGAGTCGAAGATTTTGGAGGATCGCTCGCTGCTGACCTCCGGCGTGAATCCGGCGAACGTGACCTACGTGGTGCGTACGCCCGCGCCGCGCGGGAGGATGACGGCGCTGCGCCTGGAGGCGATGCGGCACCCGAGCATGACGCTGGGCGGGATCGCGCGGTCGGATAGCGGGAACTTCGTTCTAACAGGCTTCGAGGCGGCGCTGGTGCTGCCGGGCGGGAAGCGGGAGCCGCTGCGCTTCGGGCGGGCGGAGGCCAGCTTCGAGCAGGGCGCGCGCTTTGTCGTCGGTGGGGCGATCGACGAGGATCCGCAGAGCGGCTGGGCGGTGTGGGAAGGCAAGCCGATCGAGCGCGATCACGCGGCGATCTTCCACCTCGCGGAGGGCATCGAGGTGCGGCCGCGCGCGGTGATCGAGATCACGCTGCGCCATGACTCGCCGCATCCGAATCACAACCTCGGCCGCTTCCGTCTGGCGATGACCGGGGAAGCATCGCCCGCGCTGTCCGATCAGGCTCCGTCGCTGGCGGAGGCGCTGCGGGTGCGGGCCGAGGAGCGCAGTCCGGAGCAGGCGAAGGCGGTGCGCGAGGCGTATCTGAAGAGTGATGCGGAGCATGGCACGCTGGCCGCGGCGAAGGGCGGGCTCGATGCGCAATTGAAGAAGCTGCGCGAGGGCATGCCGAAGGTGATGGTGATGGCGGACCGCAAGCAGCGCCGGGCGACGCATGTGCTGTCGGTGGGTTCCTACGACAAGCCGCTGGAGGAGGTGGAGGCGGCGACGCCTGCGATCCTGCCGCCCTTGCCGAAGGGCGAGGGTCCGGCGAACCGCCTCGATCTGGCGAGGTGGCTGGTCTCGCGCGAGCATCCGCTGACGGCGCGGGTGACGGTGAACCGGGCCTGGCAGGAGTTCTTCGGGATCGGCCTGATCAAGACGCCGGAGGACTTCGGCGTGCAGAGCGAGGTGCCGGTGCATCCGGAGCTGCTAGACTCGCTGGCGGCGGGCTTCATGGACAGCGGCTGGGACTATAAGCGTCTGGTGCGGGCGATCGTGACCAGCCGGACTTACCGGCAGTCGTCGCGGGTGACGCCGGAGATGCTGGAGCGGGATCCGGCGAACCGCCTGCTGGCGCGCGGCCCGCGCTTCCGCCTGCCGGCATGGATGATCCGCGACCAGGCGCTGGCGACGGGCGGGGCGATGGTTCCCCGGATCGGCGGCGCGCCGGTGAGGCCGTATGCGCCTGCGAACCTGTGGCCGGATGCGACCTTCGGGAAGGTGGCCTATGTGCGGGATAAGGGGGAGGGTTTGCACCGCCGGAGTTTGTATACGTTCTGGCGGCGGATCAGCACGCCGCCGATGTTTTTTGACAATGCGAAGAGGGAGGTGTGCACGGTGAATCCTTCAAGGACGAACACGCCGTTGCATGCGCTGTCGATGTTGAACGACACGACGTATGTGGAGGCGGCGAGGTTGTTGGCGGTGCGGGCTTTGAGGGAGGATCGGGAGAAGGTGTTGGAGAGGGCGTTCCGGATCGTGACGGGGCGTGAGGCGACGGAGGAAGAGGCGGTGATTTTGTTAGAGTCGTATCGGGCGGCGTTGGCGGGATTTGATGGGGAGAGCGCGAAGGCGTTTTTGGCGGAGGGGGATGCGGTGGTGGATGTGGAGGCGGAGCCGGTGGAGATGGCGGCGCTGGCATCGGTGTGTCTTTCGATTCTGAACACGGACGAGGCGATGACGAAGGAGTGATGAGAGGTGAACGGACATTGGCAGCCGGTTTTCAAGGGTACGTAGTCCCGCCTTTAGGCGGACGTAGCACTCGCGCGGCAGGCATCGCCCCAAGCCCCCCGGGAGAGGCCTCTCCCGAACACCCTGGCAGAGCGGTCCCTGCCTTCAACCCTTCGAAGTCGGCAGCATCGCAACGGCGTTTCCCGCTCATGGCCGCGATGTGGTCCGCCGTCGGGGACCATTCGTCCGCCTAAAGGCGGGACTACGTACCCTTGGACGCGGACCTAGCACCGAGCTTCCCATCTTGAACTGAACCATGGACCCGATCACCGAACGGCAACTCCTCATCAACCGCCGCTACTTCTTCGGGAAGAGCGCGACGGGGATCGGGATGGCGGCGCTGGCGACTCTGCTCGGCGAGGAGCTGTTCGGGGAGGAGGTGCCGGCGCAGCTCACGCAGATCGCGCCGAAGGCAAAGCGGGTGATCTATCTTTTCCAGAACGGTGCGCCGAGCCATGTGGAACTCTTCGACCACAAGCCGGAGCTGGCGAAGCGCCACGGGCAGGCGGTGCCGGATTCGCTGCTGGCGGGGAAGCGCTTCAGCACGATGACCGGGAATGCGAGCGGCAAGAAGCTGCTGGCACCGCTGGAGCCCTTCCACGCCCGCGGCCGGAGCGGGGCGACGGTGAGCGAGCTGATGCCCTACACGGCGGGGATCGCGGACGAGCTGTGCTTCGTGAAAAGCATGTTCACGGAGCAGGTGAACCATGCGCCGGCGATCAACTTCTTCCTCAGCGGCAACCAGCTTCCGGGGCGGCCATCGATCGGGGCCTGGCTGTCCTACGGGCTGGGCAGCCTGAACCAGAACCTGCCGACCTTCGTGGCGATGACTTCCGTCAATCCGGCGACGACCTGCGGGCAGATCTTCTACGACTTCTACTGGGGCTCGGGCTTCCTGCCATCGCGGCATCAGGGGGTGAAGCTGCATCCGGGGACGGATCCGGTGCTCTATCTAACCAACCCGGCGGGAGTGAGTCCGGCGCTGCGGCGGAACATGCTCGATGGGATCGCGCGGCTGAACCAGCGGAAGCTGGAGGAATCGGGCGATCCGGAGGTGGCGACGCGGATCGCGCAGTATGAGATGGCCTACCGGATGCAGACCAGCGTGCCGGAGCTGGCGGACATTTCGGGCGAGCCGAAGGAGGTGCTCGATATGTATGGTCCGGACGTCCACAAGCCGGGGACCTATGCGCGGAATTGCCTGCTGGCGCGGCGGCTGATCGAGCGCGGGACCCGCTTCGTGCAACTGATGCACGCGGGCTGGGACCAGCACAAGAGCCTGACGACGGAGCTCTACTCGCAGTGCAAGGACACCGACCAACCGAGCGCGGCGCTGGTGAAGGATCTGAAGATGCGCGGGCTGCTGGACGACACGCTGGTGATCTGGGGCGGGGAGTTCGGGCGGACGCCCTTCATCCAGGGGGACTTGAACGACCGCCCGAACTGGGGGCGGGACCATCATCCGTACGCCTTCACCGTGTGGATGGCGGGTGGCGGGGTGAAGGCCGGCTACACGCATGGCGAGACGGATGAGCTGGGCTTCAACGTGGCGAAGGACGGGGTGCATGTGCACGATTTCCAGGCGACGCTCTTGCACCTGTTAGGGATCGATCACGAGAAACTGACGTATAAGTTCCAGGGGCGGCACTACCGGTTGACGGATGTCCACGGGCACGTGGTGAAGGCGGTCTTGAGCTGAGAAGAATCTAACCACGGAATCCACGGAATACACGGAATACACGGAAGTATGAATATGACGGAAGGCACTTCATCGGGGTTCAGAGGATCCACTCGTTTTTCAATTTCCATGTATTCCATGTATTCCATGTATTCCATGTATTCCATGTATTCCATGTATTCCATGTATTCCATGTATTCCATGTATTCCGTGTGTTCCGTGTGTTCCGTGTGTTCCGTGGTTTTGCCTCTCCTCTAACATGAGTGTCTCCCCTCCCCCCTGATGGAATCCGCGCCCGGGCCGGAGGTGAGGATCGACGGGCGGGTCTACCGCTACTTCGCGGGGACGAGTTATTACGGGCTGCACGGGCATCCGGAGGTGATCGCGGCGGGGTGCAAGGGGTTTCGGAAGTATGGCTTTCATACAGCGACGAGCCGGGCGGGCTTCGGGAACAGCGTGCCGCTGTTAGAAGTGGAGCGGCGGGCGGCGGAGCATGCGGGGCAGGAGGCGGGCTTCTATTTCAGCTCGGGGTATGCGGCGAACCACATCCTGGTGCAGGCGGTGGCGGAGGCGGCGGCGGTGTTCATCGATGAGGCGGCGCACTTCTGCGTGGCGGAGGCGGCGAAGATCCGCGGGGTGCCGATCCATCGTTTCCGCGCGCGGGATGCGGAGGATCTGCGGGCGAAGATTCAAGCGCACTTGCCAGCGGGCGGGGTGCCGCTGGTGATGAGCGACGGGGTGGTGCCGGCGACGGGGCATCTGCCGCCCTTGGATGAATACGTGGAGTTGTTAGAGGAGTTCGCGCCGGCGGTGCTGATGGTGGATGATGCGCACGGGCTGGGGGTGCTGGGGGATCGCGGGCGCGGGAGTTTGGAGCATTTGGGGATCGAGGATTTGGCGAATGGCGGGGAGGGGCGGAGGAGTGTGACGATTTTGCGAGGGGGGACGCTGGGCAAGGCGATGGGTGGATTCGGCGGGATCATCACGGGGTCCGCGGAGTTCATGGAGCGGGTGAGAAAGTCCTCGAACTACTATGACGGTGCGAGTGCGCCGCCCTCCCCGGTGGCGGCGGCGACGGCGAAGTCGCTGGAGCTGGTGGCGGGCGACCCTTCGTTTTTGGAGAGGCTGCGGCGGAATACGCTGCATCTGCGCCGCGGGCTGAAGGAGCTGGGGCTGGAGGTGCACGAGGTGCCGTCCGCGCATGTCGGGGTGGCGATCGGCAGGGCGGAGAACATGGCGCGGCTGCACTTCGAGCTGCGCGCGGCGGGGTTCCTGGTGCCGATGACTTCGTATGTGGGAAGCGGGGCCGAGGGGATACTGCGCTTCGCGGTGTGCTCGGGGCATGAAGTGGAGATGATCGATGATTTGGTGAGTGCGCTGGGAGGGATTTTATGATGGGATTGAGTGATATGGGGATGGGTGCGTGGGGTGGGGATTGGGGGGTGGCTTCAGCCCCGAAGGGGCGACCGGGAGATAGCCCAGGGCAAGCGCAGCGCAGCCCTGGGTTAGGTCGTGCGTCGACGCTCCCTGAAAGGGAGCCGGGAGGCATATTCCATCGGGACGCTCCGATGAATCCAACCTCCTTGCCCCCCTTCAGGGGGCCTATCTGTTTCGACCGTCGAACCCCGGGTTGTACCCGGGGCTATCTCCCTGCCGCCCCTTCGAGGCTTCTGAGAACCCCTCTACTCCCCTACCCCGTTTTTATGAGATCCCTCCTCACCCTCTTGATCGCCATGTCCACCTCCCCTCTCCTTGCGACCGATTACAGCAGCGCCATCTCTTCCTTCGAGGCGGCGGTGAAATCCGACATGAAGGAGTGGGACCTTGGCGGGGTGGCGGTGGCCTGGGTGGATGGGACGCAGATCGTGTATGAGAAGGGTTTCGGCGAGGCGAAGGCGGACAGCGTTTTCCGCGCGGGCTCGATCTCGAAGGTCTTCAATGCGGTGGCGGTGATGCGGCTGGTGGAGCAGGGCAAGCTGGACCTGGATGCGCCGCTGCCGGCGGAGCGCCTGCCGGTGAATCCCTTCGATGAGCAGAAGGTGACGCTGCGGCACTTGCTCTGCCATCGCTCCGGCATGCAGCGCGAGGCGAGCACGGGCGGCTACTTCGACGACACGGAGCCGACGCTGGCGGCGACGGTGGCGAGCCTGAAGGGATCGGCGCTGGTCTCGCCGCCTGACAGCGAGAACCGCTACTCGAACATCGCGCCGAGCCTGGCGGGGCAGTTCGCGGCGGAGGCGGCGGGGAAGTCTTATTCGGAGCTGCAGGCGGAGGGCATTTTGAAGCCGCTGGGGATGGCGCGTTCTGGGTGGTTGAAGAAGGAGGTGCCGGAGGTGATCGCTTCCCACATCCGGGTGGCGGATGGGAAGGGCGGCTACGATAGACGCAGTACTCCACTCTTCGACCTGGGGACGATCCCGGCGGGCAATCTCTACACGACGGCGGGCGATCTCGGGCGCTTCATCGCGATGCTGGCGGCGGGCGGGGATTCACCGGGCGGCAGGGTTTTGAAGAAGGAGACGCTGGAGGCGATGTGGAAGCCGCAGATGGATCCGAATGGGAGCTTCGGCATCGGCTTCGCGGTCGGGGGATGGAATGGCCACAAGACGGTGGGCCACGGTGGCGCGGTTTACGGGCACAGCACGCAGCTGACCTATCTGCCGGAGCAGAAGATCGGGGTGGTGGTGCTGATCAACGACGACATCGTGAACGGCCGTTCGCAGTATCTGGCGAATGAGGCGCTGATACGGATGCTGGATGCCAAGGGCGCTTGGGCGGGGGATAGCCTGGATGAGGAGAGCGAGAAGGTCACGGCGCTGGCAGGCGTGTGGGAATCACAGAGCTTCTGGCTGGAATTGAAGGCGGATGGGGACGGCTTGGCCGGGAATCTGGCGAGCCAGCCTTGCAAGCTGACCTCAAGCGGCAAGGGCAAGGCCATCCTGAACAGCCGGATCCATGACAACCTGCCGGTGATGATCGAGGACGGCGGGGCGGTGTTGGTCGCGGGGCCGCAGCGCTTCACGCGGGTGCCAGCGAAGCGGCCGGCGCTGCCGAAGGAGTGGTCGAAGCTGATGGGCAGCTACGGGCCGGGGCTGATCCCCTTCGTGGTGCACGAGAAGCACGGGCGGCTCTACGCGACGACGGAGAACATGGTGGACTACCGCCTGACTGCGGTGAACCCGCATGTGTTTTCCTTCCCGCCCGGGATGTATCTGAAGGAGCACGCGGTCTTCCTAACGGATGAAGAGGGCCGGGTGACGGCGGTGGAGCTGGCGAACATGCGGCTGGAACGGATCAAGTGATGAGGAAACCCCAGGACATCCGGTACTGGCTGGCCCCGGGACCGCGGAGGCAGGCATTGATAAAGCTTTGATATAAGATGAAACTCAGTATTCGCGATATCCACCTGCCGCTGCGGCATCCCTTTACGATCTCACTGGGGACGACGACGCTGCAGCACAATCTGATCATCACGCTGGAGCACGAGGGCGTGGAGGGCTACGGTGAGGCGGCGTCCTCGCATGCGTGGCACCTCTATACGCCGGGGTCGATGCGGGCTTCGCTGGAAGAGGCGCGGTCCTTGATCGAGGGCGGCGGCTTCACGACGCCGGAGGAGCTGTGGCATCGGGTGCTGCCGGTGCTGGGGGAGAACCGCTTCGCGCTGTGCGGGCTAGACCAGGCGGCGCACGACCTGTGGGGCAAGCTGCAGGGCGCGCCGGTGTGGAAGCTGTGGGGCTTGACCTTGGATAAGCTGCCACTGAGCGATTACACGATCGGCATCGATACCATCGAGAAGATGGTGACGAAGATGAAGGAATTCGACGGCTGGCCGATCTACAAGATCAAGCTGGGGACGGACGATGACCTGGCGATCGTGCGCGAGCTGCGGCGGCACACGGATGCGATTTTCCGGATCGATGCGAACACGGCGTGGACGGCGGAGCAGACCCTGGCCAATGCGCCGGAGATGAAGGCGCTGGGGGTGGAGTTCTTCGAGCAGCCGCTGCTGCGCGACGATTGGGAGGGGATGAAGCGGGTGAAGGAGAGCTGCGTGCTGCCGGTGATCGCGGACGAGAGCTGCCAGACGGAGGGCGATGTGGCGAGGTGTGCGGGAGTCTTCGACGGGATCAATATCAAGCTGACGAAGGCGGGTGGACTGACGCCGGCGCTGGGGATGATCCGGGAGGCGCGCGAGCGGGGGCTGAAGGTGATGGTGGGGTGCATGACGGAGTCGAGCGTGGGGATCAGCGCGATCGCGCAGCTTTTGCCGCTGCTGGATTATGTGGATATGGATGGGGCGGTGCTGATTTCGAAGGATGTGGCGACGGGGGTGAGATTGGAGAAGGGGCGGGTAGTGTTTCCGGAGGTGAATGGGAACGGGGTGGAGATGCTGGAAATCTGAGATTTAAGATTTGAGATCTGAAATTTGAGAATTTGGGATTTAAGATTGAGATGATTGCCGCGCTGATTCCGGAAGACCAGGTGTGGACGCTGTGGGCGCTTATCGTGGCGGGCACGGCGTTCTCGATCTGGCTGGAGGGGCGCTACCGGTGGGCGGAGAAGTTGAGCGCGCCGGTGGTGGCGCTGCTGATCGCGATGCTGCTGTCGAATACCGGGATCATGCCGGCGAAGGAGATCCCGGCGTATGATTTCATCGGGGCCTGGCTGGTGCCGCTGGCGCTGCCGCTGCTGCTGATGCAGGCGGACATGGTGAAGATCGCGCGGGAGGCGGGGCGGCTGATGCTCGCGGTGCTGTTCGCCTCGGCGGGGACGATCGTCGGGGCCTTCGCGGCGGTGGCGTTTCTGAAGGATCAGGGCATCCCGCAGATCGAGCATGCGGCGGCGATCATGACCGGCAGCTACATCGGCGGGATGGTGAATTTCCTGGCGATCGAGAATAGCACGGGGGCGACGGAGGAGCTGACGAGCGGCTTGGTCGTGGCGGACAACCTGGTGATGGCGGGCTTCTTCCTGATCCTGCTGTGGATGGCGGGCAGCAAGTTCTTCCTGAAGCACTATCCGCATCCGCACAGCACGGCGGATGGCCATGCGCTGGAGGAGGAGGCGGAGGCACCGGTGCTTCTAACAGTGAACGGGCTGGGCGCGGCGCTGGCCTTCGCCTTCGTGGTGGTGGCGCTGGCGATGGGGACGAGCAAGCTGATCGCGGGGCTGTTTCCGGAGGGGCTGGCGATGGGTTCGGCGCTGGGGCTGCTGAAGACGATCGCGACCAACAAGTATGTGATGATCACGAGCTTCTCGCTGCTGGCGGCGACGCTTGCGCCGCGGGCTTTGGTGCGCTTGCGGGGCTACGAGCGGATCGGGATTTTCCTGCTCTTCCTGTATCTTTTCAGCATCGGGCTGCCGGCGGATTTGAGGACGGTGATCTCGAAGACGCCGGCTCTCTTCGGCTTTTGCCTGATCATGGCGGTGGGGAATGTGGTTTTCACGATGCTGCTGGGGAAGCTCTTCCGGCTGGACCTGGAGGAGCTGCTGCTGGCGATCAATGCGACGCTCGGCGGGCCGCCGACGGCTGCGGCGATGGCGGTTTCGCGCGGGTGGAAGCCGCTGGTGTTGCCGGGTTTGCTGGCGGGGCTGTGGGGGTATGTGATCGGGACGCCGCTGGGGCTGATGGTGTTTGCGATGATGACGGGGTAGTCGGAATGACTGCTGTCGTTATCCTCGTCTTCCCGACCATTCCGGCGTCGCCAATGTCGGACGCCCCCCTGGGACCGCGGAGCCACCCGGCCCGCAGAACGGTCCCTACGGCCGACAGCATCGCGAGGTTGAATCGATACCGCCGTCTTGATGCTGCGGACCGGCAGATGAAAAGGGCTCTGAGGGACCACTCTGCCGGGCGGTGCCCCGCGGTCCCAGGGGGGCTGCCACTGTGTTGGGCACGGAGGAATAGGTGCTGCTCCACATGCACTTGTGCGGGCGCAAACTTCCCCGCTTCGGGGTTGGACCTTGGGGCGGGGGCGTTCCAAGATCGGCGTGTGACCGGTCCGCTTTCCCAGAAACTCTTCGCCACCGCCAAAGGTCTGATTCCTGGCGGTGTGAATTCACCCGTGCGCGCCTTCCGCAATGTCGGCGGCGAGCCTTTCTTCGTGCGGCGTGCCAAGGGCAGCCGGATCGAGGATGTGGACGGGAAGAAATACATCGACTACATCGGCTCCTGGGGGCCGAACATCCTGGGCCATGCGCCGACGGTGGTGACGAACACGATCCACGAGGTGGCGAAGGACGGCATCTCCTTCGGCATCCCGAATCCCTTCGAGGTGGAGATGGCGCGGACGATCACGGACTGGGTGCCATCGGTGCAGAAGGTGCGGATGTGCTCCTCCGGGACGGAGGCGACGATGTCCGCGATCCGGTTGGCGCGGGGCTTCACGAAGCGCGACTACATCGTGAAGTTCGACGGTTGCTACCATGGTCATAGTGATTCGCTGCTGGTGGCGGCGGGCTCGGGCGCGCTGACGCATGGCGAGCCGGATTCGGCGGGCGTGCCGGCGGCGTTTGCGGAGAAGACGATCGTGCTGCCCTACAATGACGTGGAGGCGCTGGAGAAGATTTTCGCGGCGCAGGGCGAGCTGATCGCGGCGATCATCGTGGAGTCGTATCCGGCGAATGCGGGGCTGGTGTTTCCGCGGGCGGGCTATCTTGACCTGCTGTCCTCGATCACGAAGAAGTATGGCGCGCTGCTGATTTTCGACGAGGTGATGACCGGCTTCCGCCTGGGCAAGGCGGGGGTGCAGGGGATCGAGAACATCACGCCGGACCTGAGCTGCTTCGGCAAGGTGATCGGCGGGGGCTTGCCGGTGGGGGCCTTCGGAGGGCGGGCGGATGTGATGGACATGCTGGCACCGATCGGGCCGGTGTATCAGGCGGGCACGCTTTCGGGAAATCCGCTGGCGATGGCGGCGGGGCTGGCGCAGTTGAGGGAGCTCGGGAAGGCATCGAGCTTCCCAAGGCTGGAGGCGCTGGGTGCGCATTTCGAGGAAGGTCTGCGCGGGATCATGGAGGAGAAGGGCATCCCCTACCGCCTGAATCGCAGCGGCTCGATGTTCTGCCTCTTCTTTACCGACCGCGAGATCGTGAACGTGAGCGATGTGATGAAGCAAGACCTGGAGCTGTTTAAGAAATTCTTCTGGGGCTGCCTCGACAAGGGCATCTACATCGCGCCGAGCCCGTATGAGACCGGCTTCCTGAGCCTGGCGCACACGGAGGCGGATCTGGACGAGACGCTGGGGGTTTTTGCGGAGGTGCTGGGGAAGATTTAATTGTGTATTGCAAAACCGAACGGCGCGTATTACACTGGAGCCATGCAGACCTTGGTTCTCCGGATTCCCGACGAGCTGGCTCGTGAATTGCAGGAAGAAGCCGAGCGGCTGAATCTAAGCAAATCCGAGGTCGCTCGCCGTCGTTTGACCGCTCCGACCACCCCGACGGCAGGCTTCGATCTCATTGCAGATTTGGTCGGCAGCGTTGAAACAGGGCCAACGGACATGAGCAACAGGAAGAAGGATTATTTGAAGTCTACCGGCTATGGGAAAGCAAAGCGTGATCGTTGATGCGTCTTTCCTCGTCGCACTGTGGCGGAAGAAAGACGGCAATCACGAATGGGCGATCCGCGAAGCCCGCTTGCATCCGCCACCGTGGATCATCTGTGAGTCGGCACTTTCCGAAGCCGACCATCTGCTCTCGCCTGAGGGGTGCGCAAGCTTGAGAACTGCGTGTCGTCGTGGCGCTATCGCCGTCGTTGGGATTGAGGACAAAGGGTTCGTTCCGGTGCTGGATCTATTGGAAAAGTACTCGGATGTTCCGATGAGTATTGCAGATGCCTGCCTGGTGCGGCTGACTGAGACTCTGGCGAACGCGCTGCTTCTCACCACCGACTCCGATTTCAAAGTGTATCGGCGTCACGGGCGGAAAGTAATTCCGCTCCGCATCCCTTGATTTCCCATGAGCTTCCCTGCCAAAGGCCTGACCGCGATGAATCACAAGGATTCACACTACCGCTTCATCTTCCGCAACCGCGGGGGGAAGAACGAGCTGTGGATCGAGATGAGCGAGGCGGCGGGCGGGCAGTATCTGATCGGGGATGTGCCGCGGGTGGTGAACCGGGAGATGGTGCCGCTGGCGATCGAGTTCGGGCTGACGAATGGCTGGAAGCCGCGGACTACCGCCGCGCCGCCCTTCCGCTGCCGGTATTTGAAAGGGAGCTTCCTGACGGTGACGCCGGAGTAGTATCGCGATTCCAAAAGCCGTGCGAGTTCCTCATGGCGGGGTGCGCGGCGCTTGATCAAAGTCGCGGGCATGACGGGAAACCCATTCCGCGCGCTTGCCGCGATCGTTGCGTCCGCTGCGCTTGTTCATGCGGAGAAGCCGTTGGCCGAGGCGGCGGCTCCCTTGGCCAAGGAGTTGCCGGCGGGGTGCATGGTCACGGGGGAATCGGTGGGCGGGAAGCGGAGCTTCGCGGTGCTCGGGAAGGCAGAGCCGGAGGGGGTGGCGGCGGAGAAGCGGGTCTTCGAGATCGGCTCGATCAGCAAGGTCTTCACCGGGCTGCTGCTGGCGGATGCGGTGCTGGAAAAGAAGGTGCGGCTCGATTCGACGCTGAAGGAGGTGCTCGGCAAGAAGCAGGATTTCGCCGATCCGCGGGTCGGGGAGATCACCCTGTTGCAGCTCGCGACGCATACCGGCGGCCTGCCGCGCCTGCCTGACAACATGGGGCCGAATCCGGATGCGGAGAAGGACCCCTATGCCAAGTATGACCGCAAGGACATGCGCGCATTTCTGGCCAAGGCGAAGCTGGCAGGTCCCCCGCCCTATCCGGCTTCCTATTCGAATTTCGGCATGGGCCTGTTGGGAGATTTGCTGGCGGATCTTTCCGGCAAGACTTGGGAAGCGACGGTGAAGGAGAAGATCACCGGGCCGCTCGGGATGAGGGATACGGTGGAGAGCTTGAGCGCGGAGCAGACCAAGCGCCTGGCACCACCGTATCAGGGCGCGATAAGGGGAACTTCGTGGACCTTCCAGGCGATGGCCGGGGCGGGTGCGCTGCGCTCGACGGCGGCGGACATGGTAAAGTTCGGCGAGGCGCTGTTAGAGCCGGAGAAGACGCCGAAGCCCGCGATGATCCGCAGCATGCTGGAGGCGCGCGCTCCTTATGCGGACATGGGTGCCGAGATCGGGCTGGGCATCATCATCGGCAAGCTGGACGGCGGGAAGGAATACATCCACAGCGGCGGCACCGGCGGCTATCGCTCGGTGCTGCAGGTGCTTCCCGGGAAGAAGCTGGTGCGGGTGGTCTTGATCAACAACGACGCGATTCCCGCCGAGAACGTGATGGCCGCGGCGCGGGAAGACGCCAAGCCCGCCGCATTGCCGGAAGAGAAGCTCCCGGAGGCGGAGTTGGAGGCATTCACCGGGGTCTATGAGATGGGGCCGACGGCGCGCTTCACGGTGCTGCGGCGGGAGGCCGCGCTGTGGGTCCGGCTGACCGGCCAGCCCTTCGCCCCGGTGGTCTTCATCGGCAAGGACCGCTTCCGCTACACGGTGGTTCCGGCGGAGCTGCAATTCCAGCGCGAGGACGGCAAGGTGAGCTCGCTGGTGCTGCACCAGAATGGCCGCGAGATCCCGGCGAAACGCAGCGAGGCGGAGCTGCCGGTGATCCTGTTCGCGAAGGAGGCGGAGCTGAAGGCTTATGCGGGTGAGTATGAAATGACGTCGGGACAGATCTTCACGATCACTGTGAATGGTGACTCCCTGATGGCACAACTGACCGGGCAGCCGCCTGTGGTGGTCTTCCAGACGAAGAAAGGGTATTTTGAATACGATGTGGTGAAAGCGGCGTTGGAGTTTGAGAAGGATGGCGATGGGAAGGTGACGGGCTTGGTGCTGCACCAGAATGGGGAGCATCGGGCGAGGAGGAAGTGATGGGGTGGTGGCGCTTCAAGGACGGCTCTACCGCTGGGAGCGCGGAGCCACCGGCCCGCAGAGTGGTCCAAGCGGTGCCGGTGCGGGAAAGGCGTTGAGAAAGCGACGGCGGTGTCAATACGCGCTGCGTGAGGTGGCGGGCGATGAGGGGACCGTTCTGCGGGCCGGAGGCTCCGCGCTCCCAGCGGTAGAGCCGTCCGTTGCCCAGAACGTCTCGAAGAGTCCGGCTCGCCAAATGCAAGCCCCGCCGCCATGCTTCCCCCGTGGAAGCGGAGGCGGACGGCTTCATCCTGTATCTGGCGACGGAGCGCGGGCTCTCGGCGGCGTATCAGCTATCGGTGCGCCAGACCTTGGACGCGCTGGCGGAGTATCTGAAAAAGAGGAGCCTGCCGCTGACGGATGTGGGGACGGACGAGTTGTCGGAATTCCTCGCGGCACGGAAGGGAAGCGGCTTGATCGCTTCCTCGCTGCGGATCGCGACGGTGCATGTGAAGGTGTTCTTCCGCTGGCTGGCGGCACGCGGGAAGCTGCCGATGGATCCGGCGGAGCCGCTGCTCTCGCCGCGGCCGGACCAGACGCTGCCGGAGACGCTGCATGGGACGGAAGTGGCGCGGCTGTTAGATTCGATCGATCCTGGACAATTCCTCGGCCGGCGGGACCGGGCAATGCTGGAGCTGTTCTACTCCTCCGGCCTGCGCCTGTCGGAGCTGTGCTCGGCGAAATTGGAGAATCTGGATCTGGAGGAACACTTCATCCGCGTGACCGGCAAGGGCAACAAGACCCGGATCGTGCCGGTCGGCCGGCGGGCGGAGGAGGCGGTGGAGGACTACCTGAAGCACGAGCGCAAGACGCTGGTGAAGAAGCGCAGCAGCTCGCACATCTTCCTGAGCGTGCGCGGCGGCAAGCTCTCGCCGGACCGGGTAAGGCAGGTGGTGAAGGAGCGCGCGGCGCTGGCCGGGATCGAGCAGAACGTGTATCCACACTTGTTGCGGCACTCGTTCGCGACGCATTTGTTAGAGGGCGGCGCGGACCTGCGGGTGATCCAGGAATTGCTGGGCCATGCGGACATCGCGACGACGCAGATTTATACCCATGTGGATGGGGCGAGGTTGAAGGCGGTGCATAAGAAGTTCCATCCGCGAGGGTGATCCGATCTGGGATCTCAGATTTGAGATTTGAGATTTGAGAGGCTGTCTTAAAAAGGCAGGGACCGCTCTCCGAGCGGTCCCCGGCGGATGGCGGCGGTTTTATATGGATCTGTATCGGAGCGAGGGTTCGGGCCGTCCCCAGCCGGACCTTTCGGAGAAAGGTCCCTGCCCCAAGGATCAGCCCGGCAGGAAACCCGTATCCTGCCGGGCTGCAATGTACCCTCGAGAACTTTTCCGTCGTTCCGACGCTGAATGCAGCCTGAAGCGATCGGAACAATCCGCCTAGCTACCCGAAAGGGTTGGTAACAGCGGCCCGCCTCCTCATGGGCGCAGCCAGGCCGGACCCACATCGGCAGGGGCGAGCGGCCGGGAACTCACCGGCGCGGTGGAGATTTGGTCGCAGCCGGCATCGCTGCGCGCCGGGCGCGGCTGGCCGTCGATGTCCGTGGTGACTCCGCCTAACAGGTCGCTGGCGGCGTGGAGCGGGCTGCCCGGGAGCGGCCGCCACAGCCCGTCGCCGCTGCGGCTGAGCATCAGGTCGGCCTTGGTGGTGTGTGCGTCGGCGAGGTTGCTGAAGTTCCCGCTCCAGCGGATGCCGCCGCCGTCCTTGCCCTTGCTGAGAGTGCTCTCCGGCGGCAGCGAGAAGACATTGGCAGCGATGATGATATTCTCCGGCCGCAGGGTCCGGCCCGAGCTGCCGAGCCCGGCTTCCAGATCGATGCAGGGGCCGGGCGAGGCGACCACGGTATTGAAGGCGATGGTGCAATTGCGCGCGACGAAGTAGCCGTCGAGCGGCGAATCGGGAATCCCCGAGGTGATCCAGAAGGCACCGTTGACGACCGAGTCGATGTAGTTGTTCACCACCACGTGATCTTCGCCGATCACGCGGATGCCGCCCGAGCCGCGGCGGAGATTGCCGAAGAAGAAGTTCCCCTCCACGCGGCAGCGGTTGCCGTGGCGCAGGGTCAGCATGCCATTGCAATCGCGGAAGGTATTGCCGCGATAGAGATTGTCGCAGGACTTGTTAGAGATGATCTCGATCTCGCCGTCGCAACGCTCGAAGAGGTTGTGCTCGATCAGGGTGGCGGAGGAGCGCATCGACTGGTGGCTGTAGCCGATGCGGATCGTCTCGCCGCCATTGCGGCCGAGCGGCGCGCGGGGGCCGAAGTGGTTGTGGTCGAGCTGGTGGTGATTCGAGCTGTCCCCGACCTCGATCTGGACCGTCGGGCCCTCGCTGGTCTTGCCGGAAAACGCGCAGTGGTCGATGCGGTGGCGGCTGCCCCAGAGGCGCAGGTAGTTGCGGTGGCTACCGCCGCTCACGGCACAGCCGGTCACCCGGCAATTGCTGCCGCGGACCTCGATGCCGGTCGCGTCGGTCGTGGCGTTCTTGAGCCAGAGGCCCTCCACTACCAGGTGCTCGCCATCGATCTTGAGCGCGGAGTCCCCTTCCAGGATGACCTTGCCGGGAGTGGCGGCGCGGAAGGTGATCGGCAGGGTCGCCGTGCCGCGGGCGGTGAAGACGAGGCGCTGGTCTTTCCATGTGCCGTCGCTGAGGGTGATGACATCGCCGGGAGCGAGGGTGGGGTCGAGCTTGGCGAGTTCGGCGGCCGAGGATATGGCGTGCTCCGCGGCGAAGAGGCAGGGCGAGAAGAGGGCCGTGGAAAGCAATAGCAGCCGGTGCAACATCGGGCTTCAGTGTCGGTCAAGGTGGGAGCTGATAGCCAGCTACTCGTGTGAGTAGCGGAGGCTAATAACGAGCGGTGTACCCCCGGATGGCGGCGCAGCCGCTTTGGAGTGCGGCGAGCATCGCCGCTTTCGGGCGAGTTGGGAAGGAGATCGCCGTGGTGAATTCACCTATCGATGCTCCCCTGCCCCGGGATCTTGAACGATCCACGCTGCGGCCCGGCGATGCGGGGCAGATTACGCGGCCGGGGGCCGGAGCGGTTGGTGCTTTTGATCGGCGGGTGGGGGTCGACGAAGGGGGTGGATTCCATGCGGCGACATCCGGGTCGACCCGCAGGAAAGCGGCGATGCTTGCCGCACTCCAAAGCGGCTGCGCCGCGAAGGTTCGTCTCTTCTATAACAGACCTGATGCAAGGCCTCGATAGCCGCCCTCTGGAGCAAGAAGACGACACCGCGCTACTTCAAATACTTGATCAGCGCCTCGCTACGGGAGCGGACGTGGAGCTTGCTGTAGATATGCTTCAGGTGGAAGCGCACGGTATCGAAGCTGATGCCGAGCTGGTCGGCGATTTCCTTGGTGATGTAGCCCTTGGCCAGCAGGGCCAGGACTTCTTCCTCGCGCGGGGTGAGACCTTCGAGGTCGGCATCCTTGGCCTTGGCCGGCTTGCGGAAGGAATCCACGACCTTGCGGGCGATCTCCCCGCTCATCGGCGCGCCGCCGAACCATACGTCCTTGACCGCTTCCACGATCTCCTGGCGCGGGGTGCGCTTGAGGAGATAGCCGCTGGCCCCGGCTTCGAGCGCCTTGAAGACCAGGTCGCTATCGCCGAAGACGGTGAAGACCAGCACCTGGATGTCCGGGACCTTGGCCTTGAGCTGCAGGGTGCACTCCACCCCGCTCATGCCGGGGAGCTGGATGTCCATGATGACCACGTCCGGCTTGAGTTCGGGAAGCTTTTCGAGGGCCTCCTCGCCGCTGGGAAAGCTCTGGAGAAAACGCAGGCTGGAGGCGCGCTCGACGGTGCGTGTGAGCATCTCACAGATCTCAACGTTGTCTTCGACGATGGCGACGCTGATGGGCATGGCAGGATGAGATTTGAAATTTGAAATTTGAAATTTGAAATTTGAAATTTGAAATTTGAGATCTGGATTCCTACCCCGGCAGGGGGAGTTCGATCGAGATGGCGGTGCCCGCGCTGGAGCTGCGGATGGCAATGCTGCCACCTAGCTCCATGACACGTTCGCGGATGTTTTTCAAGCCGTGACGACCGGCGGCCACGGCGTCATCCGAGGGGAAGCCGTGGCCGTCGTCCGCGACTTCCAGGTGGAAGCGGTCGCCGGTGGTGCGGATGGAGAGCGTGACATGGCGGGCCGCGGCGTGCTTGAGGACATTGTTCATGATCTCCTTCGCCATCAGGAAGAGGTGGTGGCGGAGGTCCGGCGAGAGCGGCGTATCCCGGATGTCCTGCGGCAGGTCCACGCGGCAGCGCACCGGTGTCTCGCGGAAGTATTCGATGGCGTATTGGCCGATGTAGGACGAGAGCGCGGCGAGGGTGTCGTTCTTCGGGCTCACGGTCCAGACCGCGGCATCGAGATCGCGGGCGATGCCGCGCACCCGGCTGGCGATGCGGGTGGAATAGGTCTTCATCTCCTGAGCATCGTTCATGTCCTCCGCGAGCTCCTCCGCCATCATGCCGATCTGGGTCAGGCCGGCACCGAGGCCATCGTGGAGATCGCGGGCGATACGCGAGCGTTCCATGTCGACGCGGCGGGTGGCCTCCAGTTCTAACAGACGGGCCTTGAGCCGCCGGTGCGACCAGTAGCGGACGGCCACGATCAGCCAGCCGGCACCGAGCAGCACGGCAAGCGCCCGCGCCCACCAGGTTTCCCACCAGGCGGGCAGGACCTCGAAATGCAGGATGGCGGCACTCGGATTCCAGACGAGTTCGCTGTTGCAGGCCTGGACCTCGAATTGATAACTGCCCGGGGAGAGCTGGGCATAGCTGGCGCTGCGCAGGATGCCGGCGTCATTCCACTCCGACTCCAGGCCGGCGAGCCGGTAGCGGAAGCGGACCTTCTCCGGGACGACGAAGGTGGGCGCGGTGAAATCGAAATCGAGCTTCTGCGCATAGAACGGGATGCGGTTCCCGGCGAAGGGTCGCGGCTTGCCATCCACCACCAGCTTTTCGATGTAGACCGGCGGTCCGACCCGCTCCACCGGCTGCGGCCGGGGATCGGTGATGACGATGCCCTTCCGCGAGACGAAGAAAAGCCGTCCGTCCCGCGCCTTCCATGAATTGGGCTGGTAATTCGCGGCGGCAGAGAAGCCTGCAAGGCCATCTTCCTTCCCGTATTTCACCGCCGTGACCTCCGGGATCTTGCCCGCGGCACAGGCCAGCAGCTCGGCCTTGGACGCCTTGAACAACGCGCGGGAGGTGCCGAACCACATCGTGCCGAAATCATCCTCCAGCATCTGGGAGATCACGCCGTCGGGCAGGCCCTGCTCCTCTGTTAGAGAAGTGAAGGCCCCGCCGCGCCACAGCAGCAGGCCGGCGCCGCCGGTGCCCACCCATACCGTGCCCTCGGCATCGGCATACAGCGCCCGGATGCCACTGCCTTCGAGTCCGGGCGGCTGGGCCAGCTTGGTGAAGCGGCCATTCCTGCCACGGAAGAGATCGCCCTGCTCGGTGCCGACCCAGACATCGCCGGCGGCGTCCTCACAGATCGCTTGGGCCTGGATGCCGGTGTAGCCGGTAGAGGCGTCGTGGAGGGTAACGATGTCGCCCTTCACGCTCATCAGCACGGAATCCTCGCCGCCCGCCCAGACCGTGCCATCGCGCGTCACGTGGATGGCGTGGAATTTCCCTGCGGCGACGGGTCCGATACGATCCGGTGGGATGGACAAGTCCGGGGTGACGCGCAGCAGCTGGGTATTCGCGCCGACCCAGAGGTGGTTGTTAGAGTCCGGATAGACGGGGATGGCGCGCGCGGGCCAGCCCTCCAGATCGGGAGGCGGGAGCAGGCGGGAGCCGCTGAGCTCGCGCAGGCCCACGCCGCTATTCGCGAACCAGATCTTGCCCGGCGGACACTCGGCCACGCAGCCCTCGATATCGGGGGTCCAGCCGGATTGCTCGCCCAGGAGTTGGAAGCGCGCGCGCTGGATGAGATTCAGTCCGCCGCCCGAGGTGCCTGCCCAGATATTGCCCTCTCGGTCCTCGTGCAGCGAGGTGATCCTCGGGTGGGAGATCTTGACCGGATGGAACTCCGTGCTGTCCCAGCGGAAGATCCCGTGCGCCTTCGAGCCGACCCATAGCGCGCCCTTGCGATCTTCCAGCAGCGCGATGGGCGGTGCCCCGGACCACGGTGCGTCGCCGGACACCAAGGTGGAAGTGCCGCCATTCCATTTCCACAGGCTGTCGGAAGACGCGATCCACAAGCCGCCGTCGGCCGAGGCAGCGATGGTGACGCCCGTTGCAGCGATCCCCTCGACCCGCTGGAAGCCGCTGCCATCGAAGCGCTCCAGGCCCAGGCCGCGGGCGACGTAGATCGCGCCGTCCCTGGTCCGCGCGAAGGTGCCGAAGGCGGCGACATTCGCGCCCACCGGGGGCGGGATATGGGTCACCGTGCCGTGATCCCAGCGCCAGACATTGCGATCGTTGCGTAGAATCCAGAAGACGTCCGGGGCTTCCGGGAAGATCGCATTGAGGCGCCGGGAATCCCCGAGGGAGGCGCTGAGCGGATGCGGGGAAAAGCCATCCTTGGTGAGGCGGACGAGGCCGGAGACATCGCAGGCGATGAGCAGGGTGGCGGGGTTTTCCTCGATGACATCGACCGCGCGGGAGGTCTTGGGATTGATCAGCAGCGGGGAGCGGCGCTGGAGAAATTCGAGTCCATCGAAACGCACCAGACCGCCCTGCGTGGCCAGCCACAGGAAGCCATCGCGGCTCTGGTAGATGCCATTGACGCCATTGTGCGGGATGCCCTCGTCCGTTTCCCAGGCGCGGATCGAGAAATCTCCTTCCAGCGACGGTTGCGCGCGGAGGCTCCCGCCCGTGATGGCGAAAGCCGCCAGGGCAACGGAAAAGAGAATCCGGAAGGGCAGCATCATGGCGAGCCTAGCAGGTCCGGCGCGCGGGTTAAGAGGATTTGCGAGGCTGGGAGGAGAGCCGGTTTCCAAGGGTACGTAGTCCCGCCTTTAGGCGGACGAAGCAGTTCTTGCGGATGGAGAAGAAGTCATAGGCGAGGTGAGCATCTGTGGACCGTTCGTCCGCCTGAAGGCCAATGCCGTTAAGGACTCGCCGGGTTGATCGTGATGCTCTTGAGCAGCGGCAACGAGCTCGGCTGTTTCATCTTCGGCCAGTCCTTGACCGGTTGCCGCAGCGCCCTCTGGCAGCTCCGCGGCTTGCGCCACGGTATCAGCGCCACTTCCGCCAGTTGCTTGAGCGCGCGTGCCACCCAGATCGCCCGCTTCGGCAATTCCATCAGGTCGTTGCCGAGTTCCAGCAGCTTGCACATCGCCGCGGTGTAGTCGCGCACCACCGCGAAGCTGATCCGCGGGACCTCCACGCCCGCCGCTTCCGCCACCGCCGCGCGTTGCAGCGCCAGCACCGCCGCGGCCATCAGCAGCGCGAGCACTTCCTGCGCCGCGGTTTCAGGGGTCTGCGCGTCGAGCAGGTCGCCGCGCCCGTGGAGCTTCACCTTGAGTTCGCGGAAAAACAATTCGTGCTGCCAGCGCGCGGCATAGAGTTCCACCAGTTCCGCGGCGGGATGGAGCGTTTCGTCCATGAGGCTGGTCCAGAGCCGGAGTTGCAGCGGCTTGCCACCGCCCGCCACCGTCACGGTGGCGAGGATCTCGCGCAGCTCCAGGGTGCCCGCGACACGGCGGGTCGCGGGATCGGTCACCTTCACCACGATGCGCCGCGAGCCGTCGGACAGGTGCTCCTTGACGGTGGCCTTGAGGTTGGACTTCACCCGCATCAGGAAGGCTCCGCCACCCTTCTCCAGGGCGGGCTTGAAATGCCACAGCAACGAGGGCGTGCCGTAGAGGCGGTCGCCGAGCAAGAGGCTCTTTTCCGGCAGCTCCCGTTCCTGGAGGATCCGCCGGGCCAGCGTGGCTTCGCCTTCGCCCTGCCAGCCGGGTGCGGCAGCCAGGGGCTGGTACATGCCGAGTTCGACAAGCACCACCGCCAGCATGCGGGCGAAGGCCGGCTGGCCGTTGCCCTTGCCGCAGGGCACCTTGACGGCACGCTCCGCGATGGCAGGGGTGTTGCGCAGGTTGAAGGTGGTGCCGTCGATGGCCAGCAGCCGCAGGCCGCGGTGGAAGGCCCCGGGATGCAAGGCCGGATCGGCCAGGGGACGCAGCGCCAGGTGCAGCGCCTCGTGGAGCAATTCCCAGCCGATGGCTTTGCCGCGCTGGCTCAGTGCGCTGCCGGAGATGCGGATGCCGGTGATTTCTTTCACGTGCGTGGAGAAGCTGCCTGCCGGTGCAAGCTGGTGATAGGTCCGGGTCATCAGCCATTGCCAGGGGCTGAGCTTGGGATCCGGGCCGCCGCGAGGCCCGCGGCGCTCGAAGAGGCTGTCGCAGGCAGGCGGGTCGAGCAAGGCGGCAAAGGCGCGGGGAAAGCTGCCGTGGAAGGGAAAACGGGGATGCGGTGCGTCGTGCATCCGCCCAATCAAAACAAACGTTTCCGTAGTACGAGCCGTAATTTCGCGCGGTGATCTAACAGGTCCTTAACGGCATTGGCCTGAAGGCGGGACTACGTACCCTTTGATTCGGGCGGTGATGGTTACTTCCTTGGCTGCACCTTCACCAACACCACGCCGTGCGATGCGACCGGTGCCTGGAAATGGCAGCGCGAGAAGGAGCGTGGATTCCATGGGATTGCCCCAGAGTAGCCGGGGCATGG
This sequence comes from Luteolibacter sp. Populi, assembly GCF_040801775.1. GTDB lineage: Bacteria > Verrucomicrobiota > Verrucomicrobiia > Verrucomicrobiales > Akkermansiaceae > Haloferula. Next base: position 1,953,334 of record NZ_CP161812.1, read on the forward strand.
ATAGGAACCAGCTACCTGCGTGAGTAGGCTGCCTCTAGAGGCACCTTTTTCAAGCACCTTCAAAAACACTCCCCGCCCACGGCACCTTCCGCCACGCTTCATCCCGCATCGTCAGGTCCACGATGAACCTGGCCACCTCCGTGCCGCTGTAGTCGCGGTGATTCCGCTCCCAGCCCTTGCGGGCGATCGCGAGGCGTTCCTGCCCCTGCGACGAGAAGTATCGTACTTTCTCCGCGAGGTCCCCCACCCCCTCGAAGTACACGATCTCATCCTCCCCATATAGCCCTTCCAGGCCGGCACCGCGCGGGGTCAGGGTGAGGATGCCATTCCCCATCAGCTCCGCGATCCGGGAGGACGAATAGAGTGGCACATCGGTGCGCCGGGAAAGGTTCAGCGCCATCTTCGAGCGGCGGATCACCTGCTCCTTCTCCCAGCCGAAGATCCCCGTTTGATCGAGGCAGCCGTAGTAGCCGACGCGCAACTCCGGCAGCGCCGCCTTCAACTCTAACAGGAAGGCCCGCCGCCCCGGCTCGCCCTTGTCGCGACCGAAGAAGAGCAAGTCGTGTAGGATCTCCGGCTCCGGCGTCTCGAAGGCGCGATGGCACTCGATCCCGGCATCGACCGCGCTCGGGATGAAGGCCGCCGGGCACCCGGGTCGGGCCAGCGCTTCCAAGAGGGGCCCGCCGGTCGAGCAGAATACGGCATCGAGCACTTCCAGCCGATCCCGCAGGTGCTGTGTCTCCTCCGCATCCCACAAGGGATCGACATACCACAACCCGATCCGGATCGCGGGCAAGATGCTGCGGATCTCGCGCAGGGTCGCCGCCGTGATGTATTGTGCGTGCCCCAGGATCAGCACGTCCGGGTGGACGTTCCGGCAGGTCTCCACCAGTGCCTTGTTCGCCCGGCCCTTGCCGAAGGTCTTGCTCTTGGTCGGCGAGAGCATGCGCGCCCGGTCGTTGATCGAAAACGGATAGACGAAGTGCCCGAGCCGGATCAGCCCGTGGTGGATCTTCTGGTCCTGGTTCCACAGGTGCGCGCCATCCTTGTCGAGCTGGAGGTTCGCGGCGTGGACGATGCGCATGAGGGGAGTAGAAAGTGCCAAGTAAGAAGTGCCAAGTGCCAAGGAAGGCAGGACATTTACTCACGTGGCGGAACTGGAGACGAAGCTCACCCGCCCCTCCCGGTCAAAGGCGATGAAAAGCAAATGCGGGCCGAGACCTTTGACGATGTAAGTCCGCAGTTTGTGATCTTTCCAGTAGCTCTCCGGAAAGCGGACCCTCGCTTCTTGGGGAACTCCCTTTTCGTAGCTCGGCGGCCCGAGCGCGGCTTCCACTTCCTGAAGCGACATGCCGGGCTGGATCTTCCGCCACGATTCGATCAGGCGGGCATTGGAGGGAAAGATGCTGCCACCCAGGCCCCAGCCGAGGGCAAGACCGACGATGAGACCGAGGAGAGCTTTGAGCATGGGCGAGATTACACGGGTTCCTGCACTCCGGTCCACCTTTGGCACTTGGCACTTCTTTCTTGGAACTTTTGACTCCCCGCGTGATCCGCGTCTGTCACGTCCTCGCCAGCATCGGCGAAAAGGGCGGCCTTGAGAAAAACGTCATCGAACTGGCCAACCGCCAGGCCGCGCTCGGCCATGCGGTGAGCGCGGTGGCGGACGAGTCGATGCGCGGCCACTTCGCGCCGCAGGTGAATTTCATCGCCCACCCGATGGGCGGCGGGCGGCTCAATCCCTTCAACCTGCTCGCCCTGCGCGGCAAGATCCTCTCGACCACGCCGCAGATCGTCCACGCCCACGCCAACAAGGCCGGGGCGATGGTCCGCTCGCTGCGGCGCTTCCTGCCCGGGATCAAGCGCGTGGCGACGGTGCAGAACATCAAGCGCAGCAGCCGGCCCTTCCGCGACTACGATGCCGTGATCACCGCCTCCGCGCAGGTCCGTGATTCGCTCGGCGGCATCCCGGCGACCGTGATCTGGAACTCGATCGCCCCGCCCCCGCCCGGCACGCGCGAGGCGGCACTGGCGACGAATCCGCCCTTCCTCGGTGGCGGCGAGCCGGTTTTCTGCACCGTCGGCCGCCTGGTCCCCGCCAAGGGCATGGACCTGCTGTTAGAAGCGATGGCGCAGGTGCCGGGCTTCAAGCTGTGGATGATCGGCGAGGGCCTGCAGCGGCCGCTGCTGGAAGAACTGCTCGGCCGTCACCAGCTCCGCGAGCGCGTCTGGATGGCCGGCCATCGCGACGATGCGGTGGGCCTGATGGGTTGCGCGGAGCTTTTCATCGTGGCCTCCCGCAATGAAGGCGGACCCTACACCCTGGCCGAGGCCCTGCACATGCGCGTCCCCAGCATCGCGACCCGCGTCGGCTTCTCGGCGGAATTTCTACCCGCGGAGGCGATCATGGAAACGCACTCCGTGCCGGAGCTGGTCCGCGGCCTGAAGCTAGCCCTCGCCGACCTGCCGGGACTGAAGCATCGCTTGGAGGCATCCTTCGAATTGGTGGCCCGCGAGGTCACCTTGGAAGCGATGACGAACAAGGTGCTCGGGGTCTACGAGAAGGTGCTCGGCACCCAGGCTGGCAGATCTTGAACGCGATCATGTCCCCGGGCGGCGCACCGCCCGGGGACATGTAAGTCGAATTCGACATGATCTTCCCCACCGGCCTTTGAGCCCGGGATGTCATCGTGGCACTTCCCGTTGCGGGAAGCTCACGGGTTGATCACGAAGCTGACGGGCATCGACATCGCGACCGTGTCGTCGTAGGCATAGGCCATGCAGTACCCGTAATAGCTACCTGCGGTCAGGCTCGTCAGGGTCTGCGTCCATGTGCCGCCGGTCATCGTGCCATACAGAGTGCCATTCAGGACAATCTCCACCCGCTCGATCTCGGCGATGCCATTCGGACCGCTATGAGAGGGGAAGGTCGTGATTTGAACCGAGCCTGGTGCAGTGGGGACGGTTACGAGGGGGAACGCGAACAAGCTCGGACTGCCTTCGCCCACCAGGTCTGCGTCCCGCGCCACCGGGAGCTTGGTGGCACCGGCCGACGTGGTGCCGTTACCGAGTTGCCCCTGATTGTTGCGACCCCAGACGTAAACTGTTCCATCGGAGGCAAGTGCATAGCTCGTTCCCGCGAGCCCATCTCCCCCCGCTGCCACTTGGACAATGTCGGAAAGGTCAACGGTCCCGGTGGGATCCTTTACCTTTTCCGCATAGGCGCGATTGGTCGTGGAATCATCGCCAAGCTGCCCGTAGCCATTGTAGCCCCAGGCCCAGACATGGCCGGAGCTGTCCAGGGCAAGGGTATGCGAAGCACCCGCGGCGACTTGCTCGATCTGATCGAGGGGTGTGCCCCCGGTCTTGAGCGCCTGGACCGGGTAGGTGATGGAGCCGACGGTGGTCGAGCCATTCGCCAGACGGCCATAGGCCCGGTTGCCGCAGGACCAGACCGTGCCTTGCATCGCGGCATCCCCGGACTTCCACCGGACGAACACCGAATGTGCCCCGCCTGCCGAGAAATCCAATACATCCGTCAGATCCGTGGTGGAATTCAGTTTCACCGGCATCGCAAGCGAGCTGTTGCTGGTATTGCCTTGGCCCAATTGACCGGTGAGATTGTAGCCCCATGACCAGACTTTGCCGGTGCCCCCGGAGAGTTCGGAGGCATGGGCACTTCGTGCGAGACCAAAGGCCTCGGCGGCGGCGATTCCCTTAATGCCGGTCAGCGCCGGAGTGCCTCCGACATCCCCGCGCAGCACGGAACCGGGAAGCAGGCGGGTCCCGCTCGTGGTGCCGCTGCCCAAGCGCCCGGAGGCGTGGCTGCCCCAGGAAAGCAGGCTGCCATCGCTACGGAGCGACATCGACCACTCGTTACCGGCCGCAATGGCCACGGAATTGCCAAGAAACGTCACGGGTGAGGACGACGTGAGAACCCAAGAGGCAACGGAACGATCGGTCGTCGAGTTGGTGCCGAGTTGGCCCGAATCATTGCGACCAACGCTATAGACGGATCCATCCTGACCCTGGATCAAGGAATGCGTGTAACCTGCAGCCACCGCATTGATGTCCAAGCCCCCTGAGCCTATCACGTACTCTGGATCCACGACCTGGCCGTTGGACGACTGACCATTGCCCAGCTTGCCGTGGTTCTGATTTCCCCAGGCCCAGACCTGGCCGGAAACGCTCAAAGCAAGCCCGTGCTGGTCGCCGGCAGCAAGCGCCCCGGTAATCCGATAGTCTTCGGTGGTGACCGGGCTCGATCCGGCGCCCAACCATGCCTTTGCCTTCACCTCGACATTCCGGCGAATCCGGAGGGTGCCACCGCTTGTCACGATGGGGTCAAATTCGGTCGGCACGGCACCATTCAAGGTATAATGAATCGTAGCGCCGGATGTGGCGCACGAAACGATAACATCCAGCGCCACCGGAGAATCCCCGGTAGACGGCAGGAACTCTGGCTGCGCCACCTGTGCTGCGGCGAAGGATGTCAATGATCCGCAAGCGATTACGGCCATGCGAAAGACCCATGGAGAAGAATGTGGTGATATCATGCGAAGTTTGCAAACTGCTCGTATCACTCATCACTTGGCGAGAAAAAATCTCGTCTTAAACGTATTTCAACGATGAGAACCGAGTTAATGACCGATATCTACCCGGTGACCAAACGGCACCTCAGCAAACAAGAAGAGCCCCCGTCAAATTTGCCGAGTCGACACTGAAACAGCCAATCAACCGCAGATGAAGAGGATGGGGCCGGGATGGCCGAGCGGCGGCGAAGCGGGTTCGTGGCCTGAACGGATTCTCTGATTCTGGAGCAGCCCGTGCTTCACCGGGATTTCCGCTCGACTCCGCGGGATTTCCTCTATTCAAATGAACACGCCGAGACTCCTTCGGAACTCTTCCGCATCGCCGGGGTTCCCTCCCGCCTGCCGTTCCCGCTCATGAAAATCTCCCGCCTCTCCGTCCTGCTCTCCGCGCTGGCCCTGGCCGCCGCCCCCGCCACCGAACTCCGCCTGATGGCGTGGAATGTCGAATGGTATCCCGGCGGCACCATGAATCCGCAGCCGGAAAAGGCCGCTGCCCAGACGAAACTGGTCTCCGAAGTGGTCGCGCGCGAGAACCCGGACATCTTCGTCGGCCAGGAAGTGCGGAACTGGCAGGTCTTCGCGGATCTCGCGGCGGTCGTTCCCGGCCTGCGCGCGGTCGTCGTCTCCGCCTATCGCAACGAGAATGGCAGCGGGCTCTGGCCGCAGCAGGTCGGCATCGCCAGCAAGCTGCCGGTCGAGGCCACCTGGGCGGAAGCTTGGAAGCAAACCGCCGACACCCCGCCGCGCGGCTTCAGCTTCGCCGCGGTGAATCTGCCCGCGCCGGAAACCGGGGTCCTGCTCGTCTACGGCGTGCATCTCAAGAGCAACCGCAGCGATGGCTCCGGCGAAGCCGACGCGGCGAACTTCAAGATGCGCGAGGAATCCGCCCACCAGCTTCTGAAGCATGTCGGCGAGATGGAGAACGCGATGTTCAAGGGCCGGGTCCGCGGCGTCGTGATCGCCGGCGATATCAACACCAACCAGGACGGCCAATTCGCCGACAAGACCCTGGAGATTCTTACCACAGGTGGCTTCCACAATACCTGGGCCGATGTGCCGCAAGCCGAACGCCTGAGCTGGCGCGGCAGCAGCAGGTACAAGGCCACCACCTTCGACTACGTGCTGACCAAGGGTCTCGGCACCGGCAAGGCCCGCCTCGCGGAAGCGCCGGAGGGCGCGAGCGACCACTGGCCGGTGATGATCACATTCTCCTTCCCGGAGGTGAAGGATGCGGCGGCGGTGCCTAAGGTGAAGCCAGCGGGCGAGTAGGCGCCTTCCGCGGCGCAGCCGCCGTGGACTGCGCGCAGCCTGCTGCCGCTGTCCCGATGCAGCCCCGCTGCGAGGGGCGCTGCAGAGGCGAAGCACCGGGCGTGGCGAACCGCGGACGGAGCGGGATAAGGAGATCTCCCGCGCTTCACGGCAGCAGGCTGCCTGCCGACAGCGGCAGCAGGCTGCGCGCAGTCCACGGTCGCTGCGCGACTCCCGTTCAGGACATCTGCTGGCTGCAACAAACCCTAGTGGCTCGGAGCCTAAAACCTTAGCCCTCCACGACTTCCCTCTCCGGCACACGCACCTTGTGCTGCTTCAAAACCCCGTTGAGCAAGCGCACGAGTTCATGCGAATCCACATCCTCCACCCTTGGAAGGAGTCCATCGCAGCCCAAGGGCGCGAAGACCTTCAGGTTCTCCGCAGGCGTGGCATCACGCTGCGAATCGCTCATCAGATACCCGATCCAGCAGCGCTGCGGCGAAGGATCGGGCCGGTCGCCATTCAGGTCCACCAGCACGAAGGCCCTCAGGTTCCGCCAGTCGAGCCGCTGCTTCCAGAACGGCGAGCGGATTGAAATCCCTTCCGCATCCACCAGCACGCGCGAACTACCAGGAATCTGGTAGATGGCGAAGACCAGCGCCGCGCAAACGCAAAGGTAAGCCAGCCATTGCCCCGCAGAGGAGTCGATGCTCCCGGACAGGATCATCAACCCGGCCAGCACCAGCGATAGCCACAGGCCGAAACGCGATCCACGTTTCATCATATCGAAATGCAGGACAGGACTCATGGCATCAGGGGTTATACTTGAATTTCGCGACGTTGTGCCGGTGCGCAAGGGCAGCGGCACGATTTGTTGCTTTCACCGGCCCGTCCGTTGACCGCGGCGGGATCCATGATAAGCGTCTCCTTCCGCGTTCTGCCCACTGCGGTTTCACTGAGGCGCATCTTCGTCCTCCTTTCCCATCCAGCGGAAGGGCAGCTTGACGCCTTCCTTGAGGACCTCTCCGGTGATTTTGATGCCTTCTTCGAGCGTATCGACCGCCGTGCCGACGGTGGTCGATGCGGCATTGGAAACGAGCTTGGCCGGGCCCAGAGGCTTCACGCGGATATCGTCGTAGGGACCTCCGACTTCCATTTCCAGCAGGCGGGCCAAGGGATTGGTGACCAGCCCGGGAATGCCGGTCAGCTTCCCGCGGGCCACGCCATCGACGCGCTTCTTGTCCAGGTCCACGCTGCCCTTCGCACTCACGTGGAGGGTTCCGCCGGTGGCCTCGAAGCGGGGCACCTCGACGATGTTCTCGCGGGCGACGAAGCTGGCGTTGAACTCGCCGGACTTCGCCCGCTCCACGCCGGGGATCGCCGCCCTGAAGAGTTCATAGGTCTGGCCTAACAAGGGAATGTCGAAGAGCGGAGCGTTCTCAAGTTTCACCTCCCCCTTCCCCACCAAGCTGGTCTCTTTCGTATTGATACGCCCGCGGTAGGTGCCGGAGAGAATGCCCTTGGTCTGGCTTTTTTGGCCGCTCCACGCTTTCAGCTCCGCGAGCCTGACCCCGACCGCCGTCACGGTTGAATCGCTCAAAACCGAGTCCTGATAGCCGCCGCTGACCCGCACTTCCCCGCCGAAAATCTTACCTCCCACCCGCTTGAGCTGCCAGGTGCCATCGGCATACCCGGCACTGCCCGAGATACCTGTTAGATCGACGCGGCGCTCCCCCACCCGGGCCTCCGCTTTGCCCGATCCATCGAAGTTCACCGAGCGCAGCTTGAGCCCGCCCTCGCGATTGCCTTCGAGCCCGCGCAGCTCGATGCGGGGGAAGGTCTCGACGCGGACCTTATCCGGCAAGTGACGCGCGAGGCCGGGGACATGGTGCCCCATCGCCCAGAGATCGGCATTTCCTTCGGCCTCGTCGACCCGCCAGGCACCCTTGCCAAGATAACGGCCCTTGAAGGTATCCACCCGCCCCGCGGCATCGGTGAGCGTGCCCGCGAAGGGGAACCCGGGCTTCTTCCAGCCGTCCTTGAGGATCGTGAAGTCGCCCTTGCCCTCCGGCAGGCTGAGAGTGCCGGCAATCCGCGAGTCGCCTTCGCTCAGGTTTGCTTCCGCCTGCGCGGATTGGAGAGGCAGCCCGTTCCAAACGAGTTCCTTGCCCGTGCCATGCAGCTTGGCGGTCCATTTGCGGGCGGAGCCGGAATTATCAACCGCGAAAGTGCCCGTGATCTTGAAGCGGCCGTCCCCGATTTTCAACGCGGCGAGCACCCCCCGCACCGCGTTGAAGCGGGGCACGTAGCCGCCGTTTCCGCCTGAATCCCCTCCCCACTTGATCTCGCCCGTCACCTCGGTACTCAGACCAGCCGCCGAGGCGGATGCCTTCTGAATCTGGAACAAGCCGCGGCTGACTGCGGCCTCCACGGAAACCTTGTCCAGCCGGATCTCACCATCGGCATCACGCAGAACGAGGGGCGATCCGATCACACGCCACTCGCTCGGCGCATCCTTGCCGCGCATCAGTTGGGCGAGCGTGAAGCCCGTAACCACCGTATCCGCCTCCAGCGCGGGTGCCGCGTCGCCCTTCCTCAATTTCACCCCGCTCACGCTGAAGCCGCTCCATGGGGACCATGCAACGCGATCACGTTCCAGCGTCCAACCGCGCTCCGCCAGACGCTGGTCCATCCGCCGCCCGATCTCTCCGGAAACCAGAGCACTGGAGGTAAGCAATACGACAACGACCACCGCGAAGATGCCTCCGGCAATGATCCACGCCTTGCGCGGGATTCGTTGGAGATCCGGGATGAATGGCATTTCGCGGCGAATTAACGTTCAGCCGGGAGACCCCGGCTGGACAGCACCTTGCGCGATGCCATCCGGGCCACCCCACCAAGGGCACCTGCCAGTGCAGTCCAAAGAATGGCCTGCGACCACGAGACGCCGATGACTGCCGGATTCCGCGGCGGATTCTCACCGGTCCAGGCATTGTAGCCCTTGGCCGCGACCCTGCGGGTGAGCCGGTCCGCAAGGGCCGGGAGGGCCAGCGCGGTCAGCCCTAACAAAACGGATTTGGTGTTGAGCGATTTCATCGGGAAAAATTTCTCAGGAACGCGAGACATGCCACGCCTCGCGGATGGACGCTTGCGCCACTTGTGCGGCCGCGGGATTAGCAATCGGTGCATCCTCCGCCAGCTCTCCCGCGACGATAGCTGGAAGTTGATCGGTCAACGCGACCACCAAGGGCGGACAGGCCTTCAGCCCCTCCTCCCCCAGGATCGCGCACTCGGGGTGGCCAATCGCCAAGCCCAGCGTGTGCAACATGGCATAGCTGACCGCGCAGATATCAAGCGCCACGATGTCATCGCGGACCATCCGGGAAACGGGGTGCTCGCGGAGCTTGCCATAGATCCCGGCCAGCGACCCGGCAATGGCGGTGACGCCTTCCTTGATCGCCGCGCCGAGATCCCCGCCCTCGTCCTTGGAAAGTTCCTTGAGCCGCGCCAGACGTCCCTCGCTTCCGGCGGCAGCACTTTCCAAAAGCGCGACAAGACCGATTTGCGCTTGAATCCGTTCATCTTCCAATTGCCCGCGGATCGCATTAGCGATGTCGCGCTCGACGCCGATCATGTCGTTGAGATATTGCCGGAGGCTGTCCTGATGGGGATTGCTCATGGGACAGCCCTTTCGCAGTTCGCATGCCGCGGGGGGAATGCCCGGATGGCCACCTAACAGCGTGGATCGCCGCCGGTGCCCCGGGCAATTCGCAGAAAGCCACAGGGCAGAACGCAAGCTTCGCGCCTGATTCGCCTTCCGCGGCGCAGCCGCCGTGGAGTGCGCGCAGCCTGCTGGCGCTGTCCCGATGCAGCCTGCTGCGAGGGGCGCTGCAAAGGCGAAGCACGGGGTGTGGCGAGCCGCGGACGGAGCAGGACACGGAAACTCTCCGGTGCTTCACGGCAGCAGGCTACCTGCCCACAGCGGCAGCGGGCTGCGCGCAGTCCACGGTCGCTGCGCGACTGCCGCTCATTCAATCCCCGCTCACTCCTTTCCTCCGACCGAGGCATTCAGCGCCACCGCCAGCGCCGCATCCCCGCTCAGGAGGTCCTTCCACCGCAGTTCCTGACCCTTCCGGTGACCCTTCTCCGTGAGCTTCAGCCCCTCGGGATCGATGGTCACCATGTAGACCCTGCCCGCCACCTTGATCTCCCGCTTCAACGCCTTTTCAAGCTTGGTCGCCATCGTCCAAGAAACCACGGGTTTGGCGGAACCGCAAAAGGCACCCGCTGCAATCTGCATCGAAGCAGGCGCGTCCTTGCATTCCCGACCCGCTTCCCGCGCCCCCGAAATCGCCACAACTCCCAGCCCGCCAAGGCCAAACGATTCCGGCACGGATCGCGCGAAGACTTCCCCCCATGAAAGCGAATTTCCATGCACCTCCCGGATCGCGCCGCCTTTCCCTGATTCTCGCCGCCACCGTGTCCCTGGCTAGCGTCGCCCTTGCCCAGACCACCAGCCCGGATTCCCGACCGGTAACGGATCAATCGCGCGCCGCCGGCAATGATTCCCGCCCCGTCACCGATGAGGCCGGAAAAGCCGGCACCGATGTCACCAAGGTCGAGGACTCCAATCCTCAAAAGGCCTCGCCGGACGCGCGCCGCAATAAGGATACCTCCGTGAAGGCGAGCCCCGAGGCCGCACGCCTGAACGACGGCAATGCGGACAAGGCGAACCCCGCATCCCGCCAGCTTTCTCCCGATGACCGCCGCAAGAGCGGTCCGCAACCCGCCAGCGAAATCGACAAGGGCGAAGCACCCGTGGGAACCGAGGATGCCGTCATCCAAGCCGCCGACGAAACCGAAGCCGCATTGCTCGAGCGAAAGTTGCAGATCCGCGGTGAGACGGATGCCCGGGTGGTGATCGCGGAGATCCTCGGCAAGAACAGCCGGAATTCGCGCGCCGAGGTCGCACGCGAACAACAGGACCGCCTCGCCCGCGAGGATGCACCCAAACAGGACGCCCCCACCGCCACCGATGAACGCCGCGCCGCTGTCGACTTCCTCCGCCAGCGGCTGAGTGGCGATCCCGCCGCGGAAACCCCTGCCTTCTTCCGCCTGCCGGTCGAGGTCTGGCAGGAAGGTGCCGATCGCCTGAATGCCGCCAAGAGCGAGCCGCCGAAGACACCGCGCTATCTCCACAACGGCCAGCGCTACGTTTATTTCCAGACCCGCGAAACCATTCCCGCCGTGCTCCTCGCGAACGCCGCCTTCGATCCCGCGGTGAAGGCGCGCCCGGCGCAGGAGCTTATCCCTATCTTCCAAGCTGACGATGCCGCCTGGTCCGGCGCGCTCCTTCCAGAAGATTACAAGGGCGAGGATGCCTGGGTCATCTCCTACCCGGTGGATACGAAAGCGATGGTCACCAGCCATGACATCATCTTCACCGAAGGCTCGACCCGCATCGCCGACCGCCATGGCTACGATCTGGTGCTCGCGCTCTCCGAAACGGTGATCGATCCCGCCCTGGGGGGCTCGCGCTTCATCATCGAGGACCACTCCTCGGCCGAAGGCTCCTACGACAACAACCAAGCGCTCTCCCAGCGCCGCGCCGAAGCGATCGTGCGCGAGATGGTCCGTCTCGGAGTCCCTGCCGAGCGCCTGATTCCGGTCGGCTTCGGTGAAGGCGAAGCCCAGCACCCGGCGGAAGCCGAAGCCTCCGAGCGTAGCAAGGACCGGCGCATCATGGTCTTCCGTCTCGGCGGCCCGGTTGCGAAATGATACCGGTTCCCCGAATGGATATGACTTGGGGTGACTACCAACTCCCTCAAGCCTCCTCCTCCCGCCGCCGCGAACTCGCCAGCGCGCGGTTGAGCAGGGCCACCAATTCATCCGCGGACATTCCGTCCACCGGCGGTAGCGAGCCGTGGCAACCGTAGAAGCCGTGAAATTTCCGCGCTAGCCGCGACAGCGCCGGAAGCTGCTCCTCCGTGACCAGATAGCCCACCGAGTAGCGCGCCCATGCCGGGGACAGCCCGATGCCGGTCCCGTCGAAATCGATCAGCGTGAAGGCCCGCAGGCGCTCCCAGCGGATGTGTTGCCGCCACAGCACTTGATTCAGCGTGATCCCCTCTTCCCCCACCACCAGCCGCGACGAACCGGGAATCAGGCAAGTCACGCAGACCAGCGCCAGGCTGGCCAAAGCAAAGCCGAAAACCCGCGCTCCCGCGTCACCGGCATGGCCGGACAGGAAGATCACCGCGAGTCCAGCCGCGCTCAGCGTGAGCCCCCAGCAGGCCGGACGTTTCATTGTGCTGAATTGCTTGGGCAGCGTCATGCGCGTGCCCTCTGACAGGCCGCGGTCTAACATTCAAGCTTTCTTGAAATCGCAGTGCCCGTCTTCACCCGAACATCTCCCGCGAGATCCGCCAATCGAGCAGGAAATCGAGCGCGGCGTATTGATGCAGGAAGCCGATCAGCCAGAAGATGAACTGGTATCTTCCCTTCGAGGTTTTGTGCCGGAAGACCTGCTGCGCGATGTAGGCCGCGGCCCAGCCCCCGCCCAGCTCCGCGAGGTGCAGCACCGATTCCGGCGTCCGCCACGCCATGGCCTGCGAGGCCCGCTTGTCGTGCCGGTAGAGCACGATCGTCGCGAAGGACAGCGTGAAAAAGTAGAGCAGCACCACCCGCCAATCGATCGCCTGGGCCACCCGCCACACAGCCATCGTCGGCAGTACCAGGAAGGCCGCGAAGAACACCATCCCCGCGATGCCCGGTCGCCCCCGCATCGCCGGGCCCCGTGGTGCCCGCGCTGAAGATTGCCTCGACCGTCGCGCCGGCCTCCGGGGGTCGGAAGCCCGCGTCATGCGTGAGATATGTCAGGCTGCCGCCGGGGATACAAGCCAAGGTCAACGCGCCAGCGCCCGGGATCGCGGAGGCTCTGCCCCGCAGAAGCTACCGGAGCAGCACTATCCATCGCGAGGTTGTGACGGAGAACGCCGTCGCTCGACTACCTACTTTCCGTGCCCTCGGCAACGAGAGACCGTTCTGCCGGGCGGTGCCCGGCGGTCCCAGTGGGGCCGTCCGTTGTGAGCGGCTTTTTGGATGGCGCGGGACGTGGGACTGTTAGAGGCGCGGGGAGGTAGCGGCAGCGAGGGACCGTTCTGCGGGCCGGGTGACTCCGCGCTCCCAGGGGAAGAGCCGTCCTCCACTCCACCATCTACACCACCGCGAACTCCTCCAATCTCCCCGCGATCGCCGCGGGGACCACCGCCGTCACCAGGATGTCGTTTTCCTCGTATTCCGTGGACAGCACCTTGGCATCGCGATGCAGCATGCCGATCAGATCGGCGCGGCTCTGCGGGATGCGGTAGCGCCAGCGGCGCACGCGGTCGGCCATGACCTCCGAGCACTTTTGCAAGAGCGCCTCCAGCCCCAGCCCGCTGACGGCGGAGATGAGCAGCGCGTCCGGATAGAGCTGGCGCAATTCCGCGAAGCGCTCGGGATCGGTGATCAGGTCGGTCTTGTTCAGCACCGTGATCGTGCGCTTGTCCACCGCGCCGAGTTCGCCGAGCACCTTCAAGGTCGTCTCGTGGAAACGCTCGATCTCTAGCGAAGTCGCATCCAGCACGTGGATCAGGAAATCCGCCAGCACCGCCTCTTCCAGCGTCGCCTTGAAAGCTTCCACCAGGCGGTGCGGCAGATTGCGCACGAAGCCGACGGTATCCGTGATCAGTAGCGGCTGGCCGTCCGGCAGCTCGATCTTGCGGGTCGTCGTGTCCAGCGTGGCGAAGAGCATGTCCTTCGCGAAAACGTCCGCACCGCTGAGCTTGTTCAGCAGCGTGGATTTGCCGGAGTTCGTGTAGCCCACGATCGCGCCGTGCGGCGTCTCCATCTTCTCGCGTTCCTTGCGCTGGGTCGCACGCTGCTTGACCACGTCCTCCAGCTCGCGGCGCGCGCGGTCGATCCGGACGTGGGCCATGCGGCGGTCCACCTCGATCTGCTTTTCACCCATGCCGCGGGCCGCAGCCCCGCCGCCGGCCGAGCCGCCGGAGCCGCCCTCCCGGTCGAGGTGACGCCACATCCGCGCCATCCGCGGCAGCGCGTATTGCATCCGCGCCAGCTCGACCTGCAGCCGCGCTTCCTTAGTCTGCGCACGGCGCGCGAAAATATCCAGGATCACCTCCTCGCGGTCGATCACGCTCATGTTCGCGGCCCGCTCCCACTCCCGCTGCTGGGACGGCGCGAGCTGGTTGTCGAAGACGATGCAATCGCACTCGTGGGCCTTGGCCAGCTCCACGAGTTCCGCCGCCTTGCCGGTGCCGCAGAGGAATTTCCGGTGCATCTCCCGGCAGCGCACCAGCACCTTCTCCACCACGCCGATGTGGAGGGTCGAAACCAGTTCGCCCAGCTCCTCCAGCAGCGCCCCGGATTCCTCTTCCTCGCGCGGGTCAAAAAACAAGCGCACCAGCAAGGCGCGCTCGACCAGCTCAGGTTTCTCGCGGACTTCAAACATTCCGCCGCGACCTTGCCACCCTAAGCGGCCGGATGCGAAGGGGAAAAAGAAAGAAGCTCGGGAGTCAACCGCACCGGCCGGATTATATCCCATCCATCCTATCCATCCCGGCCAAACCTTCAAAGCCATCGCGCCGTCATCCGCGTTCATCGCCTGGGCAAATCTGACCGGGATCAAAAAAGCGGGCGGCACCCCCTGCAGGAGAGGATGCCGCCCTATCCGGGGGAAAAGCCGTCGTTTAGCGTTCTGCCCGGAGCCACTGTTCGTGACCCCAGAGCCCCCAGACAACGCCCGCCAGACCTGCGGTCAGGAGGGCGAAAGGCGCGAGCAGGATGACCTCGCTCAGCGTATGGCCCAGATCGGCCATGATTTGGGCGGTAAGGATCTGCTTGGCCGCGATCACCCACAGGCGACCGAGCAGCAGCAGCATGGCCCCGCAGGCCAAAAGGGATCCGCCCCAGGAATGGTAGCGCCGCGAAAGGCGCACCGCGGCCAAGGCAATCAGGCCCAGGCCGATCACTCCGCAGCCATCCATCAGGAAGCCGCTCTTGATTACGAACTCAATGAATTGGCTCATGGGAGGAAGAATGGGGGACTTGGATCGGGGCCACGGATTTCTCGGTTTCGAACACGCCGGCGTGAATCGCCAGACCCATCCCGAAGACCAGCCAGCCGCCGTTCAGCGTCACCAGTTTGAGGCACTCCCAGGCCATCGCGGTGGCGGCGTCGCCATTCACGAACCCGGATGGCGGGATTGCGATCAGGATGCCCGCATTATAGAGCGGAATGATCACCGAGTAGCCGGTCGCCAGCATCATCGCGCCCGCCATCAGCAGGCGCGGTGACCAACCGGTCGTTCCGCGGGTGATCCGCCAAGCGGTGAGTAGGAGGAATACTCCCATGATGATCAGGAATACAGGCCTCATCGCGCTGATCGACGCGAGGGGCAAGACATCGGGGGGAAACGTCATTGCGAAATACAAGCATGCCCATAACTCATTGAGCAAGAGTTTATTAAATAGCCAAATTGGACTTCCAATAAAGACGGATAGATAACCGAAATAAATGAATCGGCACGCTTGATACTTAGCGGCTCTTAGCGAGATCCCGCCCGGCCCGCTTGGTTGTTAGGTTCCGCGGTGTCTGATTTTGCTCCCCGGCGCCCGCCAAGACCCGGTTTCGGAAGCAATCACGCGCGGGACCTTGAATTGGGGCAGATCCGCCGTTGTGAATAATATCGCCGGCCGCCTCGCTCCGGTTCGCTTTCAAGCTTCCTCACGCGCCGCCCTATCCGGGCGGCGCGTTTTTCATGCGGAAAATTCCGCGCTAAGGAAACCGTGGCATCCGGTCGAATCAGAACTCCAGCGTCGCGCCGGAGAAGAAGCCCAGGCCGGCACCTTCCACCGGCGGGGAGCCATTGAAGCGCGAGAGCTGGTAGGAACTGTCGAAGACGTTCTCCACCCGCGCATGAAGCTGGAGCTGCTCGGTCGCCTGATAGCTGCCGTAGATCCGGGCCAGCAGGTAGTCCTCCATCGGCAGGCCGCCCCATGAACGCTCGTCCACGTAGCTCGCGCCGATGCCGATCAGCCACTTCTCCGCCGGCCGCCAATCGAGCGAAGCGGTGGCGGTGTGGTCCGGTTGGTCCTGCAGCGATTCATCCAGCCAGGTCCAGGCCACCCGGTAGCGCACCGCACCCTCGCACCATGAACCGCCGAGCGCGGTTTCGAGGCCGCGGGCCGGGGTCTCGCCGGGTAGATTCACCGGTGGTGTCGGGATGGAGCGGATGCGGTCCTCGATCGAGTTCTCGAACCAGGTCACCGAAACGAAGTGGCTTCCGCCAAGCGGTTGCTCGATGCCGATGTCCCAGCCGAGGCTGTCTTCCGCCTTCAGGTTCGGATTGCCCGCGCCGAAGGTGGTGCCGAAGAGATCCAGAAAGGTCGGCGTGCGGAAGGCCCGGCCGATCCCGCCGCGGAGGATGGTGCCGATCTTCGGGGCCGTCCACGCCGCACCGGCGCGCCAGGTGAACTCATCCCCATACGCATCGTAGTCTTCCCAGCGGATGACCGCGCTGGTCACCAGTGAATCGATCGGGGTCACTTCCAGGCCGGTGTAGGCACCGTAGCGGTCGCGGCCGAGATCGGTGCCGATCGTGTTGCGGAAGTCGGTGTGCTCGAAGAAGGCCCCGCCTAACAGCGTGACCCGGTCGCCCAGCTTCACCGCATGATCCATCGCCGCGCTCGTGCGGTCCATGTCGGTGCCGAAGGTCGAGGCACCGAAGCTGCTAAGGTTCTCGTTGTCGTAGGTCTCGCGGTAGTGGCCGATCGTGAAGCGGGCATCCCAGCAGGCGCTCAGGCGGGCCTTCGCATAGACGGTGCCGAGCGCGGCATCGAGGTGATCGGTATTCGCACCGAAGGCCTGGTAATCATAGCGTGAGTCCGTCCCGCGGTAGGTCACGCCCAGCGTCAGATCGTCGCTCTGCGCCCACTCGACCCGCAGGGCTCCGCGCTCCTGCTCGTAGCGCTGGAGCGACACGTCATTGCCGGTGGTATCGTAGCCGAGGCCCGCGAACCACGAGAGCGCGCCGCTGCTGCCCTGCGTTGAGGCATGGCCATTGATCGTGCCGAAGGAGCCGGCCTCCGCCCACAAGCGCGTGGAGGGATCGCCCTCCCCGCGCGCCGTCTCCAGCCACAGCACGCCGCCCACCGATTCGCCGCCGTGGATCGCCGATTGCGGGCCGCGCAGCACTTCGATGCGGCTGAGGTCATCGACCCGTGCACCGGATAGGAAGTTGCCCAGCGGGGCCGTGGCGTCGCTCACGCGGATGCCATCGACGATGACCTGCGAGTAGGCCGTGGTGGTGCCGCGGATGAAGAGCGAACCGATCGCCCCGGACTGCCCGGCGGTCGAGGTCGAGATCACTCCCGGCACTTCATTGAGCGCGGTGCGCAGGTCGAAGATCCCGCGCTCTTCCAAGTCGCGGGGATCGAGCACGGTGACCGCGGAAGTGGTCTTCGAGGCCTCCGCCGGCATCCGCCAGGCGGAAACGACGAGGGAATCGAGCTCCTTCTCGATCTCGGCAGCGGCGGGCAAGGTGAGGGCCGCGGCCAGGGAGGTGATTCCCGTCGCCAGCAAGGGGCGGGGGACCGACGCGAGCGCCCGGTGCAGGCCGGACGCCATCTGTGGTTGGTGCATGTAGTCAGGGGTATCCGTGAACCCGTTTTTCCGCGGGTTCGTTCAGACGAGTCCTTCCAGGCTGGCGATCTGGCTGCCGCGGCGCGTCCTTTTCAGTCGGCGCTACGGATCACAGTGGCGGTACCGCTCCGGAATTTCACCGGATTCCCCATCGATTTCCTGCCCGTGCCACGGGCTTCCCGGAGGGTGCCGCGGCTCTCCCGCGGCGCGCGGAGAGTGGGAGCAAGGAACGCGGCTTGGCAACCTGCAATGAAGCAAGGGTGCGAGATGGTGGGACGGACGAGGGTTTCGGCCCACCGAGAAGCCCGCCCCCTTTGCGGCGCAGCCGCTTTGGAGTGCGGCGAGCATCGCCGCTTTGGTGCGATCTCGACTGGAGATCGCCGTATGGAATTCGCCTCTGCGCCGCCCCCTGCTATCCCGGTTGAGTTGCGGATCCTTCCCGAAGGTAACGGAACGGCTGGCAGGATTGCAAGGGGGGGAAACGAAGGGATGGATTCGTGACGGCGTTCTCCGGCACGCAGCGCAGGAAAGCGGCGATGCCCGCCGCACTCCAAAGCGGCTGCGCCGCAAAAGGGGAACGCACCAGGTTACTCCGAGCGTGGCCGTCTTTGCGAAGTCCCCCGCTGGCACCCTTCCTGCGATTGGGAATCCAATCTACCTACCACCATGAACCCTATTTCCACCTCGGCGTCTCTGCCGCCCCCTGTCCGCAAGCACGATCCGGAAGTCCCGCCCGATGATCCGTCCCGCGATGAAAATCACGACGAAACCCGCCGCAACGGCTACGATCCCGCCGTCGCCCACGCTCTGATGGGGAGCGAGGACAAGGAGGAGGAGTGAGCCGTTTATTGCGGCGTAACCGCTGATGTTCGATGCGTCATCCGCAAGCCTTGCGGCGCGCGAGGCGGGGTTGCCTTTGTCTCATTGGCCTCTGGCTCCGCGGCAATCTCTAGCGCTGCCGGAATGACGGCCTCCTTGACCGGATCCCGCAGCTCTTCCCGATCCTGAATCACCCGGGCACCCAAGCCCACCCCGAGCCCGACCGCCACATACTTGATCCAATACGTGTTCATGGGAATCTTGTCCCCAGCAATTCACATTCCACGAGTCGCTTAAGCTCAGCCGATCAATCGGATTCAAACAGTTGCAGAACCCCGGGTTATTCACAAACCGGGGGCAGCCGATGCATTGTGCGCTATCCCGGATTTCCCGGGTCGCAAATTGCGCTGGGAACCCGCCGGCGAAAGGACGCGAAATCTGAAAGGCAGGTGGTGGGGAAGAGCCGCCTCCCAAGCTCCCTTCTTGCCGGTCGCCCACCCGCGCTCCTTACTCCGGTGCATGCCGCTCCGCTGCCACGCCGTCGTCGATACCGCCCACCAGCAGGTGCAGATCTGGAAGTCCGACAAGCAGTGCGAATTCCGCGTCGCCGGGGCGATCCACGCCTGGTGGCACGAGAAGAAATTCCTGACGGGGCTCGCTTGGGACAACCTCGCCGCGGCCTCCCTGCTACGGCCTGCCGGACCGCCGCAGTCGATCCTGATGCTCGGCCTCGCCGGCGGCACCGCCATGCGGATCCTGCGCCAGCTCCTCCCCGATTGCCGCCTCGTCGCCGTCGATATCGACTCGGAAATCGTCGCGCTGGCCGAGCTGAACATGCGCCTCGATACCCTCGGCATCGAGATCCACCTCGCCGATGCCTACGCGTGGATCGCCCAGTGCAAGGAGCGCTTTGACGTCGTGATCGACGACGTTTACCTCGCCGGCCACGACGATGTTTTCCGCCCCGGCAAGTCCGACGCCGGCCAGATCTCCGCCCTCAAACGCCTGCTCACCCCGGGCGGCCTGCTGCTGGCAAACCTGGTCAACGGCCCCGGCCACCGGGCGATGCAAATGCGCACCCGCGCGGCCTTCCGCGAGGGCTTCCCGGTGGTCCGCTCGGTCACCACGCCGGACAGCATGAATGAAACCTTGGTCGGCGGGCACGAAGTTCTGCCCGGCTCCGCCCTGGCCGCGTGGGAGCCGGGCTTTCCCGAACTGACCGACCGGAAGCTCTGGCAACGCCTGAAAACAAGGCGCCTAACGCCCGCGCCGCCGCGTTGACAAGCCGCCGGGGGCCACGCAATCTCCGCCCCCATGGACACCTTGAAGATTCTCTTGGCCGCCACGGTCGCGCTCCTGATCGGGGCGCTGGCCGTCGCCTACAAGGACGGCGGACCGGAAAAAGACACCAGCAAAAGCGAGATCGCCGAGCTGAAGCTGGAATTCGAAAAGCTCCGCATGGAGCGGGATACGCTGGAGCAGCAGCGCAAGTTGCAGGCGCTTCAGGACGCCGCCGCCAAGGCCCCCGTCTATCAAGCACCCGCCCCGGCACCTAGCGCCGCCGAGAACGCCGCGCTGCAAGACCAGATCGCCAAGCTCGAAGAGGAGAAGGCCAAGGCCGAACGCAACGCCGAGACCGCCAATAACGAGGCTGCCTTCGTCGGCGGTCAGGTCCTCGAGCACCGCGACGGCGAACTGCGCCGCGCCCGCATGATCAAGGACGCCCTGCCGATGGCCCGCATCAAGGAGTGGGTGGATGACCCGCAGGCCGGCTCCTTCGGCGTCATCGAGGTCCTCCAGGAAGCCAGCGTCCAGCAGGAGAGCGTCCTCTGCGTGCGCCGCAACACCGGCATCCTCGGCAAGGTCAAGATCACCAGCGTCAGCATCGAAGGCGCGATCGCCAACGCCGTGAGCAGCTTCCCCGGCCTCAAGCCCCAGGCAGGCGACGACCTGATTCTCGATCCGATGGAATAATCCATCGTCTTCCGGGCGCTCGGCCCCCGATCTAACCGGCCCTCCCGCATTCCACGGGCGGGCCGCTTTTGTTTGGCTCTCCCTCAGGTTTGCTGATGGATCGCGATACGTCTGCCCAAGAGGGCGGCGCAGCCGCTTTGGAGTGCGGCGGGCATCGCCGCTTTCGTGCGATCTGGATTGGAGATCGCCGTATTGAATTCGCCTCTGCGCCGTCCCGTGACTGAACGGTTGACGGGATTGCAAGGGGGAAACGAAGGGATGGATTCGTGACGGCGTTCTCGGGCACGCATCGCCGGAAAGCGGCGATACCCGCCGCACTCCCGAGTACAAGAATTATAACCCTTTGGTTTTCAGTAAAACCTCTTTTTCGAGTTACTCCATGCTCCACACCCCTTCAGCGCGGTTCAGGTGCTCCAAAGCGGCTGGTGCCGCAAAGGGGGGCATCGATCCGCATTGGGAGCTTCCTCGAAGGGGCTTCAGCAATCCTGACGGAGAAGTAGCGCGGCCTTGGAAACCCCGCGCCACTTCCCCACTACTCAATCATGTAGCTGGGACGCGCATGGCCGCGGAGGGACCATGGGACCATCGGAAAAGGAGCTTCCCCAAGAGCGCCTTTTTGTCCGCCGACGACCCAACCCAGGAAACCCATGATCCACCTCCACACTTCGGGAGGGCGCGCCGCCCTTCTCGCCGCCGCCGCTTCCCTTTCCGTCATCACCGCCGCTTCCGCCGCAATCAAAACCTGGGACGGGGCCGGTGCCGATGACAACTGGCAGACCGGACAAAACTGGAATGCCGACGCCGCTCCCCTCCCCGAAGACCAGCTGGTCTTCGCCGGCACCGTGCGGCCCGTCCCGTCTAACAACTTCGCCGCCGCCACCGCCTTCAATGGCATCAGCGTCAGCGGCAATGCCGCGGCCTTCACCCTCTCCGGCAATGCCATCTCCCTGACCCGCCCGATCGCTGCCGGCAGCGTCAATGTTTCCGGCGGCACCGTCATCAACAGCTCCCCCAACCTGCTGACCGTCGCGCTGCCTGCCGCCCTCTCCGCGGGCAAGCAATCGATCACCAGTCCCGCTGGCGGCGGCGGCATCAATTTCACCGGAGCCTTCAGCCACTCTCCGAATAGCTCGGTGGTCTTCACCCGCTCCGGCGGCCACATCAATTTCAACGGCTCCGGCCTCGCCAATGACGCCAGCGGCATCCTCGGCGGCTGGGCGATCATCGGCGACGACTGGGCCACCCTCAACGGCAGCGGCAACGTGGTCGCCTACACCGGCTACACCCCCATCACTGCCGGGGCGATCGCCACCGGGCCGAACCTCAACTACCGCCTCACCGACGAGACCGGGGACATCACCGCCGCCACCGGCACTACGATCAATACCCTCCAGGCGAAGATCAGTGCCAACCGCAACCTGAACATCACCGGCCAGTTCCGTCTCATGCCGAATGGCGGCATCTACCGCCTCGGCACTTCCACCGCCGGCATCCTCGGCATCCAAGGCACCGGCAGCACGCTGACCGCGGATGGCGGCGGCGCGATCCATCTGTGGGATGCCACCACTTCTGCCGCCAACTTCGCCGCCACTTCCAATAACCTGCGCGTCGACTCGGTGATCACCAACGACGGCGCGAGCCCCGTCTCGGTGAATATCATGGGCTACGTCCAGATGGGCACCGCGACCCTCGGCGCGAATACCTACAGCGGCGGCACCTTCATCAACCAGGGCCGCGCCCAGGCTAGCAATCCGGCCAGCTTCGGCATCGGCCCGGTCACCGTGTATCCCGGCGGCCAGGCTTTCACGAACTCGGGAAACCCCTTCGCCAATGCCTTCAATGTCTCCGGCAATGGCACCACCGAAACCAATAGCGCCGTGAACGACGGCCCGGGCGCGATCCGGCTGGGCACCGGCGCGACGATCTCGGGCACGGTGACCTACTCCGGCGCGACCCGCCTGACCACGAACTCGGCCGGCGCCGGCGGCACCTTCTCCGGCCGCATCACCGGCAGCGGTGCCTTGCAAGTCGGCGGCTTCGGCGGTTCCCCGGCCATCATGAATCTCTCCAATGCCGGGGCCCCGAACAACTGGGACGGTCCGCTCACCATCAGCTCGCTTTCCACTTCGCGGGTCTTCACGCTGCGGCTCGGCGCCTCGGGACAGATCCCCGATACCGGCAGCGTCACCCTCACCGGCGTCGGCGCCGCGACCTCGACCTTCGAGCTGAACGGCTTCAACGAAACCATCGGCGCCCTGAACAGTGCCACCAGCCCCCTGCTGGTGGTCTCGAACATGGCGTCCTCCACCAGCTCCACGCTCACCGTCGGCGCGGACAATGCCAATGGCGACTTCGGCGGCACGCTGCAGGACAAGAACCTCGAGCCGGCCAGCACCTTCAACCTGGTGAAGACCGGCAGCGGCACGCAGATCCTGCGCGGCCTCTCCAGCTACTTCGGCACCACCACCGTCAATGGCGGCACCCTGGAATGCGTCGGCAGCTTCTTCGCCCTCGGGGACGTCACCGTGAATACCGGCGGCACCCTGGCCGCGAACGACGTGATCACCGGCAACGTGGTCCTGGCCGGCGGCACCCTCCGCCCCAGCTTGGTCGATTTCGGCCAGCTCCAGCTCTCCGGGAATCTCAGCCTCGGGGCCGGATCGATCCTCGATCTCAATACCGCCTCCCTGCCGGGCGAGCCGATCATGGTAACGGGCAACGTGACACCCACTGGCGGTGCCGGCAGCGTGACCGTGAACCTCAGCGGTACCGAGCCAAGCGTGGGTCAGCACCTGCTTATCACCTATGAGGGTGCCGGTCCGATCGGCGGCCTCGGTGCCGCCGCTTTCGTGCTCGGCCAGAAGCCGCCGCGGATGGTCGCCACCATCATCGAAGACATCCCGGGCCAGGCCCTGCTCCTGAACGTGACCGCCAGCGGCATCTCCGCCCGCTGGACCGGTGCGCTCGGCAGCGAATGGAGCACCGCCACCCTGCCCGCCCCGAAGAACTGGGTCCTCAGCACCAGCCCGGGCACCACCACCGACTTCCTCGCCAACAACGCCGTCATCTTCAATGACAGCGCCACCGGCAACACCGTGGACATCAGCGTCGCCGACGTCCCCGCCTCCGCGATTACCTTCGACAATACCGACGACGACTACACCCTCACCGGCAGCAAGGGCATCATCGGTGCGGGCATCCTGACCAAGACCGGCGACGGCAAGCTGACGGTGACCAATCCGAACGGCTACACCGGCGGCACCGTGATCACCGCAGGCACCGTGGAGGTCGGCAATGGCGGCAGCCTCGGCACCAACCAGGTCCACAACGATACGCTGCTCGTCATCAATCGCAGCGACGACAGCACCTTCGCCCCCGTGATCGAAGGTCCGGGCAAGCTCAACCTCATCGGCACCGGCACCACCACCTTGGCCGGTGCCAGTTTCTACAGCGGCGACACCCTCGTCGCGGCCGGCACGGCGCGGGTGGCGACCAGCGGCTCGCTGGGGACCGGCGGCCCGGTGCAGGTGCTGGCGGGCGCAGCGGTGGATCTCGGCGGCAATCCCGTGAACACCCACAACTTCGGCGGCAAGCAATTCTTCATCTCCGGCAACGGCCCGACCGGCACCGGTGCCCTGGTCCACAGCGGCACCGTCGGCCAATTGAACGCCTACCAAGCGGTGGCGCTCGAGGCGGACGCCAGCGTCGGCGGTACCGCCCGCTTCGACATCCGCGGCGGCACTCCCGTGCTCGACCTGAACGGCCACACCCTGCGCAAGCGCGGCACCAACCAGTTCACCCTGGTCGGCGCGACGGTGGAAGACGGCGGCACCATCATCGTCGAGCAGGGCCTCTTCGCCATCGAAACCACCGGCACCACCAATGGCAGCGGCTCGGTGATCATCGAGCCCGGGGCTTACGGCGGATTCTATCAGAACGTCCCGCCCGTCGATGGCGGCGTAACCTGGCCCTACACGCTGCGCGAGGGTGCAGCGATCGGCAATGCCGGTGCCGGACTGGCGACCATCCCCGCCCCTATCATCCTGGAAGGCAACGCGCTGCTGGTCGGTTTCAATGCCAGCGCCCCCGATCCCACCTTCAACCGCCCCCTGACCCTGACCGGTGATATCACCGAAAGCGGCGGCTCCTTCGGCCTCACCAAGAACGGCATCAGCGTGGTGAATTTCAGCGGCACCGCCAACAGCTACACCGGGCCCACCGTGGTCAATGCCGGCTCGCTGATCGTGGATGGCTCGCTCACCGCATCCCCGGTCACGCTCGCCGCGGGTGCCACCCTCGGCGGCATCGGCACCCTCGGCGGCACGGTCGCCGCCAATGGCATCGTCTCGCCCGCCATGGCGGTCACCGGCACCCTCGCCACTGGCGCGGTCACGCTCGGCGCGACCGCTTCGCTGGCGGTGCAGGTCGACTCCGGCACCCTGGTCTCGGATACGCTCGCGGTGAGCGGCGCGCTCCATCTCGGCGGGGCGACCCTGACCCTCACCGATCTCGGTGCCGCCGTCTTGCCCGCGGACACCAAGTTCACCATCGCCACCTACACCGGCGGCATCAGCGGAACCTTCGCCAATGCCGCGGACGGCGCGGTCCTGACCGTCGGCCTGAACAAGTTCAAGGTGGACTACGACGACCCCGCGATTGGCGGAACTGCCGTGACCTTGACCGTCTCGGCCGGCACTGCCTACGACGCATGGGCCACCCTGAAAGGCCTCACCATCGGCAACAGCGGCAAGCTCGAAGATCCCGACCACGACGGCCTGGAAAACATCCTCGAATTCGCATTCAACGGTGTCCCGCTCGCCGCGGCCCGGGATGGCAAGACCCGCGCCGTGATCGCCGACGTCGATGCCGGCGCACCGGTGGAGAATGCCTTCACGCTGACCTTCCCGGTCCGCAACGGTGCGGCCTTCAGCGGCCCCGGCGACCTGATCACCGGGCCCACGGATAACCTCGTCTACGCCGTGCGCGGTTCGCTCGATCTGGACGAATTCACCACCCTCACCATCACCGAGGTCACCCCCGCCCTCAGCGATGACATGCCGGATCTCACGCCCGGCTGGAGCTACCGAACCTTCCGCCTCCCCGGCACCCCCGGAAGCCCGAACCCGAAGGCCTTCCTCCAGATCGCCGTGACCGAAGCCCAATGACCGTTTCGCCTCGTTCCCTTTCCAGCTAGGTCAGACAAGCCGGGTCCCCGCAAGGTGGCCCGGCTTGTTGCTCTAATCACATTTACGTCCCCCTCCACGGACGGTTCCGGCGCTGGGAGCGCGGAGCCACCGGCCCGCAGAATGGTCCACGCGGCTTCGCCTATCGAAGAGACATGCAGCAGAGCGACGGCGGTATCCACAAGCACCACCTGAACTGCCGGGCGACAACGGTTGCTTCTGCGGACCGGAGGCTCCGCGCTCCCAGCGCCGGAACCGTCCTTCCCACACAACGAAAAGCTGGCGACAACCCACCGAGGCTTGCGCCGCAAAACACCCCCACCCCCACCAAACCCAAGTATCCCGCCCCGCTTCCTATCATATAAGAAAATCGAAATTTCGCGTTGACGGTAGCAGCCCACTTGCATATCTACCGGCAACTTCACTTCACACCGATGCGTCTCCACCGATCCGAACTCCAAACCCGCACAGGCCTCTTTACCGAGGTTCAGATGGGTTGGCGCCGGGTCAACGGATTGCCGGTTCAGGGTAAATGCTCCCTACCGATTGATGCCATTGTCTACGCCGTCAACCCGGCACCCAACCGAAGCAGGACCAGGCTACTTCCCGCCTGATAGCCGCCTAAATCCAAGGATTTACCGCCGCCCTGCTTCCTAACCGGAAGCGGGGCTTTTTGTTTCCCACCATTCACCCGTTCAACCCCTTTCCCATTTTTCCGCCTGTGACCTCGCGTCCTTCGTAAAACCAATTTCCTGACCCGACCGTCCCGCCCGACGGCCCACAACCTTCCGATCCGGAAGCCAGCACTGACCACCCGCTATCCGCGACCGGTTAAGATGGCATATCTCGGAGCGTTGGATAACTGTTGTCATATGGCGGCATCTTAATGGTGGCCTTGGTGTAGCGGTAGCACCCCGCGTTGTGATCGCGGTAGCACCGGTTCGACACCGGTAGGTCACCCCATCCCTTCCCTCTTCCAATCATGACAGTCCACTTTCTCCATCGAAATTCCGTCCTGGTGCTGAACCGGCACTGGCTCGCCATCAACGCCGTCACGCCTGCCGATGCCTTCGGCCACCTGGCCACCGGCACCGCCCGCGCACTGCGGATCGAGGGCGACTCGATGCAGGCCTTCGATTGGGCCGACTGGCGCGGACTCCCCGCGGAAAGCGGCGTGCCGGTCATCGGCACGACACGCGGACCGGTGCGGATTCCCACGGTGATCGTGCTCGCGCGTTTCAACCGCGTCCCGATCCACCGTCCCAAGTTCGGTTTCCGCGCCATCTGGGAACGCGATGGCGGGCGCTGCCAATACAGCGGCCGCAAGCTCGTCCCCGCGGAAGCGAACATCGACCACGTCCTGCCGCGCTCGCGCGGTGGTGGCGACGATTGGGAAAACTGCGTGCTCGCCGACCGGAACATCAATGCCCGCAAGGCCGCCCGTACCCCCGCCGAAGCCGGCCTGCGCTTGCTCGCCAAGCCGCAAGCACCCCGCGCGGTCCCCGCCTCCCTGCGGATCCGCAATCTCTGGAACATCCCGGACTGGGATCTGTTCCTCCAACATTCGCCCCTGAAAAGGCGAACCTAACATCACAAGCGGAAGGCAAATTACTAATTACTAAGCACTAATTTTCAAACCAAGGCGTCCACGCACCTGCGCCAGCCCCATTCCTAACACACTCAGTTTAGTAATTAGTGCTTAGTAATTAGTAATTTGCCTTCCGCCTTCCTCTTCCCGCCATGAACGAAGCCAACATCATCTTCGCCATCCTCGCGGTCGCCTTCGCCCTGAGATTCGCCTGGCTCGAACTCAGCAGCCGGTGATCCACCGGCATCCATCCGCCACTCCTTTTCCCACACCGCCATGAAGACCATTGCTTCAACCACGCTTGAAACCGAACGCCTGATCCTGCGACCGCCCGGAACTGCCGACATCCCCGCCATCGTGCGCCATGCCGGCGACCCGCGCGTCGCCTTCAAGACCACCGCCATCCCGCATCCCTATCACCTCGGCCACGCGGTCGGCTGGCTCGAATCCATCGAACTCGACCGCGCCAACGGCAACACCGTCTTCGCCATCGAGCGCAAGACCGAGCCCGGCCTCATCGGGGTCATCGCGATCGAACTGCGTTCGGACAAGTGCAGCGCGGACATCGGCTACTGGCTCGGCGTGAAGCATTGGCGGAAGGGCTACGCCACCGAGGCGCTGCGCAACGTCATGCGCCACGCCTTCGAGGACCGCGGCCTCCTCTACCTCGGAGCCTGTCACATGGCCGACAATCTCGCTTCAGGACGGGTCATGCAGAAGGCCCGCATGAAATTTGAACACGTGATCCGCGGCGGCATGGACCGCTTCGGCGTCCTGCACGACCGCGTGAACTACGGAATCTTCGCCGACGAATGGCGGTTCGACGGCGCTTGAGTGGAAAAAGGAAAACAAGTGACGGGACGGCTGCGCCGTTCCGGCCGGGTAGGAGCCTCACCGCTCATCCCCGACCCGAAGGACGCAGTCGTTCCGTCACCCCTCCCGCCAAGATCCTCACCGAAAAACCCATGAAACTCGAAAGCTCCAGACTCTTGCTAAAGCCTCCGTCCACGGAGGATGCCGACTCCATCGTCGCCGTCGCTTCGGATTGGCGCGTCGCGGAGACCACGCTCGTCCCGCATCCCTATGCCGCGAGCGATGCCCTGACCTGGATCAGGAACGCCCGTGATTCGTGGAACGAGTTCGGCATGGGTGGCTTCGCCATTTTCACCCGCCATGGCCAGGCATTCATCGGTGCCATCGGCCTGCGCCCCACCGGCATCCCGGACCACGCCAGCACCGGCTACTGGTTCTGTCCTTCCGTCTGGGGCCGCGGCTTCGCCACCGAGGCCCTGCGCGAAGTCATCCGCTACGGCTTCGATGCCTGCAAGCTCGCCCGCATCGAGGCCAATCACCTGATCGCGAATCCCGCCTCCGGGCGCGTGATGGAAAAGGTCGGCATGGGTCACGCCATCCACGTCGATCTCCCCGAGCGCGATGGCCACGGCCTCGTCCCCGGCATCACCCGCTACATCTACCCCGCAGAGTGGGAGGCTCTGAAAACAGCAGCATGAATCTATTCATCCCGAGATGCCCTTTCACACGGTGGCTCAAAAGGTGGTCCTCAAAAAGGTGGTCCGCACAGTCCTCTGTGCGGCCGAAGCCACCCCTGTAGCGCGCCCCACCCTAGGGCCCTCGGTGGATCCCACCACCAGAACTCCTTCGACCGCACAGAGGACTGTGCGGACCACCTTTCCCAACCTCCCATGAACCGCATCGTCCACACCGTCCTGAGATCCGAACGCCTCACCCTCCGCCCGCCCGTGCTGGCGGATGCCGAGGACGGCCAACGCTATGTCAGCGACCGCCGCGTCGCCGAGATGACCTCGCTCATCCCCCATCCCTATCCGCGCGGCGCTTCCCTGGAATGGATCGAGCGCACCGCGCGCGATTGGACGGAAGGAACCCGCGCCGCCTTCATGATCTGCCTTCGCGATTCGGGAGAACTGCTCGGCTCGATCAGCCTCTTCTCCGAGCCCGCCGATGGCAACCTCATCGGCTACTGGATCGGCGTCCCGCACTGGGGCAGGGGCTACGCGACCGAAGCCCTGCAGCGGGTGATCCGCTACGCCTTCGAGGACCTCGCCGTCGAGAGCATCACCACCTATCACTTCGCCCACAATCCCGCCTCCGGCCGCGTCATGCAGAAGGCCGGCCTCAAATTCAAAGGCCTCACCCCGCTCGGCGCCAGCCGTGGCGATAAACGCTACGACGATGTCCGCTACGCCATCGAGGCCAGCGAATGGCGAGCCCAACCCGCACTCGTGCCATGAATCTCCTCACCTCCCAAGACCTGATCGATGCCGGCTACGAGCCCGGCCTGCAATTCAAGGACCTGCTCGCGAAGATCGCCGAGTATGAAGCCCGCGGCATCGCCGATGCGAAGTACACCCTCAAGCTGCTGAAACGAGATGTCGCGCCGCCGCCGGTCAAATACGTGATGCGCGAGAAATCCGCACCGCTCGCCGAGGCCATTGAAGCCAAGACCAAGGAAGAGCGCACCAATGTCGAATTGGTGCGCAAGAAGATGCACGAGCTCCTCAAGACGCCGGTCATCGCCCGCGGTGCCATCATGCCGGACGCCTGCCCCATCGGCGGCAAGGAACCCGCCGTCATCCCCGTCGGCGGAGCCATCGCGGTCGAGAATGCGATCATCCCCTCCGCGCACTCCGCGGACATCTGCTGCTCGATGTTCGCCACCTTCTACGAGGAACGCAGTAGCGTGCCCAAGGAGATCGATGCCCTGATGACCTCCACCCGCTTCGGCCCGGAGCACCGCCACCTCGACGACCTGATCCACGATCCCGTGCTCGACGAAAACGTCTGGCTGAACCGCTTCCTCACCGGCCTCCGCGACCGCGCCGGCACCCAGATCGCCGACCAGGGCGATGGCAATCACTTCGCCTTCCTCGGCGAGGTCGATGTCGATGCCGCCATGCTCGCCATGCTGCGCCTGACCGGCCACGGCGATCTCGCCGACCGCTTCGTCCTCCCGCCCGAAGGCACCCGCCGCTATCGCGTGCTGGTCACCCACCACGGCTCCCGCAGCCTCGGCGCGCACGTCTACCGCCGCGGTCAGATCGCCGCGGAAAAGCACGTCGCCCGCAAGGCCCAGCACATCCCTGCCGCCGCGGCCTGGCTCGATGCCAGCTCGGACAGCGGCCGCGACTACTGGCACGCGCTGCAATACGTCGCCCGCTGGACCAAGGCGAACCACCGCGCGATCCACCGCCGCTTCCTCGAGCGCATCGGCAGCCACTCCGTCGCGGAAGTCGGCAACGAGCACAACTTCGTCTGGCAGCGCGGCGATACCTACTACCACGGCAAGGGCGCGACCCCGGCCTGGAAGGACGAGCAAGGCCGCCCGCAGCTCGGCCTGATCCCCCTGAACATGGCCGAGCCAATTCTGTTAGTCCTCGGCGGAGACCGCGAGGACTTCCTCTCCTTCGCCCCGCACGGTGCCGGCCGGAATCTCTCCCGCACCGCCCTGCGCAAGCAGTTCCCGGATGAATCCTCCCGCCGCACCGCCATCGAGCGCGGCACCGCCGGGCTCGATGTCCGCTGGTTCTGCGGCCGGCCCGACCTCAGCGAGACCCCCGTCGCCTACAAGAACGCCGCGCAGGTAAAGGAGCAGATCCGCCACTTCGGCCTCGCCGAGATCGTCGCCGAGATCCGCCCGCTCGGCTGCATCATGGCCGGTGCCTCCGACCGCTCTTGGCGCGACCGCGAGGAAGAACTCACGCCGAAGCAAAAGCGCCAGATCGAGCACCGCGCCGAGCGCCGCCGCGTCCATCAGGACCTGCGGGATGAAACGGAGGGCCGTTAGTGAAGTAGCGCGGCTCTCCAGAGCCGCGACCGGGACGATTATCCCCACTTCACGGCACTCCCGACACGGGGAGAAGTTCGCAGCGAGGCCTTTGGCGAAGGTTGGGACGAATCCGGAGAAGTAATCCGGCCCCGCTCCGCGCGGGCCAGGGAAACGAGGGAGTGCACAGCGGGGGGCCGCCCGAGGAGAGTTAGGTCCCCGGACACTAGAGGGGGGAACCGTTCCAGTGTCCGGGGGCCGTGTCCCTTTTTTGGGGGGCTGTGCAACTATCCCTTACGCCGCTCATCATGACCGATTTTGCCCCAGCCGACATTACGCAATCGCGTGGGATGGAGAGAAAGGTGGCCTGCTCGGAAAAGGTGGTCCGCAGAAAAAGGTGGTCCGCACAGTCCTCTGTGCGGTCGAGTGGTCCAAGGAAGATCGCCTGCTCTCGTGCCCCCCCGTGGACTGGCGAGGCATCCCTCGCAAAGAGCGCAGTCAGGGACCATTCGCCGCACAGAGGACTGTGCGGACCACCTTTCAAAGCCTCTTCGCACCATCACTTGCCACCATCCCTAAAAGAAAAGCCCCCGGACACTAGAGGGGGGAACCGTTCCAGTGTCCGGGGGCCGTATCCCTTTTTTGGGGGGCTGTGCAACTATCCCTTACGCCGCGGAGAATGTCCGATTTTGCCCCGCAGCGCCAGCACGGAAATGGGCCACCTTGCATTTTACCCGGAAGCCCTTCGCCGTGAAGGACCTCCCCGCTGTCAACTGAGAGTTGCGCCGGAGTTGTTAGCCTATCTCCCCCCTTCGGGACACCCCGCGATTGCCCCCGCGCCGATCCGCGCCACACTCTCCGGAAATCCCTGTCCCATGGCCGCCAAGTCCACCACCTTCGCCCGCATCCGCGCGGAAGTCATCCGCCTGATCGCCCTGATCCCGCCGGGCCGCTTCACCACCTACGGCTCGATCGCCGTGCACATGAATGCCAACCCGCGCCACGTCGCCCAGACCCTCAGCCACCTCACCGACGAGGAATCCGCCGCCCTCCCCTGGCACCGCGTCGTCGCCGCCGAAGGCCGCATCAGCCGCTCCATGGCCCCCGAACTCGCCGCCCGCCAGCGCGCCCGCCTCGAAGCCGAAGGCATGCAAGTCGACCCCGAGGGCTTCATCCAAAACTCCGACGCCCACTTCCACGTCGTCGGCATCCGCCGCAACATCCGCTGGAGCGAGGGCGAATAGGCTGCCATCGCTTCTGCGGACTTGTTTCCGGTGACAAATGCGGCATTCTGCAAGCATGCCTGCCACGGTGGAAATCCCGCTTCCCGATTCCCTGCTCCTTCACAGCAAGGACCTGGCGTCTCTGGAGCAGCGCAGCCGCTTCCTCCTCGCCGCCAAGTTTTTCGAACTCGGCGAACTCAGTTCGGGGCAAGCCGCCGAGATGTCCGGCCTCACCCGCGCTAGCTTCCTCCTCGAAGCCGGCAGGCAAGGAATTCCCGTCGCCGAACTCTCGGAGGACGAGTTGGCCACCGAGTTCGAATGAGCCGGATCTTTTCCCATCCGGCCGTGTGCAATGCCGGCCCCCTCATCGGCTTGGCCCGAATCGGCATGGCCGCCTTGCCATTCCAGCTCTTCCCCTTGGTGATCGTTCCAGCAGAAGTGCAGCAGGAGCTGCTGGCGAAGGGCTCACCCGATCAAGGACAGCTTGAGATGGCATTGAAGAACGCCCGGATCCACCCTTCTTCAAACACTCCCGATCCCCTGCTCAACTCCGAACTCGATGGCGGCGAGGCTTCGGTGATTTCGACGGCTCTGGAACTTGGCATCTCGGCCCTGATCTTGGACGAACGCAAGGCCCGCCGGATCGCCAGCATGGTCTACGGTCTCCAATGCAAGGGAACAGCAGGTCTGCTAGTCGAAGCCAAATCGCGCGGCCTCATCGGAGCCGTGAAGCCGTGTTTGGAAGGAATGATCCAAGGCGGCTACTTCCTAGGCCCCGCCCTCGTGGCCGCCTGCCTCTCCGCAGCCGGAGAGTCGTGATCGCCCTCGCGCCACGCGCCAGCGCCATTCTCTTCGCGCAGCGCCACCCCGCCTGATGATCGGAAGATTGGTGATTGGTGATTTTCCCCCCTTCGCCCTTCCGCACCCCGCATGCGCCATTCCGCATTGCCCGCACCGCGCCCTGCCTTCATAACCCCGCGGCATTTCCCTCCCGACTTCCTCTTATCCTCACTTTCAAACGCATCCGATGAAACCGACCCTTCTCGTTCTCGCCGCTGGCATGGGCTCCCGCTACGGCGGCCTCAAGCAAATGGACCCCATGGGCCCGAGCGGCGAAACCGTCCTCGACTACTCCGTCTTCGACGCCATCCGCGCCGGCTTCGGCAAGGTCGTCTTCATCATCCGCGAGGACTTCGCCGAGGCCTTCAAGACCTCCGTCGGCGCCCGCTTCGCCGGCAAGATCGAGGTCGACTACGCCTTCCAGAAGCTCGATGATCTCCCCGCCGGCTTCTCCATCCCCGAAGGCCGCACCAAGCCCTGGGGCACCGCCCACGCCATCCGCGCCGCCCGCCACGTCGTCACCGGCCCCTTCGCCGTCATCAATGCCGATGACTTCTACGGTGCCGATGCCTACCAATCCATCGCCCGCTGGTTCGCCGCCGCCTTCACCGATTCCGCCAAGGACCACTACTCCATGGTCGGCTACCCCCTTCGCAATACCCTCTCCGAGCACGGCTCCGTCAACCGCGGCATCTGCCAGACCGACGCCACCGGCCTCCTCACCGATGTCGAGGAAGTCGTCGACATCGCCCGCGATGAAGACGGCACCGTCCTCGGCACCGCCCTCGACGGCAGCCGCCGCGAGATCGCCGACATCTGCCCGGTCTCGATGAATTTCTGGGGCTTCACCGTGAACTTCTTCACCCAGATCGAGGAGCACTTCACCACCTTCCTCGCGGAAAAGGGCGGCGAGCAGAAGTCCGAGTGCTACATCCCCACCGTCGTCGATGACCTCATCCGCCACGAAAAGGCCGACTGCCGCGTGCTCGAGACCACCGCCTCCTGGTTCGGCGTCACCTACCCCGACGACAAGCCCCACGTCGTCGCCTCCATCGCCAAGCTCATCGAAGCCGGGGACTACCCCGCTGCCTTGTAAATCGCACGCGGCCCGGGCCATCGCCAAGCCTGTCTTCCGCGGCGCAGCCGCCGTGGACTGCGCGCAGCCTGCTGCCGCTGTCCCGATGCAGCCTGCTGCCAGGGGCGCTGCAAAGGCGTGCCACCCCAACGCCATCCCCCGCCGGACAGCCTGCCTCCCGCGGCGCAGCCGCCGTGGACTGCGTGCAGCCTGCTGCCGCTGTCCCGATGCAGCCTGCTGCGAGGGGCACTGCAAAGGGAAGCAACCCCAACGCCCCCCCGGCGGACAGCCCCACTAGGAGCGCCGCGGCACCGCCCGGCAGTAGCAACCAAGGAGGCGCGCGACATCACGATGATCGAATGGCGCGCGCCATCCCGATCCTGCGGACCGGCCGGGACACACCTCATCCCTCACCATTCGGCTTGGCGATGCCGGTCGCTGCCTATCGGAAACGAGCGCAGCCACCGGAAATCCCCCACAACCCTCTAACCACCCGCCCCTTGGCCCGCCATCCGCTACCGCCTCCACGACACCTCCCACCCCCCGACGTTCAAAATCGCCGAATTTGGCCCGCTTAGATGATTGCTTAGATCCACTCGAAACATGTTAAGCACAGATTTCCATATTCTCTAACAATCAAGTTACCCTAAGCATCCTTCGAGCTACCACTCATTTACAATGGGTTAGGTCTCGAAAAACTTCCCCGTTAGGCGACTGTCCGATTTCGGAAATCATATGGCCAAGGCGGCGATCAGTGATGAAAAAAAGTCTTGCCAGTTAAACCATCACCCTCCTTACTCCGCCGCGTTCCGCAAGGGACACCCCGAACAGCCGGAGCCCCCACGAAAGCTGCAAGGGATCACATCGACCGACCGAGGAGAAGCCCCCCGATCCGAAGCAGGTCTACGACGAGACACCGGCTGCCGCCATTCCCCCCGATTTTCAGGCAGCCAGCTTTCCCCCCGAAGTAAGCGTGTCCCGATGATGGTGTGTCAGCCGCCCGGCGGGTCAGCTCCCCGATCCGCCGGGCGGACTGCTCCATCACCCTCCCAAGCACGGTCCCTTTCAGACCGCCGCCGCGAAGCGCCCTCAGTGGCCCGCCGCCTCCCGCCCTTTCTGCCTTTCCTTCCAAATTGGACGTTCGATGTTGGACGTTCGATGTTCGATGTTTGCATTCCTGCCTTTCCTCCGAGTTCCCTCCGCGACCTCTGCGCCTCCGCGGTTCGCCCCCTCCCATCTCATCGGGCTGGTTCCGTCTCTTCCACGGATCACTGCTCACTGATCACTCGGCACCTGCCTTCCCTCCGCGCGACCTCTGCATCTCCCCGCTCTGTCCTCCGGACGCACCTTCCCTTGTCAGAGCCAGCGATCTCCGCTACCTCCCGCGGCACATGGTCCGATTCACCCTCTTCGGCGTCCCCGTGGAAATCCAACCCTGGTTCTGGCTCACCACCGCCATGCTCAGCGGCGGGCTCAGCACGAATTCGAATCCGGATTCCTTCAAGCGGATGCTGTTCTTCATTTTCGCCGCCGCGATTTCGATCCTCGTCCACGAATTCGGCCACGCCCTCACCGGCCGCCGTCTCGGTGGCGGCCGCCCCCGGATCGTCCTCTGGGCGATGGGCGGCCTCGCCTACAGTGAAGGCGCGCGGCTCACGAAATGGGGCCGCTTCTGGATGGTCGCCGCCGGCCCCGGTGCCGGCTTCCTCCTCCTCCTCGCCCTCTACCTCGTCATGATGCTCGGCTTCGGGCCGGAGGATGCCAGCAAGCACCTTGCCCGGCTCTTGTTCGGGGTGGATGTCTACCTCTCGGACCGCACCGTGGATTTCTTCCAGTCCCACATGCCGCTCTACTGGCTACTGAATAGCTTCCTCCTGATCAATTTCTGGTGGGGCGTCATCAATCTCCTGCCAGTCCTGCCGCTCGATGGTGGCCGCATCACCGAACTCTTCGTCCGCCCGCAGAAGCTCGTCTACAAGATCGGCATCGCCGCCGCCATCGCCATGGTTGCCTGGGCCTGCTTCCAAGGCCGCCTCTTCACCATCGTCTTGTTCGGCTACCTCGCCTACCAGAATTACCGGTCGATCCAGCAGACCGGCTGGCGCTAAGGCTGCCTCGGAAAGGCAGGGATCGCTCTCCGAGCGGTCCGGCTGGGGGCGGCGCTCCCAAACAAACCAGCTTTGTCGCGAGGCTTTCGGCCATCCCTCGCCGGACTTTTCGGAGAAAGGTCCCGGCCCCGCTACCCCCCGGAGAAAAAGATCAGCCTCACTCCTGCCAGCAGCGAGAAGCCGATCACCATCCACTCGAAGCCCCGCTGCGAGACCCGCACGATCAGCCACTTCCCCGCCAGGATCCCGGCGAAGATCCCCGGCAGGCACTTCACATTGTCCACCAGCGTCTCCGCCGTGATCAGGTTCAGGCTACCGCTCAGCGGCAGTTTTAGAATGTTCACCAGCAGGAAGAAGCGCGCCCCGATCCCCAGCAGCTCCATCTTCGGCAAGCGCCGGGACAGCAGGTAGAGCTGGATCACCGGCCCCGCCGCATTCGCCAGCATCGTCGTGATCCCGCCCGCCGCCCCTGCCCCCGTCCCGAAGTACCGCGATCCCGCCAGCCGGTCGAATGCCACCGGCCGCCAGGCCTTCACCGCCTGCAGCGCCACCATCCCCAGGATGCACCCGCCGATCGCCCGCTTCGCCGCCACCGGATGCGGCGCCATCACCCCCAGCAGCCACCACCCGATCGCCAGCCCCGCCACCGTCGCCGGCAGCAGCTTCCACACCGCCTCCCATGAACCGTGCTTCATGAACCCCCGGTAAACCGCGATGTCCGCCACGATCAAAAGCGGCAGCACGATCCCCGTCGAAGGAATTGCCCCGTAGAGATCCGCCATCAGGAACACCGAGATCAGCGAGATCCCGCTGAACCCCGCCTTCGACATCCCGATGCACACCAACGCCGTCAGCGCGATCGCATATTCGGCCGGAGTATCGAGCACGCCCGAGCCCTAACGGCCCCACCCCGAACTGGCAAGGGAGCACCACCGGCCAAGCCATCCGGAAATCACCAATCACTAATCTTCCAATCATAAATCGGTCTGCCGCTACGCGGGAAGAGGTCAGGAAGGGCCGCTCCGCGTAATTCAGCCAAGCAATCAAGTCCGCCCCACGCGCCAGCGCCCTATTTCTTCGCGCAGCGCCACTCTGATTTATGATTAGAAGATTAGTGATTAGTGATTCTGCCTCCCCCCCCCCGCCAAGTGCCTTCCCTGTCTTTCCATTTCGATGTTCGATGTTGGGCGTTCGATGTTCGATGTTCCGCCTTTTGCCTTCGCTTCTCAAATCTGAGATCTCACATCTCAAATCCTACTTCCCCTCCCCAAACCCCTTCCGCACCCCGTCATCCGAAATCAGCGCCCTGATCCCCTCATACATCGAATTCCACTCACCCACCCGCTTCAGCACCCCTTTCAAAAACGCATCCCGGTCCCGCCCTGGCGGCAGACCGCCCGCCACTTCGGCAAGCTCCTCCACCCGCACCGGGACCCCGACCTGATCCCCCAGCTGATCCAGCGCGATCTCCCGCAGCTCCGGCCGCGTGATCCGGGACAACTCCGCGAAGGCCACGCCGGGCAGGCAATGCTCCTCGACCGCCAGGTCCACGGCCGCTCTCACCGTGGCCTCCCTCTCCTTCGCCGTGACCTCCTCCCACAAGCCATGCCGTCCGACCGAGTCTAACAGCTCCACCGTCCCCGCGAGGTCGGCCGGCCGCCCCCTGCCCACCAGTTCGCCCAAGCCATCGGCCCGCAGATCCGCCGGCAGCTGCAGCAAGCCCGCCACCCCCTCATCCTTCGGCAGGTCCACCAGTTCGCGCACCGCCCATTGCTCCGCCAGCCCCTTGCGGACTTCCGGGTCTTCTTCGACCTTGAGGACTGCCGCCAGATCCCCCTTTACCAGCACTACCGCCCGCTCCGCATAAGAGGACACCAGCAGGTCCCGCTCACGCCTGTCCGGAAATTCACCACTCAGCTGCCCGCGGATGACTTCCATCTGACGCGCATCCGCCGTCTCGCAGGCACTCTGCAGCATCTCCGCCTTCGCGAATACCGGTGCCTGTGGCAGCAGCTCCAGCAGCAGCCCGTGCTGATCCGATTCCTCGATCGCCCCGAGCCAGAGGTCGAAAACCGCGACGCTGTTAGAGCCGAAGCGCCGCGCGCCGATCCACTCCATCGCCTCCCGTGGCTGCCGTGCCATCTCCACCGCGGTCTCCTCCTCCAGCATTCTCGCCACGTCTTTCAGACTGGCCCAGGTCCCCGGCGCATACAGGCAATCCATCGCGCCCCGCAGATCCTGCCGCAGCCAATCGCGGAGCAGCACCTCCCGGGCTTTGCTAAACTCTTCCCGGCTCATCTCGCGCGCCAGCAGCTCCCGCCACATCAGCGCATGCCCGCCCGCCGCGCTTCCGGAGCGCCCGTTATCGTCCTCGCGATCACGCACCTTCGCCGCGCCTTCCACCCCCGCAGCACTGCCACCTTCCACGGCACTCCCCGCGGTGGCATCTCCGCGCGCCAGAAGGAAGACCGCCGCATGCGTCGCCACCAGCACCAGCATCCACCCGATCACGCCGCGCTTCATTCGGACTCGCCCTCCAGCAGCGCTAGCAGCGCATCTTTTAGCGAGCCCGGCCGCATCTGCCGGATCGCCGCCTCACAGCCCTCGCGGTCCTCACCCAGCCACGTCTCCCAAGAATAGTGGACCTCATCCCACGCGAAATCGGGCAGATCCTCTTGCCCATAGGCCGCATTGATCGCAGCGCCCAGCGTCTCTGGTGCGGTTTTGTAAAGACGCGCGTGATCGAACACCACGGGCAACTCCGCCTGCCAGTCCCTGGAGTTCTGCCGCAGCCAAGCCAGCGCCAGCTCCGGATCGGCCGGCAGCAGCTCCCGCAGGATCACCACCCTCAATTCCCGCTCCATCCCCGCGAATTCCGGCACCGCCGCCTTCACCCGTGCCAGAACTTCATCCGCCGTCATGCGTCCTTCCACCACATGGGCGCACCAATCCTCGAGACCCTGCACCTTGCCCTCGAAGACATTTCCCTGCACTCCGCCGAAATCCGGATGGTCGGCTTGGAACTGCAGCCATTCTGAGGGCGGCATCGCCTCAACCTCCGCCCTCTCCGCGCGGGCCCACTCGGACTCTTCTTCCTCACCCCTCCTGCGGCCTGCCAAGGACTCTTCGTAACGCGCCAAGAGGTTGGCAGACAAGCCCGCTTCCCGCACCTCCCGGGCCAAGCTGAATTTCGGATCGACTTCCCACAGCCGCCCCACGAAGGCCGCTCGCCCGCTCTCATCCAGCAAGCTGAAGACCGCCGCGATATGCCCGGCTAGCTGCTCCCCGCCGGGACCCGCATTCTTCGGCACCGCCGTCCGCCCGCCCAGTCCACCCATCGCCGACAGCCTCGGATCCCTCGGAAACGCATCCGTCAGCACCGCCAAGCGGTCGCCCGCTCCGCTCAGCCCCGCCGCCATCCCCAGCGCGAAATCCGGCCCGCCCTTGCTCGCGGCAGCACCCGCCGCCTTGAGCAGGAACTCCCGCGCCTGCGGCACCGCCCGCAAATACTCGTCCAGCCGCTCCCGACCACCGGCAGCCACATGCAGCTCCATTCCGTGACGGAGTTCCCATGTCGAGTGATCCCGCGCCCGCTCGCCCGCCCAGCGCAGCGCCGCCAGCGCATCGCTCTCCAGCCACACCCGGAATGCCGCCGCATCCTCCGGCCTCAGGTCCGGGCCATCCACTCCCGCCAGCAGCGCCGCCGGATCCCCGCTGAACTTCGCCAGCGCCGCCTCCTCCTTCTTCCTGAACCGCCGGTCTTCATCCTGCTCTTCATCCCCATCCTTCCCTGCCGCCTTCGCCAACAAGGCATCCAGCGCACTCCCCGCCTCCCGGGTTGCAGAAGCCCTCGCCCGCGCAGCCTCAGCCCCAACTTCCCGCGGCACACCCCCCGCCAGCCACCACGCCGCCGCATGGCTTGCCAACAAAAGAACCAGGATCACCCCGCGACGCATGCCCCATCTTGGAATTTCCATTCCCGATCTCAACTTCCGATTCCAGATTCCAGATTCCAGATTCCAGATCTCAAATCTCAAATCTCAAATCTGAGATTTCAGATTCCCAGAGCCTCCCGCGGCCACCGCCCAGCCCCACCTGCCAAGTCATCCGGAAATCACTAATCACTAATCACTAATCTTCTAATCATAAATCGGTCTGCCGCTGCGCGGGAAGGGGCTTTGAAAGAGGCGCTGCCGCGCCGCTAAGGAGCAGGGACCTTATTGTCCCTGGCGCCGGTCCTGCCGCCAGCCGTGCTTCCCTACCGGTGCCAGCGACAATAAGGTCGCGGCTCCTTACGACACATGCTCCTCACGCGTCAGCGCCCTACCTCTTCGCGCAGCGCCACTCTGATTTATGATTAGAAGATTAGTGATTAGTGATTCCGCCTTTTAAGGAACCACCTCCACCACTCCAAACAATCTCCCCACCCCACCGGCAGCAAAGTCCACCCGCACCCTCTCCCACAACCCATCCACCTCCGTCGTGGAAACCGTCCCACCCGCCGCCACGAAACTCCCCGCGGCCATACTCCCCGATACCTTCGGCACATAACTCAGCCCGCTGCCCTTCCGCCGCAAGTACTCCATCCGGAAGACCGCCTGCGCCCCGGCTCCCACCACCCGGCACACCGGCAATCCCCCGCCCGCATCCAAATTCCGGCAGTCCGCCACCGCGCCGTTCAGGCGGAAGGCATACTTGAGCAAGTTCTCCACCCCGTCGTGTTTCGGCACCGCATTCATCGCCGCCGACCCACCGCTTAGGCCCGCCGCAGCCGCCCACTCCGCATACAAAGTGGCCGCGGACTTCACACTGGCTGTTAGAGCGAGATCGAAGCTCCCTTCATCCGCATCGTTGCTCGCGATCTGCAGCGTCGCCGCATAGCTCCCGACCGTTG
Organism: Luteolibacter sp. Populi; assembly: GCF_040801775.1. Taxonomy (GTDB): domain Bacteria; phylum Verrucomicrobiota; class Verrucomicrobiia; order Verrucomicrobiales; family Akkermansiaceae; genus Haloferula. Next base: position 1,994,384 of record NZ_CP161812.1, read on the forward strand.
TGCCGCTGAATTGCAATCGCAGGATCCCCGCCCCACCCGGCGCGATCTGCGGCGGCAGCTCCGCCGCATCGATCGCAAACCTCACCGCATTCACCCCGCCCAGCGTCACCGCACCCAAGACCAGCGGCCCCGGCCCGCTGTTCTTCACCACCAGCACCCGCGAGGTCGTCACCCCGCTCGCCGAAGTCGCGAACACCAGGCTGCCGCCATCCACCAGCTCCAGCACTCCCGCCGCCTCCAACGCGATCTCCGCCACGGTGGATGGAATCACGAAACCATACACGGCACCCGAGCCCGGAGCACCATTGCCGTTCTGCACGGCATTGACGCCCGCGCCGCTGCCGGACTCGCACTCGGCCCCGGCCAGCACCATGTCCCCGGAGATCGCCACCGCGCCGCCGAAGCAATCGCCCGCCTCGCTGTTAGATGCCTTCAGATACGCGTCCTGATGCCAGACCCCGCCGCTGCGCGAGAAGAGATACGCCGCCCCCGCCGCATCCGCGCTGTTGCTCGCGGCATCGCCATCCACGCTCGTCGCGCTGCTGTCCTCGCCATGTGCGCCGACCAGCAAGCGCTCGCCATCGAGCGCCAGCGCCTCGCCAAAGCCATCGCCCGCGCCCGTGTTCGAGGCCTTCACATACGCCTGCTGCAGCCACGCCGCCCCGCTGCGGGTAAAGACATACACCGCACCCGAATCCCCGGCCGAGAGATCCCCCTGATTGCCGTTCAAGCCCGTCGCACCGCTCGCCTCGCCCCGCGCGCCGATGGCGAAGCTCTCACCCGAGATCGAGACCGCAGCACCGAAGCGCGCACCCGCCATCGCGTTCGATGCCGTGACCCGCACGGCCTGGCTCCACGTGCCGCCGCTGCGTTGGAAAAGATACACCGCACCGCTGCCTCCACCGGCCAGCGGCGCACCGACCACCACCCTCTCCCCGGACACGCTCACCGCACTGCCGAACTCCGCATTCGCCGCCGCGTCGGAGGCCTTCAGATAGCCCTGCTGCACCCAGCTTCCGCCTTGCCTCGCGAAGACATAAGCCGCACCGGAACGGCTCGACCCGCTGTCCTCGCGATGGGCACCGACCACGATCGTCTCGCCCGCAATCGCCACCGCCGCGCCGAAGAGATCCCAGGCCTGCGGTTGCGCCGCCTTTAGGTAGGCTTGCTGCGTCCACACCCCGGCCGTGCGCGTGAAGACATAGGCCGCCCCCGCAGACAAGGCCTCGTTGCTCGCCGGGTTCCCGCCCGCCGCGCCGTCCTCCAGCATCGCCCCGATCACGATCGTGTCCCCCGAGATTGCCACCCGGCTGCCGAAGCCATCGTGCGCATCCGTGTTAGACGCCTTCAGGTAAGCCTGCTGGACCCAGCCGCTGCCTGCCCGGACGAAGACATAGGCCGACCCCGAACCAAGCGCGTTCTCATTCGAGCGCTCGCCGTTCACGCCCCGCGAATTCGAGTTCTCATTCGGTGCCCCGACCACCGCCGTGTTCCCCGAGATCGCCACCGCGCTGCCCAGCGCGTCGTAGGAAATCCGGTCCGCGGCCTTAAGGTACACCTCTTGGCTCGGCACCGCGCCCCGGCACAGCCACGGGAACACGGCAGCAAGCAGCATGACTCGGGCGACGAGGGTCATGTCGGTTGATGGCGAGGGGGATTCCGGCAGGACTGCCGGGGGGAGATGGGCCGCTGAACAACCGGGGGAGTTGAAGCGAGGATCACCATCCAAGCAGTTCCAGTGCCGGAAGGCTAGAAACGAATCCGCGCGTTTTCGTCACAGGAAACCCTTCCCCGGCCGCAGGCGCATTCTGATTTGTGATTAGAAGATTAGTGATTAGTGATTTCTTCCACCCCGTGTTCGACTCCCACAACCACCTGCAGCGCTTCCCCGACCCCGGCGGAATCATCGCAGCCATGCGCGCCGATGGCCTCTCCGGCTGCGTCGCCAATGGCACCTCCGAGGCGGATTGGGAGGAAGTCGCCGCGCTCGCCATCGAGTTCCCCGGCTTCGTCCGCCCCGCCTTCGGCCTCCACCCTTGGCGGGCCCATGAGCGTTCACCGCAATGGCTGGAGACCCTGACCGCCTACCTCGACCGCTTCCCGCACGCCGCGCTCGGCGAATGCGGACTCGACGGCTGGGTCGACGAGCCTTCCATGGAAACCCAGCACCGGGTCTTCCTGCCGCAGATCGCCCTCGCCCGCGAGCGTGACCTGCCCCTCATCGTGCACGCGCTCAAGGCCTGGGAACCGCTCTTCGCCGCCTTCGCCGAAGAAGCTCCGCCGCGCCGTTTCCTGCTCCACTCCTTCGGCGGATCCCCCGAACTGGTGGAACGCCTCGCCTCCATGGGTGCCTGGTTCTCCTTCTCCGGCTACTTTCTCCACCCGAAGAAGGCCAGGGTCCTCGAGTCCTTCAAGGCCGTCCCCCGCGACCGCCTCCTGTTAGAGACCGACGCCCCCGACATGCTCCCGCCCCCCGCCTTCATCTCGCACCCCCTCCCCGAGGACCAGAACCACCCCGCCAACCTCCCCCGCATCGCCGCCGGCCTGGCCGCTGCCCTCGGCATGGAACCCGACGAACTCGCCCAACTCACCGCGGAGAACCACCGGTGGTTTTATGGGGAATAAGCAACGCCGCGGAATCACTCCACCTTCGGCTCCGGCCCGGGCGGGACGTAGGCCATGGCCGCCATGATGTCCTCGGCTTCGAGGTCGGGGAATTCCTCGAGAATTTCGAGATTGGAGGCCCCGCTGTCGATGAACTCGAGGATCTCGCTCACCGGCACGCCGCGGCCCCGGATGAAGGGGCGGCCGCCGCACTTGCCCGGCTCGATCGTGATGCGTTCCGAAAGCTCCATGCCCGCATCTTTCGCAGGTCCGCGGCATGGCAGCAATGAGCATTCACCCGTCCCCCGAATCGGGGCAGGACCCGTCCCCCGAATCGGTACGCCACCCATCCCCCGAAACGGGGTGGGACCCGTCCCCCAAAACGGGGCACAAAGGTTCTCCCTTTAAGGGTACCCCATTAAGGTACTCCCCTGAAGGTGTGCAGCAGCACTTCCGATTCCCCTGACCAGCCGGAAGCATGGATGGCGTGGACAACGTCGTCCCAGTCGGGGAAAACGATGCGCTCCTTGGCGACCTGTTCCTCGTCGATGGGGAATTCGTGTGCGGGGAGGACGGCTTGGGCGAGGTGGAAGCAGGCCCAGGCACGCCAGGCGCGGATCTCGCTGCGTTCGCCGCTGATGCGGGTGGCGAGGTGCTGGAAGTGGCGGACCGGGTTGCCGAGGAAGCGGCCGGCGGGGCGGTGGCGGAGGAACCAGACCAGGACGGCGTAGGGCGGCGGGCGGCGCTGGAGCACTTCCTCATCGCCGTGGAGCTTGGCCATGAAGGACTTGTTGAGCTGGAGCAGGGCTTGGGCGGGCTTCCCCTCGCGCCACAGGGATTGGGCGTAGCAGAGCGCGGCGAGGTAGAAGCGGCCGTCTTTATGCGGGGCGTGGACCCGCGTGACCATGTGGCCGTGGGGGTGCGTGACCTCCGGCAGGAGGGGGCAATTCGGGAAAATGAAGGTCGCATCAAACGGGGACTTCATTTTGTCTTCCGAATATGCCATGCTTCGGAGAGTCGGGAGGGTGGAGCCTGCCGCGGCAAGCCGGAAATGGACGGGGCTGAAAGTACCCGGGAAATCCCAGCGTTCCGATCTCTCCAAGGCATCAAAATGCCTGAATCGATCACGAAACGAGTTTGAAAATGCGCGTTAACCCATCGTTCTCCCCGTCCACCGCCGGGCTGCTGGCTGCTTCCCTGCTGCTCGCCGCGTGTGGCAAACGGGAGAGCTTCACAATGGGCGCGGATGTGGGCAAACCGCCTGCCGCCGGGGCTGCAGCGCCTGCGCCGAAGCCGATCGTGCTGCCGGAGACGGTGTCCTTCAACGAGCACATCCAGCCGCTGCTCTCCGAGAACTGCTACCACTGCCACGGCCCGGACAGCGGGACGCGGGAGCCGAAGAAGTCCCCGCTGCGGCTGGACCGCGAGGCGGATGCCTTTGTCCTGCGGGAGGATGGCAAGCCGGTGATCGTGAAGGGCAAGCCGGAGGAATCCCGGCTGGTGCAGCTGATCCACGAGAAGGATCCGGAAAAAATCATGCCGCCGCCGGCGTCCCACAAGACCCTGGGGCCGGAGCAGATCGCGCTGCTGGAGAAGTGGGTGGCGCAGGGCGCGAAGTATGAGGCGCACTGGTCCTTCATCCCGGTGAAGCGACCGGAACTGCCGGAGGCGGGCAAGGAGTGGGCCGCGAACCCGATCGACCATTTCATCGCGGCGAAGCTGGACGAGAACGGCCTGAAGCCGAACCCGCCGGAGGACATGGCGCGCTTCTACCGCCGCCTGCACCTCGACCTGACCGGGCTGCCACCGGCACCGGAGGAAGTCGAAGCTTTCACGAAAGCCGCCGCGGCGAATCCGCAGGCGGCGATCGAGGCGGAGGCGGACAAGCTGCTCGGCACGATGGCCAGCGCCGAGCACCTGGCGCGCTACTGGCTGGACGCGGCGCGCTACGCGGACACGCACGGCATCCACATCGACAACTACCGGGCGATCTGGCCTTACCGCGATTGGGTGGTGCGGGCCTTCCAGGCGAACATGCCCTGGGATCAATTCACGGTCGAGCAGATCGCCGGCGACATGCTGCCGGAGCCGACGCTCGACCAGCAGGTGGCGACGGGCTTCAGCCGCTGCCTGGCGACGACCGGCGAGGGCGGCGCGATCCCCGAGGAATACACTGCGATCTACGCCAAGGACCAGGTCGAGACGATGTCGGCGGTGTGGCTCGGGCTGACGACCGGCTGCGCGGCCTGCCATGACCACAAGTTCGACCCGGTATCGACCAAGGAATTCTACTCGCTGACGGCCTTCTTCCGGAACACGCCGATGTCGGCGCTGGACGGCAACAACGCGGAGCATCCGCCGAATGTGTTCGTGCCGCTGCAGGATGACCGCGCGCGCTGGGCTTCGGTGGCGGCGGAGATCGGCGAGACCGGCAAGAAGATCGCGGCGCGCAAGGAGGCGGCGAAGGGCGACTTCGATGCGTGGCTGGCAAAGGCGACGATCGGGCCGGCGGCGGAGGCCGATCCGGCGCTGGTGCTGCACCTGCCGCTGACCGAGGCCGAGGGCCCGCTGCGCGGCACGGTGGACGGCGAATCGCGCGAGTGGGCGGCGAATCTCGCCCGCGTGGATGCACCGCTGGGCAAGGCGGTGCAGGTCAGCGACGGGCCGGTGGAACTTGGCGATCTGGGCAGCTTCAAGCGCGATGAGAAGGTCACGTATGGCGGCTTCATCCGGATCGAGGGCAAGCCGACGGGGGCGATCGTGGCGCGGATGAATCCGGGCGAGTCCTACCGTGGCTGGGATCTGTATCTGCAGGGCGGCTCGCCCGCGGCGCACGTGATCGACACCTGGACCAGCGCGGCCACCAAATTCAACGGCGCGGAGCCGCTGGCACCGGGCAGCTGGCACCACGTGATGGCGACCTTCGACGGCAGCAAGGGCGGCGACAAGGCACTGGAGCTCTACGTGGACGGCAGGAAGGCCAAGGGCTCGGTCACGCCGAACACGGTGGGGCCGAACATCGAGACCAAGGTGATGCTGAAGCTCGGCTCGCGCGAAGGCGGCGACTCGAAGCTGACCGACAAGGTGGCGCTGCAGGATTTCCGCTTCTACCGCCGCCTGCTGACGCCGCAGGAGATCGCGAAGCTGGCGCAGGACAACGTCATCAAGGGGATCATCGCGACGCCGGCGGAGCAGCGGACGAAGGAGCAGACGGACTCGGTTTTCGGTTACTATCTGGCGACGGCGGACGGCCCGACGCGTGAGCTGGGGAACAAGCTGGACGCGTTGAAGGGCGAGCAGGCGACGCTGCGCGCACGCGGTTCGGTATCGCTGGTGATGGCGGAGAAGAAGGACGCGCCCTTCGCCCACGTGCTGACCCGCGGGGTGTATTCCGACAAGGGCGAGAAGGTGGAAGCTACGACGCCCGCCGTACTTCCACCGATGGCGGCGGATACGCCGAAGAACCGGCTGGGCCTGGCGAAGTGGCTGGTGGATCCGGCCAATCCCCTGCCGGCGCGGGTGACGATGAACCGGACCTGGTATTACTTCTTCGGCACCGGGATCGTGGAGACGAACGATGACTTCGGGATCATGGGCGCGCGGCCGAGCCATCCGAAGCTGCTGGATTGGCTGGCGGCGGAATTCGTGGAGGCGAAGTGGGACTACCGGCACATGATCAAGCTGATCGTGACCTCGCAGGCGTATCGCCAATCGGGCGTGGTTTCGCCGGAGAAGCTGGAGAAGGACCCGGCGAACCGCCTGGTCTCGCGCGGCCCGCGCTACCGGATGGATGCGGAGGAGCTGCGGGACATGGCCTTGTCCGCGGGCAGCCTGCTCTCGGCGAAGGTCGGCGGGCCGCCGGTGAAGCCTTACCAGCCGGAAGGGATCTGGGAAGCGGTGGCGATGAAGGAATCGAACACGCGGAACTACAAGCAGGACAGCGGCGAGGCACTCTACCGGCGCTCGCTGTATACGTTCTGGAAGCGGACGGCACCGCATCCGGCGATGGAGATCATGAACTCGCCGAGCCGGGAGGTCTTCTGCGTGCGGCGGGACCGGACTAACACGCCCTTGCAGGCATTCGTGGTCCTGAATGATCCGCAGTTCGTGGAGGCCTCGCGGAAGATGGCGGAGCACGCGATGGTGGCGGCGGGCGATCCGGCGGGGCGGCTCGATTACATGAGCGAGCGGCTGATGGCGCGCAAGCTGACGGCGGACGAGCGGAAGCTGGCGATGGAGACGCTGGATGCGGCGCTGGCAGTCTACCGGGCGGACGCGAAGGAAGCGCAGGCGATGATTTCGAACGGCGAGACGAAGGCGGATGCGAAGCTGGATGTGCCGGAACTGGCGGCCTGGACTTTGGTCGGGAGCCAGCTTTTGAATTTGGATGAGACGCTGAATAAGTAGGCCAAGAGATCAGAGGCAAGAGACCAGAGGCCAGAGCAAGAATGAACACGATCCACGATTACAACGACGCGATCACGCGGCGGCAGTTCTTTAGGAAGAACGGGACCGGGCTGGGGGTGGCGGCGCTGACCTCGCTGCTGGGCGGCGGGCGGGCCTTTCCTTCGGCAATCGAGGGGATGCTGCCGCACATCGCGCCGAAGGCGAAGCGGGCGATCTATATCTCGCTGATCGGGGCGCCGTCGCAGTTGGATCTTTTCGACTACAAGCCGGACCTGCAGAAGCGCTTCAAGGAAGACCTGAAGGATTGGCTGGCGAAGGAAGGTCAGCGGCTGACGGGGATGACCTCGGGGCAGGCGGCGTTTCCCCTCGCTCCGACGATCTTCAAGTTCAACCAGCACGGGCAGGGCGGGGCGTGGATCAGCGAGCTGCTGCCGTGGACGGCGAAGATGGCGGACGACCTCTGCATCATCAAATCGATGCACACGGAAGCGATCAACCATGAGCCGGCGAACCAGCTTTCCTACACCGGCGCGATGCAGTCGGGGAAGGCATCGCTGGGATCGTGGCTGTCGTACGGGCTGGGCAGCATGAACGAGGATCTGCCGACCTTCGTGGTGCTGCACGCGACGCACAGTTCGCCGTATTCGAACGTGCAGGCGATCTCGGCGCGGCTGTGGGGGTCGGGCTATCTGCCCGGCAAGCATGCGGGGGTGGCGCTGCGCTCGAAGGGTGATCCGGTGCTGTACTTGCAGGACTCGCCGGGGATCTCCCGCGACCTGCGGCGGAAGATGCTGGACGGGCTGAACGCGATGAACCAGCGCTCGTACGAGGCGGTGGGCGATCCGGAGATCCAGACGCGGATCCAGCAGTATGAGATGGCTTTCCGGATGCAGTCCTCGGTGCCGGAGCTGGCGGACATGTCCGGCGAGCCGGAGCATGTGTATGAGATGTACGGGAAGGATAGTAGGACGCGCGGGACCTTCGCGAGTTCGGCGCTGATGGCCCGGCGCTTGCTGGAGCGGGGCACGCGCTTCGTGCAGATTTTCCACCGCGGCTGGGACCAGCACGGCGACCTGCCGCGCGACCTGCGCTCGCAGTGCATGGACGTGGACCAAGGTTGCTACGGGCTGATCGAGGACCTGAAGCAACGCGGGATGCTGGAGGACACGCTGGTGATCTTCGGCGGCGAATTCGGGCGCACGGTGTATTGCCAGGGCGGCCTGAGCGAGACGAACTACGGTCGCGACCACCACCCGCGCTGCTTCTCGCTATGGATGGCGGGCGGCGGGATCAAGGGCGGGCAGGTGTATGGCGAGACGGACGAGATGAGCTATAACATCGTGGAGAATCCGGTGCATATCCGGGACCTGCATGCGACGATCTTGAACCAGCTGGGGCTGAACCATGAGAGGTTGAGCTTCAAGTTCCAAGGGCTGGATCAGAAGCTGACGGGGGTGGAGCCTGCTAAGGTGGTGAAGGGGATTTTGGCGTAGGGGAAAAGGCGAACATCGAACATCGAACGTCCAACATTGAACGTCGAAGGGGGGACGGGATTTTGGGGTTGTTCGCGGGCTTGGGGTGAGGTGGGGAATTTGAGATTTCAGATTTCAGATTTGAGATTTGAAATTTAAGATCTCAGATAGGAAGAATCCGGGACATGTGCCGGATCCCCTTCCCTTTCAAGATGGCGATGCGCTTCGCCTTCTTCCTGCTGCCGATGGGCTTGGTGCCGGCGGCCGAACCGGAGGTGGCGATGAGGCCGGGGCAGAAGGTGACGGTGCCGGGAAGCGAGGGGGAACTGGTGGTCGCGGCGCTGAAGGGGTGGGAGCGGAGCTACACTTGGAAGGGGGAGACGCGGAAGCTGGTGATGATTCCGCGGGAGGAGGAGTGGATGGGGTCGAAGGGTCTCTACTATCCGGGGCCGGGGGAGCATTGGAAGGAGCACGACGGGATTACCCGTGCGGTGGTTGAGGAAGGCATCCAGCGCTTCAAGACGCTGGCCGCGCTCAAGCAGTGGTTCCTTACCGAACGCAAGTTCATGAAGTACCACCACGTGGCCGAGGGCACCATCGCCGGGTGGTCCACGAACCGGCAGCGGAAGCAGCTCAACTGCCAGGTCTGGAAGATCCGGATCGACGACCATGACTTGACGCGGGAGGAGTGGGGGGAGATCAAGTGAGCTTGGCGATGGCCGCTATGATTTTCCGATGATGAATGAGCCTGAGCCCGACACCGAGCTTCCCCAGGCCGGGGTGGGCTGGCTGAGGGTGATGGTGTGGTTGATGCCAGCCTGTCTACTGGTGTGCGGCACCTTTGTGCCCGAATTTGCAGGACGCTATCTGGCGGGTTGGTTCGGCGGGCTCGATAGCTACACCCTGGCGGCTATCTTGATCGGGGGGACCGGATGTGGGTTGTTGGTCTTGATTTTGGTCCTCGCTTGGGTGGATGCGCGGCCGCACTGCCAACAGTTGCGGATCCAGGCGGGTGACATAGAGGCTAAGGTGTTCTACCGCTGTCTCGTCTTCCTGGTCGGGCAATTCCTCGCGGCCCCTTTCCTGCTGATCATGATCTGGGGCGCGATTGTTGCACTCAGCCGATGAGCATGGCGGACAAACAAGGAACGGAGATCCCTGTCCGGGCTAACCGCGCTGTTGCCTGGCTGAGATTCTTGCTGTGGATCACGCCGGGAGGACTGCTGCTCTTCGTGCTGCTGGCGCTGATGTATGCGAGGCCGCCGGTGGCATTGGCGGCGGCGGGGGGCTTCTTGGGGCTTACAGTCTTCTGCGCCGTCTTCCATGCGTTGCTGGTTTGCCATGAGAAGTGTATTCAGTATCCGGACCGCTGGCCTACCATTCGGGTGAATATCTGGCGTTTCATCGGCTTGCAGGTGTTCGCGATTCCGGGGGTGTTTGTGTTTGTCCTCTTGATCCTGTATCTGGTTGCTCTTCTCGACTGAGGACGATCCTAGGGCCCGGCAGGAGTTCAGGCCCTCGCGTGATTCCGACACTTCCGGCGGCTCTCCGGAACGCCATGATTCCGTGGGCTCTACCGTTGGTTCCGTTGCACTCCATCACCGGCTTGTATCCGACGCGCCTCCGGCGCTGGGAGCTGAGACGGTACCCGCGTGAGAACAGTGGAAGGTGGATTCGATGTGGCGATCTTCGGGGAAGACCCGCAGGAAAGCGGCGATGCCCGCCGCACTCCAAAGCGGCTGCGCCGCAAAAGGGGGCACCGATCAGGATTGGAGCTTTCTCGAAGGGCTTCAGCAAGGCTGGCGGAGAGCCCTTTCCCTTGGCGGTTCGAAGATCGACATCCGGAGGGATTCGTAAGAGGATGATCTATCGCGGAATGAGAATCGATGGATATATCGCCAACAGCAGTCACCCTCAGTTGATGAAGGCGCTGGTTTGGATCGCGCCGTCGGTGATGGCTCCGGTGGCCTTGGCGGTGGCGATGGCTTTCAGCGACGAGTTCCTGGGCTTCGCGGCGGCAGGAGTGGCTTACCTTGGAGCGGTGCTCTATCTCGGGGTGCTGCATGCGCGGATGCGGTGCCGGGAACGGGGTGTCGAGGCGGGGAAGTCAGGGATGGTCGTGGCGTTTCATGTGCTGGGGTTTCTGTTCGGTCAGGTGGGCATGGTGCTACTGGTGCTCGGGCTGCTGGGGTGGGTTTGGATGAAGCTTTCGGGGTTCTCGCCGCCGTACTGTTAGAGGGGTGGCGGGGACGCGAGATGGAGGCGGGCCTGGTGGGTGGCTTCGTCCGCCTGAAGGCGGGACCACCTACCCTTGGGGGCGGGCGGTTGTTGGTGGCTTCGAAGGCATCGGCGCCAGATGTCATACAGGTTTTGCAAGATCGGCGCGGCGCGGGGCGTTTCCCCTGCAGCTCCCACGCGATAGACATGCTTGTGCTTCGATTCCCCTTCCCTCTTCTTGCGTTGTTGGTGCCGGCGGTGCTTTCGGCTGCTGCTTTGGATACGCTGAGCTTCGGGGAGGAGGCTTCGGAGAGGGCACATGGTTTGGTGGCGACGCTGTCGGAGGTGAAGGCGGGCGGGCTGGGTGAGAGCAGCCGCTTGCTGCTGCCGGGGGGCGATCCGGCGTGGCAGGGTGGGGTGCTGAAGTTCACGGTGAAGGTGGATCCGGTGCGGCAGAATTACTTCACGCTGCGGCTGTGGGGTGGCGATGTGAGCCACAACAGGATGATCCTGAAGGTGGCGGGGAAGCAGGTGGGCTACCGGCATCTGGGGGACATCGAGGCGCTGGAGATCGGGGCGGATGCACCGGCTTATCCGGGACGCTTTTCCTATCGCACTTGTCCGCTGCCGCTGGCTCTCACCAAGGGGAAGGAGAGCATCGAGTGCGAGATCCGGGCGAGCGGTCCGGTCTCGGGCTACGCGAGAGAGTTCGAGGAGTATCAGAAGCCGATGACGGAGCCGAGCCGCGGGCTGTACCGGGTGTATACGCATACGGAGGAGTGCTTCGAGCCGCCGGCGGCGGAGAAGCAGGGCAGTGCGCCGCAGGATGTGCCGCTGCGGACCGGGCCGGGGCCGGAGGTGATGGAGGCGCTGAGGGCGCGGGTGAACGGGCAGATCGAGGGGCTGCTGCGCGATCCGAAGCGGCCGGCGAACCAGATGCAGGCGCTCTTCCTGGCGAAGGCGTATCATACGAAGTGGACGAAGGCAGCGGGCAGGCCGGAGACGGTGGCGAAGATTTTGGCGAGCTTGGATGCGCTTTATCGGGGGTATGTGGCGAATCCGAAGCTGGCGGAGGCGGAGCCTTCCACGTGGAATCCGGATTGGTTCGGGCTGGGGCCGTCGGGGCAGGTGATTCAATTGTTACAGAAGGAGCTGGCGGCGGATTTTGACGAGGCGATCGACGACGGGACGGGAAGGCAGGTGAAGCGGCGCGATGGCTTCCGTGAGATGCTGCTGGCGTGCCGGGATTGGCACCGGGAGCACCGGCGGCAGTACACGAACCAGTCGATGATCAACGACCTCTACGGGATCTACCTTGCGAACCGGGGACTGGCGGTGGTGGCGCCGGAGGTGGCGCTGCCGGAGAAGCAGGCGCTGAGGTATCTTTATGAATCGGTGGGGCTGGAGCCGTGGCTGGGGAGCGAGAAGGATGGCGTGCCGGTGAAGCCGCTGGGCGATGCGTATTTCCAACTGACGCGGGACGGGCTGACGAAGGAGCTGGGATTCGTGGGCAACTATGGCGAGGTGACGGACTGGGTGGCGCAGATCTACGAGGCTACCCGTACTTCACCGGGGCAGGCGGGAGATGCGCGGCTGAAGGAGCAACTGGTGAAGATCGCGCGGGCGCGCGCGCCTTTCCGGTATCCGCTGCAGGATGGCGATGGATTTCGCGCGATGGTGCAGGAGACGGCCGTGGGCTGGCGGGATGCGCACTATCCGGGGAATGTGACTTACACGCAGCGGCCATCGTGGGACGGGACGCCGCTGGAGGCGGCGGCGATCACGCTGGATCCGCATCTGCTAGGCGGGGTGCAGCAGATGATGGAGGACAAGCAGCTCTACGCGACGCTGGCGGGGACGATGGAGGAGAAGGGCTTCCGGACGACCTTCGGGCTGCTGCCGGTGCCGGAGCAACTGGAGGTGATCGGGGCGCAGGCGGCATCGGAGAAGCGGCTGCCGATGTCGCGGGAGCAGCCGGACTTCGTGTTCGCGGACGAGGAGGACGGGGTGGTGGCGATCAAGCACGGGCGGGAGATCTTGTATGCGTCGCTGTATTGGCGGGCGCGGCATGCGGTGAATTTCCTGGGGCGGGTGCACTACATGACGCCGGAGATCGACCGGGTGGCGGTGGTGGGGGAGGAGATCGCGTTCACGGCATCAGGGATGGAATACAAGCGGCCGGATTGGACGAACTTCGGCTTCGCGAACGGCGGGCCGCGGTATCCCAAAGAGTTCGTTTCGGCGCATGCGGGGGAGGTTCTGCCGATCGCGAAGATCCCGGAGGGGGTGGCGTTCAAGGCGGGGCAGGAGAATATCCATGCGGGGCGCGGGGATTTCTATCAGCTACGGTACGGGCCGTACTTGATCGCGATGAATATGAGCGAGGGGAAGAGTTTCGAGTTCAAGGTGGCGGACGAGGTGGAGATGAGGGATTTGGTGACGGGGAAGATGGTGAGTGGAGGAGAGGTGGTGAAGGTGGGGGCGCGGGAGACGGTGGTTTTGAGGGAGAGGTGAGATTCCAGATTCCAGATTTGAGATTTGAGAGGCGAAGGGCAAAAGGCGGAACATCGAACATCGAACGCCCAACATCGAACATCGAATGAAGAGTCGATGAAAGGCACCGGGGTTGTGGTTGGGGCGGGTGGGAGCCTTGCTTACTTGATGTCGCGGATCCCGACGAAGTTGTCCCATGCCGCCTGGTCGCGGCGCATGTAGAGGATCGCGGGGGCGGGGGTGTTCTTGTCGGGGACGAAGAGATGGAAGGCCGGGTCCTTGGTGTTAGAAATCTCGGTGCCGGAGATGCCGCGGACGCGGGTGCGGCCGACGACGGTGTATTCGCTCTTGGCGCCGGAGGGCTGGGTTTCGGTCCAGCGCTCGCCGTCGCGGACCCAATGGCGCGGGCCGGGATCGTCGTAGGGGTAGTCGAAGGCGAAGCGGTCCGGGCTGACTCCGGCGGGGTCGGCGGGCGGTTCCTTCAAGGTCTCGAAGGCGGGGTGGCTGCGGAGCGGCTCGAAGGCGGGATCGGTGCCGAGCTCGGGGACGGAGGGGTAGTGGCGGTCGATCGCGAGTTGCAGCAGTTGCACGCCGGCGGCGGCGAGGGGCCCGGCGATCATGCGGCGTTCGGATTCCGGTAGATCCTTCTCGTCCATGGCCATGGTGACGGCCTGCGCGGCGATGCGGGCGGCGAGGGCGGCTTCCTCCCAGCGGGCGGGCCGGGTCTCGGGGATGGTGAGGGCATCGCGGACGGCTTGGGCGGGATCGCCTTGCTCAAGGGCCATTTCGGCCATGGCCTGGCGGCGCTCCGCGATGAAGCCGCGGCCCTCGGAATCCTGCGTGCCGACGGATAGAGCACGGCGGTGGCTCTCGATCGATTTCTCATAAAACGCGCGGGCGGCGTCCCAGTCCCTGGCCTTGCGCTTGAGGCGGGCGAGCAGATCGAGCGCCACGCCCTTGCGGTTCCAGTTGGCGAGATCCGCGGGGAACTCCCCGGTGAGGCGGTGGCTGATCGCGACGGCTTCCTGGAGTTCCGGCTCCGCCTCCCAGGAGCGGCCGAGATTAAGCAGGCACATGCCGATCAGGACCCGGTCGCGCCCCACCGATTCCCGATACTCGGGGATCGAAGGCATCTCGGTGGCGAGGCGTTCGTGAAGGGCGGCGGCCTCGCGCAGCACGCCGAGGGCTTCCTCATGGCGGCCCGAGAAGGCGAGGATGTGGCCGAGATTCATGCAGGTGGTGGAGAGCAGGCGGCGGTCGTAGCGGTCGCTGCCCGGTGCCTTGACGCGTTCTTCCTGGACTGCCTTGGCCTTGCGAAATTCGTCTTCCGCGCCCGGCTGCTGGGCGCGATACATGACGCCGCCGAGGCTGGCGTGGGCATAGCCGAGCTGCGCGGGGTAATCGGCATTTCCCGGGAAGTCCGCGACTAGCGCCTCACTCGTGGCGAGGGCCTCGCGAGTGGCGGCCAGAGCTTCGGGGAAGCGGGTTTGGGTGGCGAGCAATTGGCCGGCATTGATCAGCAGCGAGACGAGGTGCTGGCGGTAATCGCCGCTCGCGGGAAAGTCCGCCGCGAGGGCGCGGGCGAGTTCCACGGCGCGGGCCTGGGCCTCGACGGCGGGTTGCTTGTCCTCGAAGAGATCGAGGGCCATGGCAAGGTTGTTGTAGGCGGTGAGCAGCGAGCGGCGGTGCACCGGATTGTGCGGCTCGGCGGCGACCAGTGCGGCATTCACCTCGATCGCGTGGTGGTAGGCCGCGACGGCTTGGGACCCGCGGTTGAGCTCTTGATAGATCAGGCCCAGATTATTCAGGGCGAGGCCCTGCTCGATCGTGAAGGAGGGACCTGCGGGATCGTCCTCGGAGAGTTCCTCGTAGAAGGGCAGGGCGCTCTCTAACAGGCTGCTGCGCAATTCCATGAAGTCCGCCTCCTTGAGCCGGGGATCCTCGGTGATGGTATTGAGGAACTTGTCCACCGCCTCGCGCGCGCGGCCGAGATTGCGCTCCGCCATGCCGCGGTTGGCCTCGGCCTCGCGGCGGTTCTGCTCGGCCTTGTCGCCGGCTTGCTTGGCGCGGGCGGCCTGGGTCAGGCTAACGGTGGTGCCGGCGATGAGGGCGGCGGCGATGAGCGCGGCGGAGACAAAGACGGCGCGATTGCGGCGGGCGAATTTCGAGAACTGGTAGCTCCAGGTGGGGGCGGCGGCGCTGACCGGCTCGCGGTTGAGATGGCGGCGCAGGTCGGCGGCGAGGGCGGTGGCGGTTTCGTAACGGCGGCGGCGGTCCTTCTCGAGGGCCTTGATGGTGATCCAATCGAGATCGCCGCGCAGGGAGCGGCGGAGTTTCGCGGGCTCCGCGCCGCCGTGGATGACGATGCTGGGCCGAGGGGCTTCCTGGGTGCGGATGCGGCGGAGGGTTTCGTCGTAGGGTTCGTTCGGCGGGGCACCGGCGCAGAGCGGGGTGATGCCGGTGAGGAGCTCGTAGAGGATCACGCCGAGCGAGTAGATATCGCTGCGGGTATCGACGTCCGGGACGCTGCCGGCCTGCTCCGGGCTCATGTATTGGAGGGTGCCCATGATCGCGCCGGCGCGGGTCAGGAGCAGGCTGGCATCGAGCGCGGCCTCCGGGGTGGCACCGAGGGCCTTGGCGATGCCGAAGTCGATGACCTTCGGGACCGGCCTGCCGTCGATCTCGGCGACGAGGATGTTCGAGGGCTTGAGGTCGCGGTGGAGGATGGCCTTCTGGTGGGCGTGCTGGACGGCGTGGCAGACCGGGATGAAGAGCTCGATGCGCTCGTGCAGGCCCATATTACGGGAATTGCAGTAGCTCACCAGGGGCTCGCCCTTGACCAGCTCCATGGCGAAGAAAGGGCGACCGTCGGCGGTAGCGCCGGCATCGAGCACGGCGGCGATATTCGGGTGATCCATCAGCGCGAGGGCCTGGCTCTCGGCGGCGAAGCGGGCAATGATCTCGCGGCTGTTCATGCCGCGCTTGATGAGCTTGAGGGCGATGGTGCGGTGGACCGGCTGGGATTGCTCCGCGGACCAGACGTAGCCGAAGCCGCCCTCCCCGAGCGGTTCGATCAGGCGGTAGCGGGAGATCAGGTCGCCGGGGCGGTCCTGGCATTCCTCGCCGGAGTCGGGCGGGGCGTCATCCGGGAGGAGGGTGTGGAAGCCGAGGTCCAGCAGGCCCGCGGCGCGCTCACCGGTGAGCGGGTCGCGGGGGGCGGGGGTGGACGGATCGCCGGGCATGTGTGTGTGGAAGAGCGAAGCATACGGCGCGCCGGGGTGGGAGAGGGAAAAAGCGGAAGAAATCATCAATCACCAATCTTCCAATCATCAATCGGAGTGCGCTGCGCGGCTTTCGGGCCGGGGAGCCTGGGGGTGATTACGGCTTTCCCGGTGCTTCGTCCGCCTGAAGGCGGGACTACTTACCCTAGGGGGCGGGCTGTTAGGGTCCGTGCCGCTCTACCGGCGGCCCTAGCAGCGGAGGGCGGCGCGGAGGGACATCAGTTCTTCGTCGACCTGGGCCTCGTCGGGGTCGTGGAGGGTGGCGGCGATCTGTTGGCGGAGGCTATCGCGGAAGCGGCGGCGGAGGCGGCTGACGGCCTTGCGGACGGCATCGCCCTGCATGCCGAGGGAACTTGCAGCGGCGTCGTAGTTGCCATCGGCGACGGCGGAGGCGTTGAGGAAAGATTCGAGTACGGCGAAGGCGGGGCCGCGACCGGCTTCGGTTTCGCAGCGGCCGAGATCCTGGAGAGCCTTCGCGAGGAGGGCCATGGCCCAGGAACGGTCGTAGAGGGCTTCCGGGGTTAGGGGATCGGCGGGCTCCTGGACGTAGCGTTCCTCGCCCTCGCGCCAATCGAGCGAGATCGGGGCGATGCCGCCGCCGCGCTTGAGGGCGCGATCGCGGGCGCGGGCATCGCCGATGTAGCGTTGGAAGACGGTGAGCAGGAAGGTGCGGAGCTTGCCGAGGTCCTGGCTGGCGGCGGCGAAGAGATTCTTCTCTAACAAGTAGTGGAAGAATCCTTGGGTGAGATCTTCCGCATCCTCGCGCGCGCCGCCCTGACGGCGGGCGAAGACGTAGAGAGGATACCAGTAGGCGCGGCACAATTCCTCGAGCGAGCGGCGGCGCTCTTCCGGATCCTGCGCACGGCAGCCGGCCACCAGCAGGGTCCACTGGGTGGCGGGAAAGGGAGATGAGTGCGTGGAGGTCATGGCAGGAAAGAGCCGAGTCCGGGGATAGGGTAGGTGGTGGGCGGGGGGCGGGGGAAGGTGAATTCTCGGGTGATTGGGTGATTGGGAAATTGGGAAATTGGGGAAATTGGGAGAATCCTTCTCCACGGGTGACATGGAAATGCGAACCGGCCGCTGGCCAAATGCTGGTAGCGGGTCAAAATTCCGGCCATGACCCGCCGTTTGCTGTTCGTGTTGGCTCTTCTTGTCGTGCCGCCGCTGTGCGCGCAGGAGAAGCGCAAGAATGTCCTTCTGATTTGCGTGGACGACTTGAAGCCGACGCTTGGTTGTTATGGGGATCCGCTGGCGAAGACGCCGAACATCGACAAGCTGGCGGGGCGCGGGATGCGGTTTACGCGGGCCTATTGCAACCAGTCGGTGTGCGCCTGCTCGCGCAACAATCTGCTCCTCGGCTCGCGCTCGACCTCGATCGGGATCTACGATCTGTCGGTGAATTTCCGCAAGGCGGTGCCCGATGCGGTGACGCTGCCGCAGTGGTTCATGAAGCAGGGTTACCGTGCGGAAGCGATCGGGAAGATCCTCCACACGGGGCACGGGAATCGCGATGACACGGCATCGTGGAGCGTCCCGACGGTGATCCCGAAGGTGGTGGAGTATCTGAACCCGGAGAACAGCGCGGGGGGCAAGCTGACGCGGGAGGAGGCTTACTTCAGCAACCTCGAACTGGGGAGGATCGGGCAGCTTCCGCGCGGGGCGGCGTGGGAACGGGCGGAGGCGCCGGACAATGCCTACTCGGATGGCAAGACCGCGGATGAGACGATCAAGCGACTGCAGGCGGCGAAGGAGCGCGGTACGCCGTTTTTCGTCGCGGCGGGTTTCGTGAAGCCGCACCTGCCCTTCGCCGCACCGGAGAAGTATTGGAAGCTCTATGATCCGGCGGCTTTCCCGCTGGCGAAGCTGACGGCACCGCCGGAGGGCGCACCGCCGTATGCCGGGAAGCGCGGCGGGGAGATCGTCAACTTCACACCGGTTCCGGAGAACGGGAAGATCGATGACGAACTGTCCCGCAAGCTAATCCATGGCTACTATGCCGCTACGAGTTACATGGATGCGCAGCTCGGGCGGGTGATGGAGGAATTCGACCGGCTCGGGCTGGCGGAGAATACGGTGATCGTGCTGTGGAGCGACCACGGCTGGCATCTGGGCGACCACGGGATGTGGACGAAGCACACGAACTACGAGGAGGCCAACCGGATTCCCTTTTGCGTGATCGCGCCGGGACTGACGAAGGCGGGCACGACCGGGGGATTTGCCGAGACGGTGGATATCTATCCGACCTTGTGCGAGTTGGCCGGGCTGCCGAAGCCGGAGGTGCCGCAGCCGTTGGATGGGCTGAGCCTGGTGCCGGAGTTGAAGGATCCGTCGGTGAAGGTGCGGGATTATGTGACGCACTGCTTCCCGCGCGGAGAGGGACGGATGGGGCGCGCGATCCGGACGGAGAGATACCGGATGGTGGAGTGGAAGAAGCCGGGGGAGCCGGCGGACACGGCGGATATCGAGCTTTACGATTATCAGGCGGAGGTTCCGGAGGCGAAGAATCTGGCGGGGGAAAGGCCGGAGGTGGTGAAGGAATTGAGGGGATTGTTGGAGAAGCAACCGGAGGCGCTGGTGAAGCCGGGGAAGCGGGGGTGATGGCGGGGATTTCCGAGCAGCTCACGCGGCGGCCCTACCGGTTTGCCTACCGGTGAGTCCGCCTGAAGGCGGGACTACGTACCCTTGGTGGCGGGCCTTGAAGAACCGTTCCCGATTCAGCCGGCGGGGTCGCCATGCCAGTGCCAGCCGGGGTGGCGGATGTAGGCGAGGGCTTCTTTTACGTCGAGGCCGGCGGCGGCTAGGGCGCTGAAGTGCTGGCGGCGGGCTTCGTGGCGCTGGCGGTCGGGCGCGGGCGGCTGGTAGCTGGCGCGGTGCGGGACCTGGTTGCCGACGAGCATGACAAGGTGGCCTTCCAGGCCGAAGTCATTCTGCATGCCGGAGAGCCGGTAGCGGCAGAAGCCGGTGGGGCCGTTTTCCTCGTAGAAGTCTAGTAGTTGGTCCGCGGCACCGAGTTTGGTCTCGGCCCGGCAGTGGTCCCAGAAGGGGGTCTGCGGGCCTTGGTTCAGCTTGTAGTGGAGGGCCAGGAAGTCGCGGATGTCCGTCCAGCCCCGGCCGGTGAGCTCATTGAAGAGATCGCGCAGCGAGGGCGTGGGCTGGAGGCGGCTGCGGTTGAGCATTTCGACCAGGGTCTGGAGATTGCCGCAGACGATCATGAGGGCGGTGGCCTCGAGGGGCTCGACGAAGCCGCCGGCATTGCCGATGGCGACGACGTTCTCGACCCACTGGCGGCGGTAGCAGCCGCTGCGGAATTTCACGACCCGCGGCGACTTGGGGGCCTTCGGGTTCTTGCGCAGGAATTCTTCCGCTGCTTGCTCGTCGCTGATGAAGGAGGATGAATAGACGTAGCCGCGGTTGACGTGGTGCTCGTGCTCGATCTGCCAGGACCAGCCGGCGTCCATCTCCTCCGCGGTGGTGTAGGGCAGGATCGGTTCGTCGCTGCGGTCCCAGCCGCCGACGACGGCGCGGTCGCAGAAGAGGGCGTCAGAGAAGCTGGTGTATCCCTCGCCAAGGGCCTTGCCTAACAGCTCGCTGCGGAAGCCGCTGGCATCGATGAAGAAGTCCGCGGCGAGGCGCTGGCCATCTTCGAGGTGGACGGCGGCGATGGGACCGGCAGGGAGGCGTTCGGCACCGGTGACGCGGCCATTGATGATCTCGACGCCGATGGCGCGGGCGGTGGACTCGAGGACGCTGACTAGCTTCTCGTTCTCGATGTGGAAGGCGTGCCAGCCCTGGATGTCCGGGCAGCCGTTCTCCTGGCGAGCGAAGGCCTTGCCATGCCACATCAAGGACGAAGGCAGGCTGAGGCAGCGGAATTCCGAGTCGCAGTAGAAGCCATTCGGCATGCGCAGGTCCGGCGCGGTGAAGTCGAGCTGCTGGTCGAAGCTGTAGTCGAAGCGCCCGCGGATGCCCCACAGGAAACGGATGCCTAATTTCCAAGTCGGCTCGGCCTCGGCGTAGAATTGCTTCCGGTTGAGTCCGAGGTACTCGAAGAGGTGCTGCGGGAAATTCGGGGTGGTGCCCTCCCCTACCCCGATGACGCCGATGTCCGGGCTGCGGACGATGCGGACGGCGAGTTGGGGCAGCTTGCGCTTGAGCGAGAGGGCGGCCAAGAGGCCGGCACTGCCCGCGCCAAGCACGAGGACGTCTTGGATGAGGGGAGGTGAATCGGACATGGGTTCGCCTGTCACTTCACCGGAGCGCGCGGCGGTGTCAATGCGTGAGCGGGGCTGTCATGAGTTGTCCGCCATGTGCTATGACGATTTGGCCGCGAATCACGCGGATGCCAGCGATGAAGAGCCGGATTTGGACCAGGATGGATAGGATGGATGGGATAGGAACTTTGAATCCACGAGTGCTGATCCGGCGTCATTTCAATATCCCATTCATCCCATCTATCCCGGTCCAAAAAATGAATAGGCCACACAGATCCTGCCGGACTCGTGTGACCTATTGGGAAAAGCGGGATGCCGGTGCTTGCCGCGGTTTACTTGGCAGCGGCGGGTTTGATCTTCTCTTCCTTCACGCGGGTCTCGGTGACTTCCTTTCCGCTGGACTCGTCCTTGTAGCGGATTTCCTTGTCCGAGAGGGAGAGGATGGTCTGCACCAGCTTGGCGCCCACGGGCATCATTTCCGGCATGGAGGTTTCGGTGATTTCGATGTTGATCTTGTCCTTATCGATCGTCCACTTGGCCTTGGCGGTGACGTCGATCTTCTGGCCGCCGGCTTCGACCTTGAGGACGGAGGTGGCCTTGCCGCCTTCGAGATAGGTGGTGATCGAGTGGCCGGCAGCCCCGCCCTCGTTGATCTCCTGACGCCAGGCCCCGACCAGGGTTTTGGCGTATTCTTCTTCCTTCACCGGCGGAGCGGGAGCTTCCTTGGGAGCGGCTTCCTTTTTCGGAGCCTCCGGGGCTTTGGTCTGGGCGAGGGCCGACGGTGCGGCGGCGACGAGGGCAAGCGTGGCCAGAATGGCGAAGCGGGATTTCATAATCGGGAGTGTTGTTGGTAGATGAGCCGCAGGGGGGATAGTTGTCCGTCACGATGCGACCGCTGCACTTTGGAGGGTCTGCGGAATCCTGCAAGTTGAAGTGGGGCTTCATGGGAATTTCACGGAGAGGGAAGGTGGGCTTGGAGGGTGGCTTCGTCCGCCTGAAGGCGGACTACGTACCCTTGGTGGCGGGCTTGGTGGAAGGTTCGGAAGGCAACAAAGGGCCCCGCGGCTTTCGCTGCGAGGCCCTTCGGGTCGGGTCGGGGACGAGGGGTGGAATTGTGTTACTCGGCCGCGGCGGGCGGCTTGGCGGCGGCCTTGGTTTCGCCGGCGAAGGCGGCTTTCAGATTGGTGGCGGCCTGGTCGACGGCTTGCTGGGCGGTATCGACGACGGCACCCATGCCGAAGAACTCATGGGTCACGCCTTCGTAGTTCTTGTAGTCCACTTTCACACCATCGCCCTCGAGCTTTTTGGCGAGCATCTCGCCATCCGAGCGCAGCGGGTCGATGTCGGCGGTGATGATGGTGGTGGAAGGAAGGCCGCTGAGGGTCTTGGCACCGAGCAGATTGATCTGGTGATTCTTCCAGTCATCTTCGGTGGACAGGGTGTTATCGAAGAACCACTTCATCATCGCGGCATTGAGCGGCGCGGCTTGGGCGTGCTGCTCGTAGGACTCGCTCTTCATGGAGGTGGAGGCGACGGGATAGACCAGCACCTGGTGGACCGGCATTTGCATGCCCTTGGCCTGGGCCATCATGCTGAGGGAGACGGCCATGTTGCCGCCGGCGCTCTCGCCGACCACGGCCACGCGGCTGGCGTCGCCACCCCAGCGTCCGGCGTTCTCGAGGGTCCATTGATAGGCACCGAAGACATCCTCATGCGCGGCGGGGAATTTGTCCTCCGGCGCGTGGCGGTAGTCGGTGGAGATCACCAGGGCATTGGTGGCCTTGCTGAGGGCGCGCGGCGAGGAGTCATAGGTATCCAGGTCGGCGAGCACCCAGCCGCCGCCGTGGATGTAGAGGATCACCGGGAAGGGTCCATCGCCATCGGGGCGGTAGACGCGGCCTTTGACCTCGCCGGTGGAGAGCTTGATGGAAATGTCGTCGGTCTTGCCGGATTTCTCGGGCTTGATGTCCTGGCGTTCCATCAGCTTTTTGACGGCATCGGCGGGGCTCGGTTGCTTGCGGGCGTCCTTGGCCGAGAGCTCGGTCACGGGCTTACCGCCGAGGGCGGTGAGTTCGTCGAGCACGGCCTGCATTTGGGTGCTGGCCTTGGCGCGCGCGGGAGTGGCGACCTCCGTTCCCTCCTGCCTTCCTCCTGTTCAAAATGTGCTGGCCTTGGCGCGCGCGGGAGTGGCGACGGCGGGAGTGTCGACCGCTTCGGCACCCTTGATCGCGTCTTCGCCGGCGACGGGGCCGTCCACGGTGGGTTCCGGGCCGTCGGCGGCGTAGGAGATCGTGACACAGGCTGCGGCAGTGAGTGCCAGCGCGATGCTGCGATGAGAGAGAGTTATTGGTTTCATGGTCTTGGCTGTGGTTGTCCGGAATCCTTTTTGCTCGCTCCGTGCCAAGGGCGCAAATGCCTGATTTCACGGGCTTTCGGCGATCACCATCGGCAGTGAAAGACGCAAATCGCAGACGCTGGCGGCGCTTTTCGCCTGATCCCGCGAGGGATTGCAGAATGCGATCCGCGGTCACGCATCGCGCATCGCCGGAGCTTCGCGGGCTTTCGGGCGCGGCGGGCTTAGTCGCCTGCTACCAAGCAGTTGAGGATCGGAGGGGGACTGGCCCGGTGCCTGCGATAACAGGTCCGTCATGAATACACGAACAAGTGATCACTACACGTCGCATGGCGCCGATCTCGAAGAGAATGCCCGCGACACCAAGCCTTCCCGCGACATCCCGCAGCCTGTGGATACCGAGTCGCACTGGAACGAACTTCATAGCAGCAACGGCGTGCGCCGCGACTTGATCGAGCGTGCCCGCCGGCATGTGCGGAATGCTTCGATCGCCGATATCGCCGGGGCGGCGGTGGCCGGGCTGGCGCTCGGGTACCTTCTGTTTTCGCCACGGCGCAGCCAAGGGGTCCGGCAGCTTCTGCTAGGCTCGCTGGTGCCAGCCGCGAGCAAGGGAGTCCACGATGCGTGGGAGGGCCTGCGGGATAGCCGCACCTTCTCCAATATCGGCGACCGGGTGGTGCATTTCAGCGACCACGTGGGCGACGGCGTTTCCCATCTGGCCGACCGCGCGGCCAAGCTCCGCAAGCGCTGGTGAAATCTTCCAACCTACCCACTCGCAAGACCGTGAATATTCCACGAGCCAAGGACCTCCACCCGGACCAATGGGTGGAGCAAAAAGTCACCACCGGGAAGCAGCGCCTGCTGGAAGCCCGCGATGAAATCGAAACTGCCGTGGTCCAGAATCCGCTGCGTTCGCTCGCCGTGGGTTTCGGCGTCGGCTATCTGGCCCGCAGCCTGCCCTTGGGGCGGGTGGTCGGAGGGGCGGTCCGTCTGGTGTTGCCCTTCGTGCCGCACGCCTTGCTGGCGATCGGGGCGGCGCGGGCATGGGAGATTGCGCGCAGCGAGCGCGGGCCGCGACCGCAGCGCCTGGCATCGCCGCAGGAGGCGTGCATCGCTTCCTGCAACAAGCTCCTGCGCGGCGAGCTTTCGGCGATCGAAACTTACACCCAGGCGATCTCATCCTTCGGGACGGATCGCGAAGCGGGGACACTGCGCCATATCCTGGCGGTACACGAGGAGAACGCCAGCCGCTTGCGGCAGCACGTCGCGGAGATGGGCGGCGAGCCGTCCTTCACCTCCGGCATCTGGGGCGGCTTCATGAAGGCGCTTGAGGGAGGGGCCTTGGCTCTGGGCGAATCGCCCGCGCTGGCCGTCCTGCAAGCCGGTGAGGAATACGGCGTCCACGGCTACGACGAGGCGCTGAAAAATCCCGGTGTGATGGAGGAGATCAAGAATGTGATCCGCCAGCACATGCTGCCGCGCAGCGAGGAGAACGTGAATACGCTGCTGCGGTTGAAGAAGGAAAAGGCGGCCGTCTAGATGGACCGCCACGATTCTCAGGTCCGCGTGCCGTGGTGGCTGCCAGCTCAGGGCAGAACCACGGTGCGCATTCCTGCGTTCGCGGTGGAGGAGGCGAAGGCGGCTTCGATGTCTTCCAAGGCGAAGCTTTGGCCCTGGAGGGATTCGAAGGGGAACCTGCCGCGCGCGCTGCCGAGGAAGTCGAGGGCGGCGACGAGATCGCAGGGCGCGTAGTTGTGCAGGCCCTTCACGGTGAGCATGCGCCGGACGAGGTCATTCGGGTCGATCTCGACCGTGCCGCCGGGAGTGGTGGTGCCGGCGATGATCGAGGTGCCGCCGGTGCGGAGCGCGGCGAGGGCACCGGTGACGGCCGAGGCGGAACCGGAAAACTCCATGGTTAGGTCGGCACCGCGGCCCAAGGTAGCATCGCGGGCGGTGGCGACGAAATTTTCCGGGCTGCAGAAACGCTTCGAGCCGAAGCTGCGGGCCATTCCGGCGCGGGCCGGATTCACATCGCAGGTGATCACTTCCGCGGCTCCCAGTTCCAGGGCCATGGCGGCGGCGGTCAGGCCGAGGACGCCGCAACCTACGACAGCCACCGTACTTCCCCTGACCGGACCGGCGCTGCGGAAGGCGGCGGCGACGGTGGCGACGGCGCAATTCGCCGGTGCAGCGATGGCGTCGGGCAGATCATCCGGGAGGCGGACGATGCCGGTGCCGGCATTCAGCAGGCAGCATTCGGCGAAGCCGCCGCTGAACTCGCGGCCCGGGGAGATCGAGCTGTGGCCGTATTTGAAAAGGTTCTCGCACTTCTGGGGCAGGGCGTGGGTGCAGAAGAAGCACTCGCCGCAGGAGGCAGCGAGGGTCCAGGTGATGCGGTCGCCTTCCGCAAGCGGCTCACCGCGCAGGTCGATCCGTGGAGCCCCGGGCCCGAAGGCCATGATGCGGCCGACGATCTCGTGACCGAGCACGCAGGGGACGGGTTCCTGGCGGCGGCCGTGCCAGGTGTGGAGGTCGCTGCCGCAGATGGTGCTGCAGGTCACCTTCACCAGCACTTCGCCACGGCCCGGATCCGGGACGGGGAAATGTTCGAGACGGAAAGGTTCGCCATGGCCGGAGAAGACGGCGGCAAGGGCGAGCGGGCTGGAGCGGCGGTTGGTCATGCGCGTGAAGTACGGACGAAAGACATCAGGATGGCACCGGCGGTGCAGGCCACGGCGACCACCGGGAAGACCATGTGGGTCGAATGGTTCCGCTCGATCAGGGAGCCGACCAGCGGCTCGCCAAGACCGGCGAAGAGGTAGGCGAAGAAGTTCATCATGCCGGTGCCGGTGCCGGCCAGGCGCTTGCCGAGCAGGTCCGGGCAGAGCGCCCAGAAGGCGGACTGCGGGCCGTAGACGAAGAAGCCTGTTAGAAAGAGCAGCGGGATCGCGAGGGCGGAGCTGCGGTCGAGGAAGGCCATGCCCGAGGCACAGACCGCGGCGGCGAGCAGGAAGATGATGACCGGCGCGGAACGGGAGCCGCGGAACACGCGATCCGAGATCCAGCCGGCGGAGACCGCGCCGAGGGCCATGCCCACCGGCAGCGCGACGGCGATCCACTTCTGCGAGGATTCCTTCCAATGGTCTCCGAGGAAATGCACCGGGACCCAGACCAGCAGGCCGTAGCGGGCGAGATTCTGGAAGCCGATCGCGGCGCAGCCGAAGAGGAAAGGAACGCAAGCGAAGCCGCAGCGGTAGCGCTCCCACCAGGTCAGCGGACGCTCCGGGTGGAAGTCCTGGCGGGCGGTGTCCGCTTCCTCCGGCAGATCGGGGAAGCCGGCCTTCGAGGGCTTCTCGCGGACCACCAGCCAGAAGACGATGCAGCCTAACAGCATTAGCACGACCGGTGCGCGGAAGATCCAGCGCCAGCCGTGGCCGACCACGGTGGCGGCCATCAGGAAGGTGAGGACCGAGGACATGCCCGCGGCGAAGGTATACCAGCCATAGACCCGGCCGCGGTGGCTGCGGTCCCACCAATTCGAAATGATGCGGCTGCCGGGCGCCCAGCCCATCGATTGGACGAGGCCATTGCCCGCCCACGGAACCATCACCCCGGCGAGGCCGCCGGCGAAGCTGGTGATCCAGTTCATCACGAAGGACAGCAGGCCGCCGAGGGTCATCAGGCTCTTGCCACCGAAGCGGTCGGCAAGCTGGCCATTGATCGCCTGGCCGATGGCGTAGGACCAGAGCATCGCCGCGCCGCACCAGCCGAGCTGGGCTTTCGTCAGGCCGAGTTCCTCCTGCATGCCGGGGATGGCGAAGCCGAAATTCTGCCGCCCCGTGTAGTAGAAGAGGTAGCAGAACATCACCGTCAGCAGGGTGGCGACGCGCGCCTTGCCGAAGGATTCCGGCTGCGGTTCGGGAGAAGCAAGCGGCGGAGGGGTGGGAGCGATCTCGGTCTTCATGCGACGGTGGTGGAGTCTGGGTCAGGTGTCCGTTCGTCGCGGTAAAGGGCCGCAGGGTCACCAAGGGCCTATCTGACAGGGCAGCGGTCACAAGAAAAAAGTTTCCCTGAAACGATTTTGTTGCATTCCGGGAAACACTTGTTATTCCGGTTGGGATGAATCGCCGCAATGGGATCCTTGGAGCCCCCGTCAGGCCCCGCTTGGCGGCGGTTTGCTTGTCCTTCGCGGCGGCGGTCATGGCGATTGCGGAGGGCTCCGACGAGGCGCGGCAGGCGCAGGCGGCGGCGGCATTGCTCGGCCGGGAGATCTTTCTCGACGCCGGGCTTTCGAATCCCTCGGGGATGTCCTGCAGCAGTTGCCATCTGCCGGAGGCGGGCTTCGGGGATCCGCGCGCGGTTTCGCCCGGTGCAGTGCTCGGCAGGAATGGCCGGAGGAATGCGCCGAGCCTGATGTATGCCGCGCTGATCCCGAACCGGGACCAGGAAGACATTCTGGAAGAAAGCGGCGAGCAGATCTGGGTCTGGCAGGGCGGCCTGTTTCAAGATGGCAGCGCCCGCACGCTTCACGAACAGGTCCAGCGGCCCTTCTTCGATCATGCGGAGATGAACCTCGCCAGCGCTTCCGATCTGGCCGCGCGCCTGCGCAAGGCGGACTACGCGGTGAGCATGAAGCACGGGCTCACGGAAGCGGAGTGGGCGGATGATGGAAAGCTCGCGGAGCGTGCTTATCGCGCGCTGGTCGAGTTCCTGAAGGAGCCGATGTTCCGGCCCTTCGATGCCCGCATCGATGACTACTTCGCGGGCAATCAGGAGGCGCTGTCGCCCGCCGAGAAGCGCGGTCTGGAGATCTTCAAGGGCAAGGCCAAGTGCGCCGATTGCCACCTGCTGCAAGCCAGCGCCTGGCCGCGGCCGCTGCTCAGCGACTTCGGCTACGACAACCTCGGTGCGCCGGCCCGCGGGGTGAAGGATCCGGGCCTCGGCGGCCATACCGGCGTGGCGGAGGAACTCGGGCAATTCCGCGCGCCGACGCTGCGCAACGTCGCGCTCACCGCGCCTTATTTGCACAACGGCTCGATCGCCACGCTGCGGGAGGTGGTCGAATTTTACAACAAGCGCGACATCGAACCGGAGCGCTGGGGACAGACCGATTACCCGCAGACCGTGAACCGCGACGACCTCGGTAATCTCGGGCTGAGCGAAGCGGAGGTGGACGACCTGACGGCGCTGATGGATGCCTTCACCGACCGTAGCCTGCTGGAGATGCAGAAGCGCGGCGACCGCTTCCCCGCCGCTCCAATCGGCACCCCGGATAGCTGGAAGATGCGCGCTTATTTCCCCGACTGGAACCATGCCGCGCCGCCGCTGCCAGCCCATCCGCCGCGCCCGGCAGACCCTGAACCGAAGCTTTCAAACCAACCATGATGCGATCCTCTAACAAGTGCCGCGGCCTCCGTGCCATGCTGCTCGCCGCCGCCCTGACGATCCCCGCAGCCGCCCAGACCGGACCGATGACGGGCACGGTGAAGACCACCGAGGCGTGGTTCCTCTACCGGCCCGGAGCGGTGGAGAAGAGCCTGCGCCTGAGCGTGCTCGGCGCGGGAGGCCAGGTCATCGCCAGCAGCACTTCCGCCAGCGAGGCGGGCCATGACTACGTGGCTAAATTCCACGTGGACGGACTCACGGCAGCGACCGACTACACTTACAAGATCGAGGACCTCTCGGGGCAGGCTCCGGTGCAACTCGGCGGTCCCGCCGATGGCCTGCGCTTCAAGACCCGGCTTCCGACGGGCACCAAGGGCGTGGTCACCACGGCCTTCGTCTCCTGCGCCAATAATACCTCCGAGCCGGTGTGGGAGCGGATCGGCATCCTCAAGCCGGACCAGGTGATCCTCGGCGGCGATACCCCCTATGTGGACGTGGCCGATCTGGCGACCAGCCGCACGAAGCATCGCGCCTTCCTGGAGACGCCTTTCATGTCCGAGCTGATCCGCGGCACCTCCGCGGTGGGGACTTGGGATGACCATGATTTCGGTCTGAACGGCGGCAACGGCGTGAACACCGCCGACCGCAAGGTCAACACCCGCCAGGCCTTCACCGAATACCGCGCCCACGAGCAATTCGGCACCGGCACGGAAGGCGTCTTCCACAAGATCGACCTAGGGGTGATGGAGATCTTCCTGCTCGATCCGCGCTGGTGGTCGCAAACCGCGGCCTCGCCGGTGGATCCGACCCAGAAGACCTGCTTCGGCACCGCGCAGTGGGAGTGGATCCGCCAGGCGCTGGAAGCCTCGCGCGCGCCTTTCAAGGTGCTGGCGATGGGGCAGATCTGGGAGGACAAGAAGAACTCCGAGAACGACGACATGTTCACCTACTGGTATGAACGCGATGCACTCTTCGACTTCATCCGAGAGAAGGCCATCCCCGGGGTGGTTCTGTTAGGCGGAGACATCCACGTTTCGCGCCACCTGATCCATCCGCAGCGGGTCGGCTACGATTTGCAAGACTTCGTGATCTCGCCGGCCCACACCTCGATCATCCCGAGCCTCGATGTCCCCCACCCTTCGCTCGAGTGGTCCTCCCAGCAGCCGCGGCAGTTCATGACCCTGACCGCGGACACGCGCGTGAATCCGCCGCTGCTGACCGCCCGCTTCTACCTCGCGGACGGGACGGTGCAGCGCGAGGTGCCGATCTCCTACGACCGCCTGACCCCGAAGCAAGGTACTGACCTGGGCCGCGGCCTGCGCGCGTGGTGGTCCTTCGACGGCGATCTGAAGAACCACTCCGTGCTCGGCAGCCGGATCGATGCGGAGGCGGTGAACGGTGCCAGCCTGGTGGCCGATGGCGGCCTGCGCGGCGGGGCGGTGGAGCTGTCCCGGGCGGCCGGTCAATACTTGCACGTGGGCCGCAGCGCGCTCGATGATAATGGCGCGGCGCACACCGTCTCGCTGTGGTGCAAGCCGGCCACCCTGCCTGCGCATGGCAGCGCCGAGCGCCACTTTTTGATGGAGAGCACGCTCGGCGGCAGCGTCGGCGATGGGGCTGGCTTCGCGATCTCGATGGGCCTGCGCGCCGCAGCGACCCCGGAGCAAGTGAACGTGGAACTCTTCACCCACACGCTCCCGCCTGCGGCCGCCGCTTCCACGGCCTCGCCGGTGGCGGCCAGCCAGGGCGGCTTCTCCTGCGTGGTCGACCGCAGCCTCTTCAGCGACCGCTGGGCGCATGTCGCGCTGAGCTTCGATAGCACGCACCTGCGGCTTTATGTGGATGGCACGGAAGTCGCTTCGCACCTGCTGCCGGTGCCCGGTCCCGCATCCGAGATGGGCGGCTTGGTGATCGGTGGTCATCGCGAGGGCGGCGGGCGCAACTTCGACGGTCGCCTGGACGAAGTCGCGCTGTGGTCGCGCGCGCTGTCCGCCGCGGAGATCGGCGCGCTTTATCATTCCGGCACACCGCAGGCGCTGCCCGCGGAAGTCTCCGCCGCGGACAGCGATGGCGATACCTTGGAAGACTGGTGGGAAGTGCTCAACGGACTGAACCCCGGCAACATCGCGGACGCCCTGGCGGATGCCGACCACGACACCGTGCCTGCATGGCTGGAGCGCGCCGCCGGCACTCATCCGCAGGTGGATGACTCCAGCCTCTACGGCTATCTCCGCGAGCTCGCGAGGCCCGGCGCCGGAGCCACGCCGCTACTCTTCCGCCATCCTTCGCTCGACAGCCTGAGCTTGCGGCTCACCGGCAAGGAAAGCGGCGATCTGTTGAGCTGGGCCACCTTGGAGCCAGGCTCCGGCATCACCGGCGATATCTTCTCGAACGACTTCCTCTTCACCGTCTCCCCGCCACCGTCGGCTCCTTGGTTTTTCCGATTCGAAGGCGCACCGTAATCCGGCAGCGAAATGTGATGAAGTTGCCTAAAAGCAACTTTTAGATTGAAATAGAAACACCGGATGCCGAGAGTGCTCCGGTAGATTTGAGGGGACCGGCATTTTCTGCCGCCCCTGTGGAGCTGTTCTCCTCCACCCACCACATCTCGACCGCCCCGCGCCACTAGGTTTCCCAAAGAATAACGAAAGAACTTCATCAGCAACCGCCCTTCCGCCCCCGCCCACTCTACACCATCATGAAAAATCCCATTCCGTTCGCACTGCTCACCGCCGCCGGCGTCCTGTCCGCCCGGGCCGCGCTGACTGATAACCTGATCGCGTATTACAATTTCGAGGCACCCGGCAACGCGGGTATCGCCAACATGGTTCCCGGGAACACGACCCACGCCGGACGCTACGGCAGCGGCACCACGACCGGTGCTATTCCCGCCTTCGGCAGCGGTGCGGGCTACGCCGGCAGCACGACCTTCGCGGGTGCGGAGGCCGCCGCGACGACCGACCGCTCCGATCTTCTGGCTGGCACCGCGCTCAATGTCGCCAAGAGCGATGCCTCGACCACGGCGGGCAGCGGCTGGTTCAATGTCCCGACCCTGAGCGCCACGGCGCTGGGCCCGAACTTCACGATCTCCGCCTGGTTCTTCCTGGCACCGGATGCGGACAATACCGGCAGCACCGCCGATGTCCTGCGCGACTACGTCTTCGAGGGCGGAACCAACTTCGATGTCTCCTTCGGCACCAATGCCGCCGCCGGGAGCGTGTATGCCTCGTGGATCGGCGAGGCAGCTTCCAGCCCCTCCGCCACCCTCAGCACCGGCCAGTGGCACCATGTCGCGCACGTCTTCACGCAGAACGGTGCGAACACCAACCTGACCGTCTACATCGACGGGGCCCAAGTGGGCGCGGTCCTCTCCGCCGCGACCACCACCATGAACTTCGCCTCGATCAATTTCGGGGCCGCGCGCAACGGCGTGCGCGTCTTCGACGGGATGCTCAACGAGGTCGGCGTCTGGAACCGCTCGCTGACGCCGCAGGAGGTGACCGAACTCAATGCCCTCGGCACGGCCGGGACCCCGATCCTCACATCGGTGGCGGTGGCGCTCTCCTCCAGCCCCGTCAATGCCGGCACGATCAACGGCTCCGGAACCTACCACACCGGTGTCCCCGTCCCGGTCTCCGCCATTGCCAATCCCGGCTACATTTTCAGCGGCTGGACCGGCGATTTCACCGGCCAAGCCGCTTCCTTCACCTACACCGCTTCCGCCGCGGCCAACGCTACCGCCACCTTCACCCAAGATCTGGCGGACAGCGATGGCGACGGCCTGTCGAACTACGACGAAGCCGTCGTCCATCACACCCTGCCCGGCAATCCCGACACCGATGGCGACCTGATTCCAGACGGTGACGAGATCTTGATCACCGGCACCAGTCCGACCGCCAGCGATGGCGCGCTGGTGAACTTCGTCCGCAACAACCTCGACCCGGACCGGGCAGGTGCCATCGCCCTTGCGCCGCTGCGCATCGGCCGCGATGCCTCGACCGGCGTGATCAGCCTGTCCCTCTCGCTGAGCGGATCGGCCGACCAGAATCTCTGGCAAGATATCGATCTCGGCAGTCCCTCGGCCTCCATCGTCCCCTCCGGCGACGGTTGGAACATCACCTTCCCCGCGCCTTCCAGCACGCTGAACAGCTATGTGGTGCGCACCCACCAGCCTTGAGAATCTGCTGCAAGCAAAACCAACCATCACACTTCCCGCACTATGATTAACATGCGATATCTCCTTTGCTGCGCCGCGCTTGGAATGGCACCGGCGAATGCCGCACTCGTCGCACGGTTCAGCTTCGAGTCGGATTTTAGCAATTCGGTCACCGGCGGCGCGGTCGCCACCGTCAATGGCGCCTCGACCCCGACGGCGGGCCAAACCGCGGTTGGTTCAAATGTCCCCAATACCGGGAATGTGCTGCGCATCGATGGCGGCGCCGTCACGCCGGTGGACGGCCTGACCATCGGCGTCACCTTCGGCGGAGGGACGAATGCATCTCTCACCAGCCTCGGCGACAACTTCAGCATCAGCGCCTGGTATCGGGTGGACTCGCCCTTCACCGCGGGCAGCGACGCACGCCACTATGTGTGGGAAGGCAACGACGGCGCCGGTAGCACCGACTACGACATTTCCTACAACGCCAATCCGACCACGGGAAATGGCCAAACCTTCACGAAAGGCCCCGATACGAACACGCTGATTACCGGTGCCGGCACCGCGGGCACGTGGTTCCATGTCACCCAGACTTATGCATCGATCGGGTCGAATATCGGTATCACAACCTACATCAACGGCCAGCCTGCAGGATCCGTCCTGAATTCCGCCAATACGAATGCCACGGATTTCAATGTGATTGGATTGAACATCGGGATGTTCCGCGGTGAGAACCGGGCTTTTGACGGCCAGATCGATGAAGTGATGATTTACGACAACACGCTGACCGCGGGGCAGGTCGACGATTTGTATCTCAGCCAGGTGCCCGAGCCTTCCGCGGCCATGCTTGGGGGCTTCGGACTACTCGCCCTGCTCCGCCGCAGACACCGCTGAAACGATTCCTTCACTTCATCCCATCGATTCCCGCTTCGCCATGAACTCGACACGACTTTCCCTGATCGCCCTCGGCGCGATCCTCCCGTTCTCCGCCGCCAAGGCCGACCTGACGAGCAACCTCCTGGCCTACTATGACTTCGAGGAAACCGGTGCCCCCGGCCTGGCCAACAAGGCTCCGGGAGCTACCAGCTTCAATGCCACCCGCGCCGGCACCTTGAATGCCGATTGGGCCACGGCCGACAATCCCACCGGCCCGGGCTTCGCGGGCAAGGCCGACTTCACCGCCGCCACCAGCGGCATCAGCGACCGCTCCGACCTTCACGTCGGCAAAGCCCTGAACCTCGATGAGGACCGCGACGAATACGTCCGCATCCCGCTTGGCACGGACCAGCTCGGCACCTCCTTCACCATCTCCGCATGGCACGCGCTGACCCCGGGCAGCCTGAATGCGAGCAACCGCTACCACCTCTTCGAATCGGACCTGGGCTTCGATGTCTCCTGGGGCACTTCCAATACCGCCTTCGCCACGCCGCAGAGCGCCTACCAGTATCTCGCCTACATCGGCCAGACACCGGCTGCCGGCTTCGGCCCCACCGGCGTGAGCACCCAGGTCTGGCACCACGTCGCGCACTGCATCTCCTCGGACGGCACGACTACCACCCTGCGCCTGTATGTC
Organism: Luteolibacter sp. Populi; assembly: GCF_040801775.1. Lineage (GTDB taxonomy): Bacteria > Verrucomicrobiota > Verrucomicrobiia > Verrucomicrobiales > Akkermansiaceae > Haloferula. Next base: position 2,028,536 of record NZ_CP161812.1, read on the forward strand.
GATGGGCTGCTCTTCGGCAACCGCACGGTGGCCACCAACACGATCGACTTCGATGCCATCTTTCTCGGTCGCCAGCGGACCGATGCCGCCAGCGATCGCGATTGGGACGGGATGATCAACGAGGTCGCCCTCTGGAACCGCGCTCTGACCGCCAACCAGGTCACCGAACTCTATCAGCGTGGCGAGAACGCCCTGGCGCTGGACGACGATCTCGCCGCCGTCGGCAAGGCCTTCGTCAGCGTCGATCCCTCCGATCCTGCGGGGGGCGAAACCTTCGGCACCGGCCTCTACAATCTCAACGACGAGGTCGAAGTCGGAATGCTCCCGGCGCTGGGCTACCTCGCCAACGGCTGGGCGGCTCCCTTCAATACCCAGGAAGATTTCTTCACCCACATCGCCACCGGCTCCGTCACCATCACCGCGAACCTCGTCCAGGACAGCTCCGATCCGGACAACGACGGGCTCAGCACCTACCAGGAACTCGTGGTCTATGGGACCGTCCCCACCGATGCCGATACCGACGCCGACCTGATCCCGGACGGTGCCGAGGTATTTCAAAGCCAGACCGACCCGGTGGTCAGCCAACTCGATACGGTGAACTACATCCTCACCAACCTCGGCGGGGTCCAGCCGGGCGAGACCGTGCTGACCCGCAACCAGGCTAACAACACGCTCACCCTGAAGCTGAAGCCCGGGGCGTCCACCACGCTCGGCCCCGTTTGGGGCAGCCTGACGCCCGCCAGCCCTGGAGTGGCGGCGGCGGCGAGCAGCGGAGACTTCCTCCTGCAAGTGCCGGGCACGGCCGATGCGAAGCGCTTTTTCCGGGTTGAGGGCGTCACGCCCTAATTGACATGGGGTCGACAAGGCCGGCGGAGGGGCATCGGCAAACTTGACCCGACCCTCCGCCGGCTGTTGTCTTCCGGGAAACATGAACCTGGTCGAACTTGCATCGCGGATCAAAGCGGCACGGCTGGCGCGCGGCTACACGCTGGACCGCGTGGCCGAGCTTTCCGGCCTGGGCAAGGGCCTGCTCTCGAAGGTCGAGAACTTCCGCGTGACCCCTTCCCTGCCGACCTTGGCGAAGTTCTGCGAAGCGCTCGGGCTGAGCATTTCGGAGTTGTTGGAAGGACTCGACGAGAAGCCGAAGCTGAGCATCGTGCGCACCAACGAGCGCAAGGAGATCGAGCGCGACCGCGACCAGTCCGACATCAACTACTTCGCGCTGGCCCATGGCCGGCCGGACCGGAACATGGATCCTTTCGTGCTGGAGGTTCCCGCCGGCGGCGGCAGGCGTGAGGCGATGCCACATGAAGGCGAGGAGTTCCTGATCGTCCTCAATGGCGCGATTTCCTTTGAATACAACGGCGAGGTCCACACGCTGAAGGAGGGCGACGCCGCCTACTTCGATGCCGAGGTGGACCATCGCGTTTTCAATCCCGGCGGCAAGGACGCCAGGATCCTCTGCGTCTTCCTGGGCCGGCCGATCTGAGGCAGGGTCCTTTCTCCGAAAGGTCCGGCTGGGAATAGACTGAAATCTCGAAACAGAGCCGGTTCAGTTTGGGTGCCGTACCGCTTGGAAAGCGATCCCTGCCATCTTCACCATGATCCGCTATCTTCTTTTATTCATCATCGCCCTGTCCGCGCTCGCCGGGGCGAAGCCGAACCTCGTGCTCTTCGTCACCGATGACCAAAGCCCGATCGCGGGTTGCTACGGCTCGCCGATTATCCGGACGCCGCACCTCGATGCGCTGGCGAAGGAGGGCACGCGCTTCACCCGGGCCTTCGCCACCACCGCTTCCTGCTCGGCGAGCCGTTCCGTGATCCTGACGGGTCTGCAGAACCACGCGAACGGGCAGTACGGCCATGCTCACGATTACCACAAGTTCTCGACCTTCGGGAATTGCGCCGCGCTGAGCCTGCCGCTGCAATTGAAGGCCGCAGGCTATCGCACCGCGCACATCGGCAAAATCCACATCGCGCCGGAGTCGGTGTATCACTTCGACCGCTACCTCAAGGGCGGCGGCTCTAACAACACGCCGGACTGGGTGAATGCCTGCAAGCCGCTCTTCGCGGAGAAGTCGGAGGAGCCCTTCTTCCTGTGCTTCTGGACGAATGATCCGCACCGCAGCGGGTCGCAGGACGAGAGCGCCGCGGAGGAACTGAAACCGAACCGCTTCGGCAATCCGCCGCGGGGGCAGAGCTATCCGGGAATCGAGGAGGCGGTCTATGATCCGAAGACGCTGCCGGTTCCTGCTTTCCTGCCGGACACGCCGGAGTGCCGCGCGGAACTGGCGCAGTATTACCAGAGCGTGACGCGCACCGATAAGGCGCTGGGCGCGCTGGTGGCGGCGCTCAAGGAGGCCGGGCAGTATGAGAATACCCTGATCGTCTTCACCGCGGATCACGGGATGGCCTTTCCGGGCGCGAAGACCACCGTGTATGAGGCGGGCCTGCAGGTGCCATTCGTGGTGCGCATGCCGGGCAGCGCGGCGGGAATCGCCTGCGATGCGATGATCTCGCACGTGGACATTACGCCTTCCCTGCTGGATGCGGCGGGCGGCCTGGATGCTTCAGGACGCGCGCCTTCCAAGCTGCTGCCGGTGGCGAAGCCGGGTGCCGGGGAGAATGCGGGACCGGCCTTCAAGCGCTATCACGGGCGGTCGTGGATCGGCCTGTTAGGCAAGGAGCATGGCGAAGGCTGGGACGAGGTCTCGGCTTCCCACACCTTCCACGAGATCCAGATGTATTACCCGATGCGCGCCTTCCGCGACCGGCAGTACAAGCTGATCTGGAACATCGCTTCGCCGCTCCCCTACCCCTTCGCGTCCGACCTGTGGGCGGCATCGACCTGGCAGGCGCAATTCAAGAGGGGCAAGGACGCGGCGTATGGGATGCGCACGGTGGATTCCTACATCCATCGCCCGCCATTCGAGCTTTATGATCTGGTGAAGGATTCCGCGGAATCGAAGAACCTCGCGGATGAGCCGGAGCAGGTGGAGCGGTTGAAGGCGATGAAGCAGCGGCTGAAGGCGATCCAGAAGGAGACGGGCGATCCGTGGGTGATGAAGTGGGAGTATGAATGAGGGGGCCGCGGGAGTGCCATCAATGATTCGCCGTCTCCTCCACCCGCTTATGGACCAAGGCCACCGGTTCCCAAGCTAGTTCGAGGGTCTTGAAGTCCGGCGGGACGCTGACGCGGTAGCGGCCGTCGTCACCACGGGTGGCGGCGAATTCGCTGCCGTCGGCCACGACTGTTAGATCGGCCTCGGCGCTGCCGATGCCGCAGAAGGTGATGTGGATTCTCCCGTAGCCGGGAGTCCATGAGCCCTGCCATTCCCGGCTCAGGGCGAGGCGGCCCTCGCCGCCTTCGACATGCAAGGTGGAGTCGCGGTAGTGGCCTTCCTTCCACGATTCGCCGTCGCCTTCGTCCTCATACCAGCGGCTGGTCTCGCTGCCGTCCTTCCACCAAGTGCGGAGCTCCGGTTCGGGGTGCGGGATCTCGCCAACGTATTGCTGGAGCGGCCAGTGCGGGATGACGGCCCCGCCGCGGACGAAGACCGGGATGCGGTCGATCGGGCACTCGATCCAGATGTCGGTGGCGACCGCCTTCGGCCGCGAGTCATCGTGATACGCGAACCAATCGCCGCGCGGCAGATAGAGGAAGCGGCCTTCCTCGCCCTCGGCCAGGATCGGCACGACGTAAAGGTGATCGCCGAAGTAGAATTCCGCGCTGCGCCAGTAGGCATCGGGATTCTGGTGATCGACCAGCGGCAGGGAGCGCAGCATCGGCGTGCCGTCCTTCACGTATTGCCAGAAGGCGGTGTAGATGGCGGGCAGGAGATGGTAGCGCATCTCAATCGCGCGCTTCACCCAGTCCGTGGTGTCATCGCCGAAGGACCATGGCTCCTGCTCTCCGTGATCGCCGGAGGAGTGGGTGCGGAAGAAGGGGTGGAAGACGGCGAGCTGGACCCAGCGCAGGTAGAGCTCCGGGGTGGGCGTCTCGATGAAGCCGCCGATGTCCGAGCCGATGAAGGACATGCCCGAGGTGGCGAGGCGCTGGCACTGGGTATTCGCCATGTTCAGGTGCTCCCAGGAGGCGACGTTGTCACCGGTCCAGGCACAGGCGAAGCGCTGGGTGCCGGCGTAGGCGGAGCGGGTGATGGAGAAGGCGCGGCGGCCCTTGCCCCAGAGCTTCAGGCCCTGGCGGGTGGCGCGGACCATCTGCATGCCGTAGATATTGTGCGCCTTGCGGTGCGAGCAGGGATGGCCGTCGTAGTCGTGCCGCACGTCGTGCGGGAAGGTTCCGTCCTCGAAGACCGCGGGCTCGTTCATGTCGTTCCAGATGCCTCGCACGCCGGTCTCGCCGATCAGCTCCTTGAACAGCGTGGCCCACCATTCGCGGACATCGGGTCGGGTGAAATCCGGGAAATGGCAGAGGCCCGGCCAGACGGAGCCCTTCATCAGCGCGCCATCCTGGCGGCGGCAAAAGTAGTTCCGCTCGATGCCCTCGACCCATGCCGGATAGAGCGGGTCGATCTTCAGGCCGGGGTCGATGATCGCGACGGTCTTGAAGCCCTGCTCCTCCAACTCGGCCACCATCTTCTTCGGGTCCGGGAAGCGCTCGGCATCCCAAGTGAAGCAGCGGTAGCCGTCCATGTAGTCGATATCCAGATAGATCGCGTCGCAGGGGATCTTGCGGTCGCGGAAGCCGCTGGTGATGCCGCGGACGGTGGCCTCCGGGTAGTAGCTCCACTTGCACTGGTGGTAGCCCAGCGCCCACAGCGGCGGCATCTCGGCCATGCCGGTGAGGCGGGTGTAGAGCTGCACGATCTCCAGCGGCGTCTCGCCCTGGATGAAGTAGTAGTCCATCTCCCCGCCCTGGGCGCGGAAGGTGGTCACATTCGGCTTGTCGCTGCCGAAGTCGAAGCCGGTGCGGAAAGTATTGTCGAAAAAGATGCCATAACTCCTCCCGCGGCACAGGCTGAGGTAGAAGGGCACGTTCTTGTAGAGCGGATCGGTCTGCGGGCCGTAGGCGTAGGTATCGCTGCCCCAGAGCTCGAAGCGCTTGCCGCGCAGGTTCAGGTCGCAGGATTTGTCGCCCAGGCCGTAGAAGTATTCCCCGTTCTGGCAGATCTTGCTCATCTTCACGATCTCGCCGCCGTAGGTCTTGTTGTCCTCCCAGTGGTAGCCCTTGTCATCCTGGCAGAGGATGCGGCCGCTGACGGTGTTGGTGATGGTGGTCTTGAGGCCCTGGCGGGCAATGCGCACCGAGATCCGGCCGGTCTTCAGCGCGTAGCCATCGGCGAACTCGATCAGTTCGTGCGGCGGCAGCTCGGGGATGAAGGCGGGATCGATCGCGTAGGAAAAATCCGAATCGAAGCGACCCTCGGACGAGAAGCGGAAGCGGACGATGCCCTCCGCGACCAAGCGCATCTGGAGGAGCACGCCATTGTCCGTTAGGAATTCGTAGATGCCGGGGCCGGGTTTACGCATTTCACGCACGCCGCCGGGGACGAAGTCCACAACCGCTGCCGCGGTCTGGTGCTTCTCCATGTAATTGCCGGAGAATTCTTCAGATGCCATGTCGATCGGGGGGAGGTCGAACCTCCCATTTCTACTACCATGGCACGACCCGTGCCAATACGCGAACACGTAGTTTGGCGGAGTCGTCTGTCCGCACGAAAAGCCTAGTAATCTCCTTCCTCTCGCTTCGAAGCCACTCCGAGAATCCGAGACGAATCGAAGCGTCCTTTCTTGGTAAGCAGCTTTTCGGCGGCGAGGTCGAAAGTCGCGGAGCTTCCGGGGTCGTTCGTGGCGTCGAGAATTGTCGTCCCCTCGCCCATCTCAAGCGCCAGTAGGACCTTGCCTGTGAAGGTGGCGGTCTTGCCATCGGTAGAATATTCGGCCGAATCGGCTGTTACATGCCACTCGCCTATCTGCGCCGCCTTCCGCTCCGAAGCGTTTGACAATGCTCGTGCAGATTTTGCGCTGCTCTCCACCTGGCCGGCGGGCGCTCGCTTGCTGCAACCGGTGGCGAGCCAAACTGCGACCGCAACGAGAAGTGAGATGAGCTTCCTCGTCGGCATTTCGAGAGCAAACGGTCCCGGCTTCAAAATAGCGAGCAAGCAAGCAGCCCGATAAAGGTTCCGCGCAAAATCGGACATAGCCGTCTGATGGAGCAAAATTCCCCCTTGTCATGAATGTCGCCGATGCCAATGTGGCGGGCTCGGTACGTGTAACTCCGTATTTTCCCTCGACATTGGCCCGACCATTGCTCAGGCACATCCGTGGTTGTGGGAGTGCCTGAGAATCAGCTCCCCAAGCCTTGCATACAGGTCATGAACCGTCTTCGCGTGCTCAAACTCGGTTGGGAGTTTCCCCCGTTGATCAATGGTGGTCTAGGGATCGCCTGCTTAGGACTTTCGCAAGCACTGGCCAAGCACGTGGACCTCCGCGTGATCGTGCCGCGAGCCGCGCCGGACACGCAGTTCGAGGGCTTCGAGCTGACCGGCCTGAACAACCTCCGCGTCGAGGAATTGCAGACCGTCGAGGGCAAGTACCGCTACGAAAGCTTCGCCCAGATCGACCGCGTGCCGATCCATCTCGATCCCTACGACATCAGCGAGACGACCGCCGAGCAGATCCGCATGGAGCCCGGCGGCGAGATCCGTTTTTCCCAGACGACCCGCAACCAGCTCGAGCAATTCAAGATGGGCGAACTCTATGGGGCCGACCTTGGGACCAAGGTCGTCGAGTTCTCGAAGATCGCCGCGAAGCTCGCGCTGCTGACCGAGTTCAACATCGTCCACGCGCATGACTGGATGACCTTCCTCGCCGGCGTGGAGGTGAAGAAGGCCACCGGCAAGCCGCTCGTTTTGCACGTCCACGCGTCGCAATATGACCGTGCCGGTGCCGATGCCCGCGGCTGGATCTACGACATCGAGAAATACGGCATGGAGGAAGCGGACGCGGTGATTCCCGTGAGCCGCTACACTGGCCAGATTTGCTCCGGCCACTACGGCATCGACCCCGCGAAGGTCCACCCCGTCCACAATGGCGCGGAGCCGGTGGAAGTCTTCAGCACCAGGAAGAAGTTCCCCGAGAAGCTGGTCCTTTTCCTCGGCCGCCTGACCGCGCAGAAGGGCCCGGAGTTCTTCCTGGAGATCGCGCAAAGGGTGCTCGATGTGAACAAGAACGTCCGCTTCGTGATGGCGGGCACCGGCGAGCGCCTGAAGCCGCTGATCGAAAGCGGTGCCTTCCGCGGTCTCGGCGGCTACTTCCACTTCACCGGCTTCCTGAACAAGGAGAAGGTCAACGAGTTGCTCTCGATGACCGACATCTACTGCATGCCCTCGGTCTCGGAGCCCTTCGGTCTGTCCGCGCTGGAAGCCGCGCAATTCGGCATCCCGGCCGTGATCTCAAAGCAATCCGGCGTGGCCGAGGTCCTCAAGGGCGCGCTCAAGGCCGACTTCTGGGACGTCGAGCTGATGGCCAAGCACATCATCGATCTGTTGGAAGACGACGAACTCCGCGAGCGGGTCGTCAAGCAAGCCGCACTGGACATGGCCGCCTCGACCTGGGACGCCGCCGCGGAAAAGGTCGTGGCGATTTATGAGGACCTCGTGCACGCTTCTGTGAGATGAGCCGGGCCGCCCACGATTCTTCACTGATCACCGATCACTGATCACTCGGCACTTTTTCCCAATGCCCGACGTCTGCCTCTACTTCCAGGTGCACCAGCCGAACCGGCTGATCCCTTACGATTTCTTCCGCATCGGCGAACATGCCTTTTATGAGGACGACGGGCTGAACGGCGAGGTGCTCTCGAAGGTTTCGGAGAAGTGCTACCTGCCCGCGAATGCGATCTTCCAGAAGGCGATCGAGGACAGCAAGGGGCGCTTCCGGATGGCGCTCTCGATCAGCGGCACGGTCATCGAGCAGATGGCCCACCACCGGCCGGACGTGCTGAAGTCCTTCCAGGACCTCGTCGCCACCGGCAATGTCGAGCTGCTGGCAGAGACCTACTATCACTCGCTGGCGATCCTGCACTCGAAGAAGGAATTCGAGCGCCAGGTGGACAAGCATCTGGAGATCCTGGAGGACACCTTCCACGTCCGCCCGCGTGTCTTCCGGAATACCGAGCTGATCTACAACAACGCGATCGCCGCGCAGGCCGAGACGATGGGCTTCGACGGCATCCTGGCCGAGGGCGTGCCCTGGGTGCTCAACGGCCAATCGCCGAATCACCTTTACCGCGCGCCGCACGTCTCGCAGCTCAAGACGATCCTGCGCAATGTCGGCCTGTCCGATGACCTCGGCTTCCGCTTCTCCGACAAGACTTGGTTGGAGTATCCCCTGACTCCGGAGAAATTCGCCGGCTGGCTGGCCAAGGCACCCGGGGACGTGGTGAACCTCTTCCTCGACTACGAGACCATCGGCGAGCACCAGTGGAAGGACACCGGCATCTTCGACTTCTGGTCGGCACTCCCGGAAGCGGTGCTGGATCAAGATATCAAATGGGTGACTCCCGGCGAGATCGTGGACATCTTCCGCGCTTCCAAGGAATACGACTGCCACTGGCCGACCTCATGGGCCGATGCCGAGCGCGACCTGAGCGCTTGGACCGGCAACGTGATGCAGCAGGAGGCTATCGCCAAGATCCACCGCCTGGAGGAAGAAGTCCTGGCCGCCAAGGACCCCGACCTCGCCCACGTCTGGGCGAAGATGCAGACCTCCGACCACTTCTACTGGATGTCCACCAAGGGCGGCACGGATGGCAGCGTGCACCAGTATTTCTCGCCGTACGGCAGTCCGTATGACGCGTATATCTACTTCATGAACGCGCTGGCGGATTTGCAGATCCGGCTGAAGCGACTCCGGGAAGACAAGGCCATCCCCGAGCCCGTGCCGCACGAGGAGAGCGACGGAATCAGCAGCATCGGCTGAGACGCAATCCGCGATCGCCTACCTATCCCTTCGTCGATCCGGTTCCGAGTGCCCTGAAGGGGCAAAGAAGCTCCGAGAATCCACAAGATGTGGGGACCCCCCGGAACCCGATGCCGCATTCCAAGACCGCCGTGCGACTCCCGTGCCGGACTCTTGCCGGTGAATCAATCCCGGCGACGACGCAGGGCACCGAGCAGGAGCAGCGAGGCACCGATCGCGAAGGCGGACGGTTCGGGAACGACGGTGCCCATGGCATTGGTGGTTTGAGAAAACCCGCCGAGTTCCGTCCAGGTCGAGGTCGAGTTGATCCCGCCGTTCACGCCACCCAAATCCTGATTCAGGCTGTTGTGCTGGGTTGAAGTCGCCACCACGTAGCGGAGCGGGCTTTGGTCGGAAATGTTGATGTTCTTCGTGGCGAGGTAGGAAACCAAGTCGTTGAAGGGAACGAGGAAGCTGAGATAATAATCGGCATCCCCGCTGGTCGCGGTCGTTGCATCATTGCTGGTGCCGCCGTCAGTGAGATAGTCGACAGCCCGGTAGTTGTAATTGCTCGCGCCAATCGCGTAGCTAAACGACGCGGAGGCAGCAATCGAGGTGGTGTTTGGAGAGGTATTGGCAGAAGAGCCGGGCGCGTAGATCCCCAAGCTGGAAGAATTCCCTTGGTTCCCGAGACCGAGAAATGCGTCGACCGAGCCATTCCCATCCGCATCCACTCCGACCCAAGCGACCCGGTCGAAGGACGGATTTTTGTCATTGCCGCCAGCGGCATCCAGACGCAACCGGAAGCCGAGAGTGCCATCGGTCGCACTGGCGGAACCGTTGTCGTTAAAGGTGGTGAAGAAGCCGGCATTGTTGCCGACCCCGACGATGTCTCCAGCAGGCTGACCGGTTTGCTGGTCGGCCAGATAGTCGTAGTTTCCTGCCAATTGCGTCCACTCCGTGCTGGGAGCGGAAACGGATGCCGCGGAGGCACAAGCCGACAGAGACGCAAGGGTCGCCGTCACGGCGGCCCGGATACGGGGGTAATTCATGGGGTGGAGAACGGGTGAGAACAACAGCCGGCGAGTGAGAAATTCGCCAGCGGGCTTCGCCTTATCCCAGACCGAAGCGGAGAGCAATGAATATCAGCTTTTCCTGAATATACGTAATCGCGTAATCAAGGGCCGCTCCGCTTCCTTCCGGTCTGGTATCGCCGCTTCCCGCTCGGTGGCACGGCCGTAGGATCATACGCCGGCATGCGGCGCAGCCGGGTCCGGGAGCCAGCCGATGGAAAACGCAATGCCGGTTATTTCATAGACGGAAGAGACAGGGCGAAGCATTGGTTAGAATATCCCAGATGACGAATCCCCGGCGAGTCCTGATTACCTGCCTGACCCACGGCACCGCGCTGGCGGCGGGGTGGTTCGCGTGGAGCCATTGGCGGGCACCGGCGGAGGGCAAGCCCGGGCCACTGGAGGCTGCGGCGATGCCCGGGGCAGCGGGCAAGGCCGGGGAACTCTCGGCGGACGAAGTGCTCGCCAGCTTCAACGCACCCGCCGAACAGAACAAGGACCTGAAGGCCGAGGTGGAGCAGAACCGGGAATTCGACCGGCTGGTGGCGACGATGGAGGTGCCCGCGGATCTGGCCGCCGCGCTTTCCAAGGAGATCGGGGACTGGCTGCTGGACGGCAAGGACCAGCGCAAGCCCTCGCCGATGATCATGGCGCTGCTCTACCATTGGACGATCCGCGACCCGGTCGGCATGATGAAATGGGCGGAGTCCGACGGGGCGACCCAGGAGGCGATGATGTGGCACTCCTTCCAGGTCTTCGACAAGGTTGTAAAGGACAAGGGCCCCGGCGTGCTCGCGGGCGGATTGGGCGGCGCCTTCGGAAGCTTCGCGGCCCATTTCATGGCCCAAGGGCTCGGCGGGCAGGGCGCGGATGCCGCGCAAGTGCTGGCGCTGAAGGACACGCTGCCGGAGGACCAGTGGCGGCGGCTGCGCGGGCAATTCGAACGGACGTGGCCCTTCCAACAGAAGGACACGCTGGCGGCAGTGGCCATCGCCGAGCAGCAACCGGAGATGCTCCTCGAGTTCGCGAAGAAGAACGGCGCGGAGGGAATGAAATGGCTGCGCGGCCTGCTGGCGGACCAATCGCTCGACGCGGGCTTCAAAGGGCAAGTGACTGGCAGCACGATGTGGCAGGACTTCGTGCGGAGCGGCACGACGATGCCCCTGGACGAGCGCGTGAAGCTGCTCGGTGGCGATGAGCAAGCGCAGGCCCGCGACCTCTACGGCCAACTCGCGGAGAAGGACCTGAGCGCGATCCTCAAGAACGGCCGCGACTGGCGGCATGCCTTCCGCCATGGCGAGGCGGATGCCGCGGAAGTCCTGGCTGCGATGGCCAAGGAGCTTCCGGAGCTCGCCGGGCGCGCCCCGGAGGCCTTGCGGAACCGGCTTTTCCTGGAGCTTGTCGAAGAGGATCCGGAGCGGGCGATGACCTTGTTAGAGGGCTTGCCGGAGGCGGAGAAGGCGCAGGTCGCGATGCAGGCCGCGGCCCGCGCCTTCAGGAACATCGATCCGAATCAATTCATGGCGGCGCTCGGGAAGATCCCCGCGGACACGCCGGAACTCCGGGACGCGCGGCTGGAGGCGTGGAGCCACAATACGCCCCGCAATCACGAGCGGCTGGGCGAGGACTACATCGCGTGGGTCCGCGAATTGCCGCCCGGCCTCGATCGCGAGATGGCCCTGTTTTCCCTGGCGAAGACGGTGCAGGCCAGGGACCGCGCGCTGGCCACCGGGCTGCGCGGCGAGCTGACGGATGCCTCATTGAAGAAGCGGATGGAGGAAGGGCGATGAAACGGGTCACACGCATCGCCAGTCACGCCGCCGCGGCCGCGGTGGGAATCGCCCTCGCGGGTATCGCCACGCGGCCGGCGGAGCCATCCGCCGCCGCGCCCGGCTCTCTAACAAGTGCCGGAGCGCTCCGCGAGCCGCAGCCCGGGCGGAACCCGGCGGCCCGCAAACCGAAGGCGGAAGATTACCGGCGGGCCTGGCTGGCCCTGGCGGCGAGGGACCACAACATCCTCGACCGCCGCGGCATCCAGCTTGGCTTGTTAGAGAAATGGGCCGAGGTGGACCTGGCCGGCGCCCTTGAAGCCGCGCTGGGTGAAGCCTGGGACAATGACTTCAATCCCGGCTTTGAGGTCGCCGGAACCTCCGGTCACACGCTGATCGAAGCCTTCCGCAAGGCATTCACCGAGCGGCCGCTGGAGGCTTGGGCGCTGATCACCAGCGGCAGGTTCGGCGTCGGCACGCAGATCCTCCGCCGCCAGTGGCTCGCCAGCGTGGCCGCCAGCGATGGCGGGCTGGTGGTTTCCATGCTCCGGGACCTGCCGCCAAGCCTACGCGAGTATGCCATCAACCGGACGATGGGGGAGGCCAAGGTTCATCCCGAGCGCATGCATGAGATCATCGCGAAGCTCCTCGCGAACGGCCCCGGTGCGGAGCCCGAGGGCTGGTTGAGGATCGCCGCGGCGCAGTTGCCGGATGGCGGCGATCCGGCACCGCTGCGCGAGCAATGGGCTGCCCTCCCGGCCGGTGCGCCCCGCACCCTGGCGCTGATGACCTGGGGTGCCAGCCTGCGCAGAGCCGATGAGGCGACGCTGCGGAGCGAGTGGGAAAAGATCCCCGCGGACCACCGCGGCGAGGCGGCGAAAGCGATGTTCCTGCCGATGAATGCGAGTTCCCCGGGCCTGACCACGGCCATCGGCCTGGCGATGCAAGCCGGTGAATGGGACTTCCTCGCGGAGGACAAGGCGGTGGATCAGCTCCGCTTTCATGCCATTAACGCCGACCCGCTGCGGCTGGCCGAATGGGCGCAGGATCTGCCGGAGCGGCCGGAAGCGGTCGAGTTCTTCCACCGCGCGGTGGACCGCTACATCGGCGATGACCTGCCCCGGGCCAAGGACTGGCTGGAGGCCATGGAGCCCGGCGATTGGCACCGCGAACGCGGGCTGGCGGAGTATTCCCAGCAAGCCCTGCGGCGCCACCAGGACCCGGAAGCCTCGCGCTGGGCACTCGACCAGATCAGCGATCCCGCCTTGAAGAAGACCGCGGAGGGCTGGCGGCGGGATTGGGAAAAGGAGACCGGCCAAGGCCGCTGACGGCTCTCGCGCCGCGGGATCGGGGAGCGAGGAGGGAGCCCCCCCGCCCGGAACGGCGCAACCTTTCCGCTACGCTGCCGCCCGTCTCAGGGTGCCTTCCACTCCGGATACTTGGTCTTCAGCATCATCCGGTAATCGGCGGCGGCGGAAGGATCCTGCTTCTTGTCGAGGGCGAGCGCGGCCTTGTGCAGGGCCATCGGCTTGAGCACGCGGTCGTTGTCGTCGAGCTGCTCGATGGCGGAGACATATTCGATCGCCGCGCGGGCGGGATCGTTGCGCTTCATGTGGATATCGCCATTGACGATCATCACCTCGGCAATCGTGCGGCCCTGCGGTTGCAGCGCGCGGCATTCGGAGAGGGCGGCGGCGGCTCCTTCCACATTGCCGATTCCAAGCAATGCCTTGGCGCGGTCCACCAGGCCATCGGCCTTCCACATCGCGGCGTCCTCGACTTCGAGGGCGTTGTTGACGGGACCGAGCGCCTCCTTCGGCTTGCCGGCGGCGAGCAGGGCCTTGCCGAGGTAGCGCCAGGTTTGCTTGGCGGTGCTGCGCGGCTCGTCCTCGTCCGCGATCAGGCCGTAGAAGCGGGCGGATTGCTCGTAGCGGTCGGCGCTGAAAGCCTGCATCGCCGCCCAGTCGATCAGCTGCTCCGGCAGGTAGTCCACGAAGTCCTCCTTGATCGCGGTGTCCACGTCCTCGCACAGCGCCTCGGGGGCCTGCAGGGTCCAGTGGGCCAGGGCGAGCAGGGCTCCGGCATTCTTGCCGTAGGTGGCATGCTCGAGTTCGCGGGCGGTCCCGGCGTGCGGGATCGCTTCCTTCAGGCGGTCCTTCTTGGTCATGCCCCAGGCCACCCAGTAGTGGGCCTTCGCCTTGCGCGATTTCACGGCGCCCGGGAACTTCATGAGGAAGCCCTCGTAGCGTGCGATCATGTCCTCCAGATTGCTCTCCTGCCGCGCGATCTCCGCGGACTCGAGGTAGGCCAGTTCGGTGAATTCGGCCGTCGAATCGCGGGTGATCACCTGGTCGAAGTCCGCGATCGCCTTCGTCGGCTCGCCGCTGGTCTTGTAGGCCTGCGCGCGCTGCATCAGTGCCTCCGCGGCGCGCGGATCATCCGGATAGTTCGTGATGAATTCGCTGAAGGAACGCACCGCGCCCGCCGGGTCCTCGCTGGCCAGCGAGCAGGTGGCGCGCTTGTAAAGCAGGCCCTTGCGATTCTCCGGGCTGAGCACCGTGGCGTCGATCTCGTTGTAAACCTTCGCCGCCTCGGTCGGCTTGCGCTCGTCCATGAGCGTCTCCGCCTTCATCAGCAGCGCGGTGTGGATCTTGGGATCGCGCGGGCGGTTCTTGCGGTAGATATCGAGGAAAGCATCAACCTGGTCCGGGATATGGCGGCCCTCGATCCGGTAGAAGCAGAGCACTCGCAAGTAGTTTGCCTCGAAGGCATGGATGTTGTTCGGCAACATCAGCTTCTCGACCTCGCGGAAAAGCTCCAGCGCCTCCACGTTCCGCTCCAGCTCCATGTAGGACTTGGCCGCGACCATCAGGCGGCGGGCCTCCTGCTCGCCGGCGGCCTTCTCCGCGCTGCGCAGAAAGATCGAGATCACCTCGCCATACTGCTTGCTGTCGTAGCGCGCATTCATCAGCGCGATCTGCGCGTCCGGGCGGTAAGCCTCCATCCCGGCGGTATTCAGCACCAGCATCAGGTATTTGTCGGAGACGTCCGCCTGGCCCAGTTTGGCGGCGACGATGCCGGCTTCGACGGCGGCCGGGCCGCGGACGTCGGAGGGGCTGCGCGACATCACCGCCTGGTCGAGCAGGGGCAGCGCTTCATCCAGCTTCTCCGCCCGCGCCAGCAGCTTGCCGAGGTGGAGCTGGGTCTTGCTGAGGAAAGGATTGAGCGGCTCGGGGTCCGTCATCACCTTCCGGTAATACTCGGTGGCCTCGCGGGTGCGGCCCTGCAGCTCATAGGAAAAGGCCGCGTAAAAAAGCCCTTTCAAGCGGTGGTCCGGCGCGGTCGAGACGGCCACCATCTTCTCGAAGAGCGGCGCGGCCAGCGCATACTGGCGGTTGTTGAAATGGTCCACCGCCAGCCGGAACGCCGCGGCGCTGGCGAAACCGCCCTTGCCGAAACGGCTGATGATCCCGTGGTAGCAGCGCCGCGCATCGTCCACCCGGCCGCAGCCGTAGTAGCTCTCCCCCAGATACCACCAGGCTGCCTCGGCATTCGGGTCGTTCGGCTTCTCTTCGATGAAGCGGCTCAGCACCGAGATCGCCTGGGTGTAGCGATCCAGCTTCTGGTCGACGATGGCGCTGGCTTTCGCGGAATCGTGCAGGCGCTTGCCGTGGGCATACCAGTCCGCCGCTGGATCGGGGCGCGGCGGCGGCGCGGCTTCATTCTCGTCCACCGGCTGGGCGCGCGGCACCTGCTGGGCAAGCGCGGTCGCCGTTGCGGCGAGGCAGAGAAGAAGGCGGATCATAACGACAGGACGGATCATCACCGCTACGCGGGCGTTTGCCAAGAAGGGGTTTTGAAAGGCGATACGGCTGCTATTCGGAGATTTGAACTGCGAGTGGACGCGAATAAAAATGCCATTTTTTCCGGGCACCCGGGGCGGGTGGTGTGGCCGCTCGAAAAATCACCCTCATCTATTTCAGAATTCGCGTCCATTCGCGGTTCTGAAAATTGTATTGGCACCGGTCGGATTGCCGCGGAACAAGAAACGCCCACGGTTGCTCCGCCACGTGAAACTCACTCCGGCTGGATCTTGAGGCGTTTGGGCCACGGCAGTTGCAGCGGCTTCTCGCCGTCGCCCAAGTCGAAGCTGTCGAGCACGTTGGTGCTGCTGCGGGTCGGCTGGCGTTCCATCCCGTCGAGCATCACTTGCTCGGTGAAATAGGGGTCTTCTCCGATCAACACCGGCTCCTTCGAGCGCACCGGGGTGCTGTCGATCACCGCCATCTGGCTGAGCCCGACCGATACGGCGTCTCCTTCCACATGGTCCGCGCCGGAGTGGATCGGGCAAAACGGCATGGCCTGCGAGCCCTTGCGGAAGAATTCGGTGAACTCCGCCGAGCGGGTCCGCGGCCGGCCGGTCGCGGGATCCACCACCGTCTCGTAGCAATACGGCGTGGCGCGCTGGCCGGAGACCCGGCACAGCTTCACTTCCGCGATGCTCTCCGGCTGCGGGATCACCTTGCCGCCGAAATCCTTGGCGCAAGCATTCATCGCCTCCGCCCACACCGGCATCGCCAGGTCCTTCGAGAAGGCCCCTTGGTAGATCGACTTGCCGGGTTGCAGGAAGCCGAGCCAGACGCCGCAGGCGACCCGGCCATTGTAGCCCAGGAACCAATTGTCGGAGAAATCGTTGGTCGTCCCGGTCTTGCCCGCCCCGCCGAAGGGCTTCTCGACCAGCATCTCGCCCAGACCCGCCGCGCTGCCGCGCTCCATGCTGCCGCGGAGCATGCTGTGAACCATGTAGGAGGTGGCCTCGTCGACCGGTTCCAGCCTCACCGGGACCTCGATCTTGCGCCGGTAGACATTGCTACCCTCGGCATTCTCCACACGGTCGACATAGGTGAAAGTGCGCGGCGCGGTGGTGCCATTGCGGCCGAAGGTGGAAATCGCGCGCACCGCATCCTTCATCGAAGCGGGTTCCCAACCGACCGCGATCCGCGGCAGCAGTTCCGCATTCTTCATCGGCAGGCCGAAGGCCTCCGCCGCGTCCGCCACATGCTGCAGGCCGGCCTGTTGCGCGAAGCGGATCGAGGCACCGATCTTCGAGCTTTCCAAGGCCCGCCGCGCGCTGATCCGGCCCTCCGGCTGGCCGGGCTTCAAGACTTCCATCCCCCACTCGGCCAGCACCCCCTCGCTGCCGCCGATGCCCACGAAACGGGTATCCATCCACTCGTCGTCCACCGCGGTGGCCGGGGTCAGCCCCTGCTTCAGGCCCGCGGCATAGGTGAAGGGCAGAAAGGCGGTCCCGAGCGGGCGCCTTCCGAGTTCGATCATGTCATACGGCACGTCCGAATAATCGCGTCCGCCGACGTGGGCCAGCACCTCGCCGGTGCCGTGGTCCACCATCAGGCCCGCGCCTTGCAGATACTCCGCAGGCTGCCCGGAGGACTTCTTGTAATCGGCGCGCTTCTGGTTGGCGTAGCCGGGCACCGCCTCGGCGCGCTCGAAGCTCTGGCGCAGGCTCTTCTCCATCGCCGCCTGGACCCCGGCATCGATCGAGGTATGAATCCGGAAACCGCCGGCGGCCAAGGCTTCCGGCCCCAGCGCCAGGCGGATCTCATCGGCGATGCGCTCGTAGAGGTGGGTGGTGCCGCGCTGCAGCGGCTTGGGATTGAGCTTGAGGATTTCGCCGGAGAGCGTGCTGGCCTCGCGGCTGGTGATCGCCTTGGCCTCCGCCATCCGGCCGAGTACCAGGTTGCGCGACTTGCGGTTGCCTTCGGGATTGTTCAGCGGGGAAAGCCCGGTCGGGTTCTTGATGCAGCCGACGATCGCCGCGCTTTCCAGAGCCGTGAGATCCTTCGGCTCCTTGCCGAAATAGCCGAGCGAGGCCGAGCGGATGCCGTAGTAGCCGCTGCCGAAGTAGATCCGGTTCAGGTAGAATTCCAGGATCTGCGGCTTGCTGCGGAAGTGCTTCTCGATCCGCCGGGCCAGGAAGGCCTCCACGATCTTGCGCTCCATGCCGGATTCGCCGCGGACCTTGCGCTCCGCTTCCAGATCATAGGCATTCCGCGCGAGCTGCTGGGTGATGGTGCTCGCACCCTGGGTCGTTTCCCCGGCCTGGGCATTCAGCCAGACCGCGCGCGCCACGCCGATGAAGTCGACGCCGGTGTGGACCATGAAACGCTGGTCCTCACCCGCCTTCAGCGCCTCGATGAAAATCTGGGGCACCTCGGCGATCGGGATCACGCTGCGGTTCTGCACGAAGATCCGGCCGATTTCCTTGCCGTGGCGGTCGAAGATCACGCTGGGGATTTCCAGGTCGTTGATCCGCGCCATGTCGTAGGTCTCGGCACGCTCGCGGTAAGGCCGCGTGTAATACTCGGCACCGAGGTAGCCGATGACGCCGCTGATCAGAGTGAACAAGAACAAGCCGAACCAGAAGCCTTTGCGCTTGTAGAAGCGGCGCTTCCTCACCTTGTTCCGCGGTACGTTTTCCTTGTTGGCCATGGCGGACTACTTTCGTGACAATTCCCGGAACCCCTCCGGCGCGCCCCCCGCATACTCGCCGGAGGCCGGAGGTGCAATGCCGGGCTTGGCCGCCCGGCTGCGTGAGGAAATACTGCACCGCGGTCCGCTGCTTTTCCAGCATTTTATGTCGGCGGCCCTCTACGACCCCGCGGCAGGCTACTACGCCCGCCCCGCCGGACAGGTCGGGCGCGGCGGGGATTTCTTCACCAGCGTGAGCACCGGGCCGCTCTTCGGACGCCTGCTGGCTGCGCATATTTCCGGCTGGTGGCGGGAAGCCGGCAGCCCCGCCCGCTGGCGGATCGTGGAAGCCGGGGCGAACGATGGCAGCCTGGCGGAGGACATTCTCGGCAGCCTCGACCTCCCCGGCTTGGAATACATCATCATCGAGCCGCTCCCGCAGCTGGCGGAAGCCCTCCGCGCCCGCGCTCCGCAGATCCGGGTCCTGCCCTCCGCCGACCTCCTCGCCGACGATCCCCTGCCCTCTTTCGTGCTCGGGAACGAGGTGCTCGACGCCCTGCCTTTCCGTGTCATCGAGTCCGATGGCAGCGGCTGGCTGGAACTCGGCGTGGATCTCGCGGGCGATGCCTTCGCTTGGAAAGCCCTCGGCCCCGCCCCGGCGGATCTGGTGGCTCCCCTGCCCCTGCACCCCGCCGGCTACCGCACCGAGATCCGCGACAACTTCCCAAGCTTCCTCCGCACGATGGCCACCGGCATGCGCGGCGGGCGGATGCTGTGGCTCGATTACGGCTTCGACCGCGCCGACTACTACCATGAATCCCGTACTACCGGCACCCTGCGCACCTTCTCCCGCCACCGCGCCGCGGAAGACCCGCTGCTGACCCCGGGCGAAATCGACATCACCGCGCACGTCGATTTCACCGCTCTCGCCGAAGCCGCGGAAGCCATGGGTGGCAGGGTGATCCGCGACGAACGCCAGGGCGTCTTCCTCACCGAACTCGCCCGACCCTGGCTGCTCTCGCTCGAAGGCCGCACCGATGTGGGCAAGGAGCTGCGCGCCTTCCAAACCCTCACCCACCCCGGCCAGCTCGGCGCAAAATTCCGCGTGGTGGAGATCGCGTTCGAGGCGGCCCGGTGAATTCGCCTTCCGCGGCCCCGCCGCCGTGGACTGCGCGCAGCCTGCTGCCGCTGTCCCGATGCAGCCTGCTGCGAGGGGCGCTGCAACGGGAGCCCGAGCAATTCCCGACCGCGGACCTAAACGAGAAACGCCATCGCGCGTGCTTCACGGCAGCAGGCTGCCTGCCCACAGCGGCATTTCTCCTTCACGAACCGACCGAGGAATGAGACGCTGCCCCGGCCTGCGATGTCGAAACGTGTCGTCATCATCTCCCTCCTCCTCTGCCTGATCGGGCTTTGGGGCATCTGGGATGTCATCGCCTCCCTGCTGGCGGGCCATCTCCGCTTCAATGCCTGCGTGCTCTTCCTCCACCCGGGGTGCGCGCTCTTGCTCGGACGCCCCTGGGCCCGGAAGCATGCCTCGTGGGCCTTCGGATTCTTCTATGCTACGACCGGGATCGCTACCTTCCTCGCGCTCGCCGGGATCGGCTCGGGCACTGCGGATTACTTCGCCATCGTCGTCTCCCTGATCTCGCTCGCGGTGGCCATGCTGCTCCACTGGCAGCTCTACACCCGGCCCTTTGACGAGTACCTGGCAGAATCGCCGCCTGCATCGTGATCGAATACTACGCCCGCCGCGCCACGGAATACGAAAAGGTCTACGCCAAGCCCGAGCGCCAGGCGGACCTGCAAGTGCTGCGGGACAAGTGCCGCAGCCTCTTCGCCGGGCGCGATGTGTTAGAGATCTCCTGCGGCACCGCCTATTGGACGGAATGCTTCGTTTCCACGGCGAACAGCATCCTCGCCACCGACATCAATCCCGAGACCCTCGATGTCGCTCGCTCCAAAACATTAGACGCCGCGAAGGTCGAATTCGCCACCGCCGACTCCCTCGCCCTGCCGGACCTCCGCCGCGACTTCGATGCGGGCTTCGCCGGTTTCTGGTGGTCGCACGTGCCCCTCGAAAAACTCCATGCCTTCCTCACCGGCTTCCACGCCCGCCTGAAGCCCGGCGCACTGGTCGCCTTCATCGACAACCGTTTCGTGGAGGGCAGCAGCACTCCCGTGCATCGCCGGGATGGAGCCGGAAACACCTACCAGATCCGCCGCCTCGCCGATGGCAGCAGCCATGAGGTCCTGAAGAACTTTCCGACCCCGGAGGAGCTTCGCATGACGCTCGATCCCTTCAGCGGAAAACTCGAGATCACCGAACTCGAATACTTCTGGATGGCTGTCCACCAATTAGGCTAGCCAATCGCATCTACTAAGCGTTGGCCTCTTAATTGCCTCCATAAAATGCTTCGAGTCAGATGATACACAGTCAAGAAAACTTGCCTATCACTGACCTTTCGGCGCTCCCGACGGCCCGGCCGAGTAGGGTAAGAAGATGTGGTAGATCGTAAAGACTTCGTCCCCCATAGCGTGCAGGGTCTGAGAGACCCGGCCCTCGTCGGGTATGAGGCTTGAAGGGTACATTGAAAACGGATCTAACAGGCGCAACTCTTCTTTTTTCAATTCGATCGTCTCACGCACTACATGCTCTGCCTTCACTGGATCTCCGGTCATTACATAACCGATCATTCCACCACAATTCGCACTACCGCTGTATTGACCTGTTAGATAACAGCCCATCCCGCCATTACCAACATATTTCCCGGCTTCAGAGGCTCCGATCCTGTTAAACAACCGCTTGCATTCAAAGGCGAAGTAAACATCTGTATCCAAGCCAGTGAAGACCTCAATATCCAACTCTCCACTTTCAGAGTCGGCTTGAGGATCGGCAATTTTTGAGCGATATTTAAAATTAAACGGCGTTCGTGCCACTCGAGCGACTTGCTTGAGATGGCCCACGAAACGATTTGAAATCTGATTTTCTAATCTCCTTGCAGAACTGGGACGCGTGAAATTGGGCCACTCTTTCAGTATCATCTGGAATACCGCCGGCAAGTATTCCAGCGGAAACATATCCGCCCAAAGATCCGGATGTCCCGCTACATTCATTTTTTAATCGGCTTCGTTTTTGCAGAAACGATGGACCCGTAAATGGCTTCCGCGGTATTCAGACCTGCCGTCCGCGTCCAATGCACTAGAAGATCTGGTCGAACGATATAGATGGCATCTTTGCCAAAGTGGAGTATGTTCCTACGGAAGCTAAACGCACCGCGCTCTGTGCTACTCTCTCGCATCACGCCTTCCACTGCCTCCGTCAATTCCGGTGTAATGATAGCTTTTTTGGGAGTCGCTTCTCGTAATGATCGACGGAGAATCATCACTGCGAGGCCAGAGTTCGGCAGACATACATGTTCGGCAGCAAAAAATTGAGACTGCCGCCGATTCTTCATGGAACCCATTTGTATCCAGCGATTTAGCGAGCCGCAGAGAGAAGCTGCGAAGGCATTCCTGTCACCTTCTTTCGTTTCCGCAAGGGTCGGAAGTGAATCGTAGGGATGAACGGGAGTATAGCTCTTATTACTCACAAAAAACGTATCCTCGACGAGGGACACATCATCTTCACTGAGGCCAAAATAGCGATAAATTTGCGGCTCGATTTCCTCTTCCAACTGAGAGATCATCTCTTCCCGAAGTTCTTGATAATCGCCCCCGCGCAGTTGCAACACCCCGGAATTTTTTTCCATGGCGAGACTTTCCAATCGTTGCTTGGTGGCTCGAGTCTTTGAAACAATAGAATCGAATGCGCCGCGCGCGTCCTTATCGTCGAAACCATTTTCCCCGATAATCGGGAAAGGAAGCCGAAGCAGCTCGTGGACCTCGACCTTATCGCGCTCGATGCCCAAATAACTAGATGTATGAAACAAATAGTATCTTGCAAGCTTTGATCGCAGGAGCGCAACAAGAAACAGGAGCAGATCCATATCATTCGCCTTTCCCTGAATACCGGTCAACGAATCTTGATAAAAGACTTTAAAATCGACATAAGCGAAACGGGTAAACCCGTTGTTGACCAAAACCATGGGAGGATTGAAGGCACCCGAAGGCCGTCTCCGAAACCCTTCCAAGCTGGCTTCCCGATCTTTTTCTGGGGCGCTCTTGGGCTCCTTACAGATCAGGGAGCTCAAGCGTTCGCGAAGAGTCGAACATTCTCCAGGTTCGAGGAAAAATTCGGGTAGGGCTTCCGTCTTCACAAACGGATCATCCAAAGAGCCTCCGATCTGCTTCGGCTCCCCATAGGTCTCGGGAGAAGCGTCGTAGCCTGCTTGACACCAAGGCTGAAATCCCTGCCGCTTCACCCAACGCTTTCCTTGCTTCGGTGTACCGGCATGATCGCCAAGCTTTGGCAGTGTCGAAAGGCAATCGATTAGCTTTAAATCGCAATGTGTACCCCACAGTCTGGTCTTCCATACTAACGATGCTTCTTTCCGCCCAGCCGCAGCCAGTAGCTCTTCCAGACGCACAAATTTCCGATCCTCAGCGTTTGCAACAATGAGGCCAGTCCTCGGATCATTCCGCGTCACCTTCGGAACGATGTATTCCATCGTGTCGCTCAACTTTGGCTCTGCACTATGGAACCGAAGCACGAAGCACGGCCGTATCGCATTTTCGAAGAGGAACCGCCGGAAGTCCGCAAGCTGCAGCAGACGAGAAACCGAAAACCTGCGAAACCACTCGCTTTGGAAGCTGTCGCTCTTATTGAGGATCAATTGCGATGGCAAAAGCAAGCTTGCTGTGCCGTTCTCCGCCAAATCGCCAGGCACCTTCCAGAGAAAGGCAAGAGCAATCTGATCTTGAGTTAGGGCGGAACTCTTCCCTTTTACCGGGCAGGCAGCGCTCTTCATCCATGCCGCGACTTCACCACTAGATCCTTTCCGCGAAACCCAAGGGGGGTTTCCAACGATGAAGTCAAATTTCCCGTCGATGCGGAGCTGCGGATCGAAATAATTCCCTTCAACAACAGTAGGAAATTCGATGGACTTGCGCTTACCCGCGGCGACGAGCAGTTCTGGGAGAAGTGGCCTCCTTTTCCCCAAGCCCGCCTCTGTTTTCAGCCGCTTGAGATCTCGGGGAAGAAATTGATCCAATAGAGCGATGTAGAGGCTGAAGCATGTGATCCGGCATGCCGTGGCATTTACATCGACCCCCCTTAAGTTTCCGAAGAGCTTCGGCAATTCGCGGATCTGCTCCGCGAAAGAAGCATCGGGATTTTCAATCATCCACTCTTCCGCCAAGCGGTTAAAAAGGATGACCAAGAAGATACCTGATCCACAACTCGGATCAAGGAAACGCTTGCCTAACAGACTCGGACATTGATCGACCGTCTCAGCTACCACCAACTCCGCCAAATGCCTTGGCGTGTAGAAAGCACCTTTTTCGTTTTTACCTTGGAGATCCTCGCTTTCCAAAAATTTCTCGTAGATCGCGCTGATCGTTTCCACCGGAATCACCGAGAAGTCGAAGACCCAGAAAGCCAGATTCATCTGCGCAGAGTTCATGTCCTCGCCCTTGAAGAAACTCAGAAGCAGATCGACCTTCCCTGCACCTATAATCTTACGTTCCTCTTCGAAGTGACCCTCGAAGGTGCTACCATTGAATTCCTTCTTCAGCGCCGGGAAAAGCTTTTCGAACAGAAGTTCGACTGCTTCTGAAGCTGGGCAGCTTTCGAGAAACTGAGCGAGATTCCTTACGTCTTTCTTCCTAATGAAATCATAATCAGCCAAGCTGATAATTTTCCTATCAATCAAATAACAAGCAAATATCAATCTCCCCAAGAAAGCATGGATGTGCTTAAGATCAGCACGCTCTCCTGAAGTGTTCAGCTTGCCTGCAAGCTCCCCGAGCATCGCGACGAGGAAATGATCGACCGTTTGGGCCTTCTCAAAAAATTTCTCTTGGTGTTCGCGATAATAGTACCCCGATGCAATGGACTCAACTAGCCGATGCTGCCCAAGCACGTTCGCACTCCATTTAAAGTCGCGAATCAATGCCGCATGGTCCCCTATCGGTTCATCTTCGTCCCGGTTCGGCGGGATCAGACCGGACAATAGATAGACAGTCTGCGGGTCGCGCAGCACTAACACTGTGGCTGTTCCTTGATTCCAACAGCGGCGCTGCTCTTCATTGACCGCCGCTCGTGACAAAGGTTTAGGAAAGTCTTTGAAATAGACGGTAGGTCTACCGTCCACACAAAGTATCCCATCCACTTCCAAGGCATCGAATGCTTTCCGAATGTGGTGGAGTTGCCCCCTCATTACAGGTTGCTTTGCAGACTCGCGCGCCGCCTCTTCAAACGACGTGAAATAAATCTCGGAGGACACATTGCCTAATCCGAATCTGCTGGCGTCTTTTTGTGCAGGGCTCCTCATCGGTCAGATCTTTTGGCGGATGATGCCCACCAGACGACCAGCAATCCGGCAGTTCTCGGCTTCGGCGGCAGGGATGGGGATGTCTCTTGAATCGGGATTCTCGGCTTTCAAAAACAGTCCCGAGGAAGTTCTGTACACTCGCTTTAAGGTGGAATCGTCTTGCTGAAGAATTGCCGCTATCTCTCCGTCCCGGACCTCCGGTTGCGGGTTGATCACCGCGATATCGCCATCGTGGATGCCCGCGCACTTCATACTGTCCCCGTTGACCCGCAAGGCGAAAAGGTGCTTTCCGGCAAACATCCCCGGCGGCACCGCCAGGATTTCGTCGGCGCTTTCTATCGCTTCTGAAAGTGGGCCGGCCGGTATGGTGCCTAGAAGGGGAATACCATTTTCTCGGGACTGCTGAAGCGAACGAATGCCGCGTGCCTTCCCCCTCTCGCGGACCAGCGCTCCCTTTTTTTCAATTAAAGCCAGATGCTGGCGGACAGTGAAGGAACTCTTCCATCCGAAGTGAATCGCCATCTCGTCGTGGGTCGGAGGACGGCCGTTCACAGCTACTTGGCTTCGGATGAAAGCCAGTAGGTTGGATTGGGTCGGAGTGAGGGCTTGCACTGGAACTAATAACACAATACTGCTTAAATCAGCAGTATTCAAGCTCATAATCATTTTAGGTAAATTCCGTCCTCAAGTTTGGGGCCGATCGGCCTCCGACTTCAGCGTGGGCTGAGCACTTTTCCGTATGGCCGCAATGCGGGCCTATCGGAAATTTTTACACACTGAAAGCGTGCGACCCTCACCCCAGCCACTCCAGGATCGCTTCCGCCGACTTCTCGGAAATCCCCGGCAGCGCCGCGATCTGCGCCACACTCGCCTTCCGGATCCGCGCCACGCTGCCGAACTTCTGAAGAAGCACCTGCTTCTTCTTCGGCGAGACCGCGGGGCAGTCGTCTAACAGGCTCTCCTTCATCCGCCGCCGGTAGAGCAGCGCGTTGTAGCCGTTGGCGAAGCGGTGCGCCTCATCGCGGATCCGCTGCAGCAGCTTCAGCGCACCGCGGTCGTGCGGGATCAGCAGCGGCGCGCTCTCGCCGGGGAAGAAGACCTCCTCGCGCTCCTTGGCCAGGCCGATCACCGGCAGGTCATACAAGCCGAGATTCCGCAGCTCCCGCACCGCCATCGAAAGCTGGCCCTTGCCGCCGTCCACGATCACCAGGTCCGGCAGCACGATCTTCGCGCGGCCTTCCCGCGCCAGCCGCCGCTGCAATTCCACCGGATCCTCTTGCGAAAACTCATCGTCCGGATTCGCCTCCGCATTCTCACCCAGCACCCGCGAGTAGCGGCGGCGGATCACCTCCGCCATCGAGGCGAAGTCGTCCTGCCCCGCCACCGTCCGGATCCGGTAGCGGCGGTAGTTCTGGTTGTCCGGCTTGCCATCGGTGAAGCGCACCATCGAGGCCACGATGTGGTTCGACGAGACGTTCGAGATATCGAAGCACTCCATCACCCGCGGCGGCCCCTCGAGACCCAGCGATTCGCCGAGATCGGCCAGGTCCTCGGTCGGCTTGACCGTCGTCTGCACGCCGCGACCGCGTGTGAACTGCCGCGTCGGGTTGAGCGTCTTGCGGAGGTTGTCCACCACATCGCGGAGCAGCGCGGCCTTCTCGAAGTCGAGCCGCTCCGCCGCCTTCACCATGTCCGCCTCCAGATCGCTGAAGATCTCGCGCCGGCCCTTGCCATCGAGCACCTGACAGGCCTCGTCGATCCGCCGCAGGTAATCCTCCCGCGTGATCCGCAGAATGCAGGGTGCGGAGCAATTGCGGATGATGTCCGCATTGCAATGCCGGTAATCGTTCTCGCCGGGATTCAGCGGACGGCAGGCGCGCAGGCCGAACTTCCGGTTCAGCCAAGAGATCGTCGCGCGCAGCGCTCCCGAGTGGGCGAAAGGCCCGAAGTAACGCGCGCCGTCGTCCTTCTTCATCCGCGTCAGCACGAAGCGCGGCCACGGCTCGCTGGGCTGGATCTTCACCAGCAGGAAGCGCTTGTCGTCGCGGAAAGCCACATTGTAGCGCGGCCGGTAATCCTTGATCAGCTTGCCCTCCAGCAGCAGCGCTTCGGCCTCGTTGCGGACCAGGTGGAACTCGAAATCGACGATCGTATCGATCAGCGCCCGCGTCTTCAGATCCGCCCGGGTCTTGCGGGAGGCAAGGAAGTAGGAAGTCAGGCGCTTCTTCAGATCGCGGGCCTTCCCCACGTAAATGATCGAGCCCAGACGGTCCTTCATGAGGTAGACGCCGGGCTGGTGAGGCACCGTTCTGAGTTTTTCCTTACATGCCTCCGCGGCCACATCCTCATTGGAATGCGGGATGCCGCCGTGTGCAAGGGGGGAAGGACCGGAAAGTGCCGAGAGATCAGTGAGCAGTGATCAGTGTAAGAAAAATGCGGACCCGGGATCGGCGCCGTCTCCTCGCGGACGTCTTTCTTCCCACTGATCACTGCTCACTGATCACTCGGCACTCCTGCCTTTTCCCCCGCCTTCCACTCTGCCTTTCGCGGCGCTTGCGTCCGGGGATCGCGCCGCTAGACTCCGCGCTTCCATGATGTGGCGCACGATTATCCCGATGGCGGCTACCTTTCTGCCGGCCCTCGCCGCAGCGGCGGAGGAAACCCCGCCGCCGAAGCAGGAGATCGACCTCTTCCACATCTACCACGCCGGCGGCTTCACCATGCCGATTCTGGCGGTGATGTCGGTGATGACGGTGGTCATGATCCTGCTCTACCTGATGCTGCTGCGGCGCAATGCCGTGGTCAGCGACCGCTTCATGAACAACGCGGAAGCCCTGATCCGCCGCAATGACTACCTCGGCCTGATCGCCTACTGCGGCCGCCGTAACGAGTGCATGGCCCGGATCTCCCAGCGCGCCCTGGAATTCATGACCAAGAACAGCGGCGCGACCTTCGCCGAGGTCCGCGACGTCGCCGAGGCCGAGGGCTCGCGCCAGGCCAGCATGCTCACCACCCGCGTCTCCTACCTCGCCGATATCGGGGCCATCGCGCCGATGGTCGGCCTGCTCGGCACGGTCATGGGGATGATCAAGTCCTTCTACCACGTCTCGGACGGCGGCTTCCAGGGGGCCCGCCAGATGGCCTTCGCCAGCGGCGTTTCCGAGTCGCTGATCGCCACCGCCGGCGGCCTCGCCATCGCCCTGCCCGCGCTGATGTTCTACGCCTACTTCCGCGGCAAGGTGCAGAAGCTGATCTCCGATCTGGAAGGCGCGGCCACCCACTTGATCTCGATCCTGCGGACCCAGGTCGATCGCCACGCCGCCACGCAAAATCCCGCCGCAGCCCCGCGCCGCACGCGCGAGGACTACGCGATGCCGGTCCCCTCCCCGCTCACCGACGACCGTCCGGACCTCCACGGGATCTGACTTCCGCCGCCGCCCGATGAAGTTCCGCAATCACAAGATGGCCCCGGCCGAGCTGCAGCTCGCGCCGATGCTGGATGTCGTCTTCCAGCTCCTCATCTTCTTCATCGTCACCTTCGAGTTCCACCGCTCGGAGATGGACCTCAAGGTCTCCGTGCCGAAGGCCCAGGAAGGCGCGGACACCAAGCGCGCCCGCGGCGAGATCATCGTCAATGTCCGCGACAGCGGCGAGGTCGTCGTGGAAGGCCAAGCGATGACCCAGGCGCAGCTCGGTGAAAAGCTCTCCGCGATCGCCAAGCTCCACGGCCGCGATCAGCCCGTGCGCTTGCGCGGAGATGAGACCACGGACTTCCAGAAGATCGTGACGGTGGTGGATATCTGCCAGAAGGCGGGCATCTGGAACATCTCGTTTGCGACGCAGCGCCCGGCGAGGTAGGGGCCGGCACCGCAATCGACGGACGGCCCCACTGGGAGCGCCGCGGCACCGCCGGCAGAATGGTCCCTAACAGCTCGCCCCGGCACATCCACGTCCTCCCGACAATCCCAACGTCACCAATGACGGACGGCCCCACTGGGAGCGCCGCGGCACCGCCGGGCAGAACGGTCCCTAACAGCTCGCCCCGGCACATCCACGTCCTCCCGACAATCCCAACGTCACTAGTGACGGACGGCCCCCCTGGGACCGCGGAGCCACCCGGCCCGCAGAGTGGTCCCCCGCTGCCCGCGACACGGAAAGGCAGGCAGCCAAGCGACGGCGCTTTCGATCACACCGCCTTCACCGCTTCCCGCGAGATCCCGCGCATGTCGAAGATCCGGAAGATCGTGTCCTCGATCAGGTTGTTCGGGCATGAGGCGCCGGCGGTGATGCCGATCACCACCGCCTGCTCGCCGATCAGGACGGAGGGGTAGCTGCTGGCGATTTCCGACTTCTCGTGCAGGTCGAAGTGGACGATCTGCTTCAGCGATTCGAGGCAGGCCGCATTGCGGATGAAGAAGGTCGGCAGCGATTGCTCGCCGATCTCCACCAGGTGCGTCGTGTTCGAGCTGTTGTAGCCGCCGACGACGAAGAGCATATCCATCGGCCGCCGCAGCATCTCGAAGAGTGCGTCCTGCCGTTCCTGGGTGGCACCGCAGATCGTATCGAAGAAGATGAAGCTGTCCGCGTTGCCATCGCGCGCGACGACCGCGGTGCGGACCCGGCGCTGGATTTCCTCGGTCTCGCTCTTGAGCATCGTGGTCTGGTTCGCCACGCCGACCTTGGTCAGGTGGAGATCCGGATCGAAGCCGTTCGAGGCGGCATGCGCGAAGCGCTTCAGGAAGGCTTCCTTGTCACCGCCGCCCTCGCGGATGTAGCGGCAGACCGCGTCCGTCTCATCGAGGGTTAGCACGATCAGGTAATGGCCCTTGCCATCGTCGCCCATCGCGCGGGAAGCGGTGGCCTGGGTCTCCTCATGGCCGGCCTTGCCGTGGATGATCGAGGTGATGCCGTCCTTGGCGTAGCTGCGGACCCGGCGCCAGACCTTCATCACGTCGCCGCAGGTGGTGTCCACCACGTAGCAGCCGCGCTCCTCGATCTTCTCCATGAAGTTCGTCGGCGCGCCGAAGGCGGGCACGATGACCACGTCCTCCGGGCTCAACTTGTCGTAGTCATCGCTCAGTTCCTTCCAAGGCAGCGAAACGATGCCCATGTCGACGAGCTGGCGATTGACCTCGGGATTGTGGATGATTTCGCCGATCAGGTAAATCCGCTGGTCCGGGAAAACGCGGCGGGCGGCGTAGGCCAGGTCGATCGCCCGCTCGACGCCGTAGCAGAAGCCGAACTGCTGGGCCAGGCGCACCGTGGTATTGCCGATGGTGATCTCGCCGCCGCTGCCGCGGATCTTCTCTACGATCGAGGACCGGTAGTGCCGCTCGACCTCGGCATTGACCTGGGTCATCACGTCCGGACGGCGGACGTTGACCCGGGGGCGCTTCTGCTTGTCGGCGGCGGCTTCGCTCATCGGGGGCGATATAAGGCCGAATTCTCCCGCGACCAAATCATTTCCCCGGGCGGCGCAACACCGGCAGGGCCAGCAGGGAGAAGAACAATCCCGCCAGCACCTGCATCCAGATCAGGTAAACCGGCCAAGGCCCCAGATGGTCCAGCAGGCTGGGATTGACCGGCTTGTGTGCGGCGAAGCCGAAATTCGTGCCCAGCCACAGGTTCACGGCCATGGCGATGAGGAGGTAGGCGTTTCCCCACAGGAGGGCTCTCAGCGGATCCTTCCACCAGGGGCGCTCCGCCCGCCAGCCGAGCACGATCGGCAGGTAGAAGGCGATGCCCACGATCGCAAAATGGTGGACGAAGAAGGAGACGAAGGCGGGGTGAGGGAAGCCGATCGTGATCGCCGGGGTCGCGAGTGCCTGGATCGTCGCCGCCAAGCCCCAGAAATACGTGAGCGTCGCCAGCAGGCGTTTTCCCGTCAGCAGGGCGAAGCCGCCGGTGATGGCCGCCACGTCGCACAGGTGCAGGGGCAAGATGCTATCGAGATCCCGCGGGCCGCCGAAAGCAAGCCACGCCGCCTGCGAGTAACCGAAGGCCGAGAAGCAAAGCAGGGCGAGGATGAAGCGGGCGATCCGTTCGTTCTTCTCCCCGGATTTGCCGAGCAGGACCAAGATGGCAATGCACGCGAAGCCTACAACCACCGCCCAGCCGTGCACGGAGGAAAAAGGCACGAAGGGTGGCGGCATGCTTGAAGGGAAGCTTCCCCCGGGGATTAGGCAAGGGGGACTTGGATTGGCTGGGTGCGGGAGGGCAGGCCGTACCCGGTTTCTCCTATGATAATTCGTAGCTGTACGCGCTCGCCCGGATCTGCCATCAATAGGGTGAACCCAAGTCTCCCGTCTCCCGAAATGACCCAGCCTGACCACGCCCATGAGGCACCACCAGCTGCCCGCGTGATCCCCGCGAAGCGTTCCGTTTGGAAGCGGCTGGGCGGCGGCTCTCTCTCGATCTCCGTCCTCCTCCATGTGATCCTGCTGGTCATCGGCGTCTTCTGGGTTTTGCGGGTGGTCAAGCCTCCGGAGAAGACGGTGGATTTCATGCCGAATTCCGGCGGTGGCGGCGCGCCGGCTTCCCAGTCGAAGGCCTTGCAACGCCAGGCACGGATGATCCCGACCGAACTCTCGCGGGTGGCCGCGGTGGGTGCCGAGTCGAAGATAAGCCTGCCCGAGCCGGACGACCTGCGGATCGCCGCGCTCGAACCGATCGGGTCCAGCACGAGCGGCGGGATGGGCGGTCAGGGCAGCGGCGGCGGCAAGGGAAATGGCAAGGGCACCGGCATTGGCGACGGCACGGCTCCGGGCATGAGCCGGGGCAGCGGGGCGGCGAGCCCCTTCGGCATGCTCAGTGCCTCCGGGAACAACATGTTGGTCGGAAACTTCTACGACTTGAAGCAGACCAAGGACGGCCAAGCCACCGGCGTGCAGGAAGCGGAGGCGCTCAAGATCCTCTCCGACTTCCTCGGCAGCGGACGGTGGAGCACCAAAATCCTGGAGCAATACTACAAGGCGCCGAACACGCTCTATCAGACGAAGATTTATATCCCGATCATGAGCGCCGCCCTGGCCCCGGAGGCCTTCGGCTGCGCGAAGGATGTGCAGCCGGTGAACTGGGTGGCGCACTACCGCGGGATGGTGTCAGCGCCGAAGGCCGGCAAGTTCCGCTTCGTGGGTCGTGCGGACAATGTGATGGTGGTGCGCTTCAATAACAAGGTGGTGCTGGACGGCGGCGACTACTCCGCGGGCTTGGGCCGGGCGATTTGGGATGCCACTTCCATCGCCGTGCTGGCGGGCAAGTCCGAGGATCGCCAGCTCGAGCGCGAGATGCGTCGCGGCGGCTATGACATCCCGGTAAAGAGCTACAACTACGCGGGCAGCGGGCAGTACAACGAGCGCGGCGGCGTGATGGTCGGGAAGGATTTCACCGTGAGGGCCGGGCAGAAGTATCCCATCGAGATCATGATGAGCGAGCTCGGAGGGCTATTCGGAGCCGCTCTCATGATCGAGGAGGACGGGGTGAAGTATGACAGCGAGCCGGGCGGCGCGCCGATCCTGCCCCTTTTCCAAGTGGACGATGTGGTGCCTACCGTGCCTGTGGAGGGTCGCGGGTCTCCGGCATTCGACCCGAAGGGACCGGTCTGGAAGGCGATGCCGGGAGTGATGCCGGACAAGATCTGATCGGAACCGGCTGCGTCATCTCTTCTCGTCGACCTTGATCTCGATCGGTGGTTGCTCCTGAGGCTCAAGGTGCCGTTTCCCATGCGAAGTGCGAATCCCCTGCAAAGTTTGCCATGCGAAGTCCGCATTCCCCGCCGTTGACGCCGGGCGCTTTCCCCCTGAAATGCGCGCCCCCGGCAGGGTCCGGGTCAGTATATGGACTATTCGCAGAAAATCGCCCGTCAGATCGCAGGTATTCCCCGCTCGGGAATCCGCGATTTCTTCGAGCTTGTCCAAGGCCGGGAGGGCGTGATCTCCCTCGGTGTTGGCGAGCCCGACTTTACGACTCCATGGCATATTCGCGAAGCCGCCATCTACGCCCTCGAGAAGGGTCATACGAGCTACACCTCGAATCTCGGCCTGCCTGCCTTGCGCAAGTCGATCGCCCGCTACGTCGGCGATTTCTTCCATGTCGAATACGATGCGCTGACCGAGGTGCTCGTGACCGTCGGCGTTTCCGAGGCCATCGACATCGCCCTGCGTGCCCTGGTCAATCCGGGTGACGAGGTGATCTACCACGAGCCCTGCTACGTTTCCTACTCGCCGAGCATCGTGATGGCCTACGGCACCGCCGTCGGCGTCCACACCCGCAAGCGCGACGGCTTCTCGCTGAAGCCCGAGGAACTCGCCAAGGCTATCACGCCGAAGAGCCGGGTGCTGATGCTCAACTTCCCGACCAATCCCACCGGCGCGACCGCCAATCGCGAGGATCTCGAAGGCATCGCCAAGCTCTGCATCGAGCATGACATCTTCGTGCTGACGGATGAGATTTACAGCGAACTGCGCTACGATGGCGGCGAGCACGTCTCGATCGCCGCGCTGCCGGGCATGAAGGAGCGGACGATCCTGCTTCACGGCTTCTCGAAGGCCTTCGCCATGACCGGCTTCCGCCTCGGCTACGCCTGTGCGCCGCAGCCGATCACGGAGGCGATGATGAAGATCCACCAGTACTCGATGCTCTGTGCCCCGATCGTGAGCCAGATGGCCGCGATCGAAGCGCTGGAGAACGGCGCGCCGGAAGTCGCGAAGATGCGCGAGGCTTATCACCAGCGCCGCGATTTCCTGGTGAAGCGCC
The DNA here is from genome assembly GCF_040801775.1 of Luteolibacter sp. Populi. Taxonomy (GTDB): domain Bacteria; phylum Verrucomicrobiota; class Verrucomicrobiia; order Verrucomicrobiales; family Akkermansiaceae; genus Haloferula. Next base: position 2,061,980 of record NZ_CP161812.1, read on the forward strand.
TGAATCAGATGGGTCTCGGCTGCCACTCCCCGGGTGGTGCCTTCTACGTCTTCCCGGACATCCGCGGAACCGGCCTCTCCAGCAAGGACTTCGCCATGCGCCTTCTCGAAGAAGAAGGCGTGGCCGCCGTTCCCGGCAGTGCCTTCGGGACTTCCGGTGAAGGCTTCCTGCGCTGCTGCTACGCCACCGGCTTCGATGACTTGAAGCTGGCCATGGACAAGATGGAGCGCTTCGTGGGGCGGCTCTGAACGGAACGGACGGCTGCGATCCCTGACTTCCCATGAGCGCAGGATCGCAGCCGCAAGCTTCTGCCAGCACCGAGGCGTGGATCCGCGCCCAGGCGGTGCCATTCGCCGTCTTCATCGGCTTCAATCTGCTGCTGCAGATTTTCGCCAGCTTCTTCGGTTCCAGCAATCCCGCCGCTCCTTGGTGGCGGCACTGGCCGGAGCAGTGGCTGTATCCGTTGCAGACCGTGGCTTGCCTCTGGCTGCTGGCCTGCCGGTGGAAGTACTATGACTTTCGTTGGTCGGCCAAGTGGTGCCTGGTCGGGGTTGTCTTCGGTGCGGTCGGTATCGGCTTCTGGCTGCTGCCGACCCTCGCCTACGACCGCCTCGGTCTCAGCGGCCAGACGGAGGGCTGGCAAAAGTGGCTCGGCCTCGCTTCGCGGACGAAAGGCTTCAATCCCGCCGAGGCCTTCGGCGATGGCACGCCGGCTTACTGGGCAGCGCTCGTCATGCGCTTCGTCCGGGCGGTGGTCGTGGTCGCGCTGGTGGAGGAGATTTTCTGGCGCTCCTTTCTGATGCGTTTCGTCATGGATTGGGAAGGGGACTACTGGAAGCGCCCCTTCGGGCAAGCCTCGTGGAAGTCCTACGCCATCGTCACCGGGCTCTTCATGGTCGCCCACTCGCCGACGGATTACGCAGGGGCCTTGGTTTACGGCTCGCTCACTTACTTGCTCTGCATCTGGAGCAAGAACCTCGGAGCCTGCGTGGTCATGCACGCGGTCGCGAATTTGATCATGGGTCTCTTCGCGGTCGGCTACGGCAAGTATGGTTTGTGGTAGATCCCGCGTGAGCCCGATGGCGGCGCAGCCGCTTTGGAATGCCTAACCACACCTTTTGGTTTTCGCATCACAGACGGCTCACATGCCGAAAGACCGACCTGACAGAACGGAGGGTGAGATGCCATCGATTTGGCCGGGGAAGGGCTTGCCTCCAGCGCTGCACCAGGAGGCCGCCGCCGCCATCACCCTTGCAGACCACCCCCACCCCGTATTCCCTCCTCTCATGCTCTGGAAAACCGCCCTGACCTCCCTCCTCTTCGTCTCTTGCGCCGCCAGGCACCCGGCCGAAGCCATCCCCATCGCCGCTCCGAAACCGGAATCCGTCCAAGCGGCACCGCCCGCTTCCCAAGCCACTCCACCACCCCCCGCCAAACCCGAAACCGCCCTCCAGTCCCCCCGCGCCGTCCAGACCTCTCTCGCCGGCATCTCCATCAGCGGCGTCAGCTTCGATAGCCGCTCCCACCGCCTCGCCGTCGCCGACCAAGAAGCCGGCCCCGGCTCAAAATGGCCCGACGCCTCCCACGCCGCAAAAGCCTACCGCGGAATCGCCGCCATCAATGCCGGCTTCTTCACCCCCGAGGGCAAGCCCCTCGGACTCGTTGTCGCCGGCGGCAAGAAAAGCGGCAGCCTCAACCGCGCCTCCTCCCTCGGCGCAGGCCTCTTCTCCGGCGGCGGCTCCCCCACCCTTCAACGCCGCGAACACCCCAGCCAAGCCTCCGAAATCCTCCAAGCCGGCCCCTTCCTCGCCGAATCCGGCCAAGCCACCGCCGGCCTCAGCCCCAAAAGCTCCACCGCCCGCAGCTTCATCGCCTGGGACGGCACCGCCGGCTGGATCCTCGCCCGCACCGGCCCCTGCTCTCTTGCCGATCTCGCCACCGCTCTCGCCGGATCGGAAATCGGCGGCGTGAAAATCCGCAGCGCCCTCAATCTCGACGGAGGCCGCTCCTCCGACCTCTGGATCTCGAACTCCGTCCCAGGCGGCCCCCTTCACGAACGCCCGATCTGGAACAAGCCGGTCCGCAATTTCCTCATCCTCCTTCCCCGGTAACAGCCGCAACAGCCCGCCCCCCTGCCTTTTTCCAATATCCCAAATCCCCTCCATCTGCGGTTGATTCCTCCATCGAAAAACGCCGATCGATTCACCACCCTTGAATATCAAGCGATGGTAACTTCCCCGCCCCGATCCGCACCTTCCAATCCCCCGCGTACACGTATCGAATCCCTTTGGACAGCCACCCCCACCGATGTTAGTAAGTCGGGGGTCTTCGCGAACGTAGTCCCCTAGCCACATGAAACCCTTCTGCTGCGCCATCGCCGCACTCAGCCTCGCGTCCTGCGCCCAAGTCGGCAAATTCAAGGATGCCACCGTTTCCGGCGTCTCCAAGATGGGCAGTGGCGTCGCCAAGCTCGGCGAGGTTTCGAAGGACTCCATCGCCAAACTGATGCCCGCTCCCCGCATTCCCGTCGTGGAAGTCCGGGAGAAGGACCTGCGCGAAATCAAGACCGGTCGCGACCAAGCCGTCGCGTTTGAGAAAACCAAGCGCAACCGTTTCTGGGGATTCTTCAGCGGCCCCGTCGATTTCAAGGAGCCCGAACTCCCCGTCGAGTCCGCCGCCATGGATGGCGAACTGCTTCCTCCCAAGTTGGAGTGAGCCTCTCCGGTTAGGATCGCGGCTTCCAAGCCCCACAAGAGCGGTCCCTCAAAGCCCGCCCCCAGTGGTACGTAGTCCCGCCTTCAGGCGGACGAAGCACCTGAAGGCATGTCCACACAGGAAATCCCGCCCCGCCCTCGTGCCTTCCCATTCAATATTCGACGTTCGATGTTGGACGTTCGCCTTCCGCCTTCCGCCTTCCGCCTTCCGCCTTTCCACTGATCACTGATCACTCGGCACTCTGCCTTTCCCCTCGCCTCCGCGTTTCGTTCGCCTCAAAACTTCGACCTTCGATGTTCCGCCTTCCGCATTTTCCCTAAACCCTCCGTCCTCCCGCCACATCTCCCCTCTGTCGATGAAAACCCAAACACCCTTCCTCCCCATCCTCATCGCAGCCGCCATGGCCGGCAGCGCCCATGCCGCGCTCTACCTCGGCAATGGCAGCACCGGCTTCGGCGGCCCGATCGGCACCGGGTCCCTCCAGGTCACCGACGATGGGACCAACCTGAGCTTCACCCTCACCCGCGGCACCGCAGCCCTCAATGACACCTTCGTCATCTACTTCGATTCGGCCGCCGGCGGTGCCACCGCCCTGCCGAATTCCGGCGAGATCGGCTCCCCCTTCGTCGGACGCCGCGCCGTCGTGAATGAATTCGGCTCCGACCTCACCTTCGGCTCCGGCTTCTCCTCCGATTTCGCCTTCGCCCTCAAGGTCAACGGATCCGCCTCGAACCATCTCTTCACCACCCCCTCCGGCGTCAATGCCAACACCGCCACCTTCATCACCACCGCCGCGGTCAGCAATTTCGGCAATGCCACCGCCGCCACCTACAGCTGGACCATCCCGCTCTCCAGCTTGGACCTCACGCTCGGCGAAACCTTCGATTTCCACACCACCTACCTCAATCCGAACGGCGGCGACGGCTCCGATGCCAGCTTCCGCTCGAACGAGGCGATGGTGAATTCCATGGGCGCAAGCAGCCCCGGATTCGGCGCGGTGACCCTTTCCTCCCCTCTCAGCTACACCGTCACCCCCGAGCCCGGCGTGGCCATCCTCGGCTCCCTCGGCTTCCTCATGCTCCTGCGCCGCAGGAAGTAGGAGGCTGCTTTCTTCTTAGCGCTGGAGGCGCGCCGGATAATTAGCCGGTGGTGGAGTGCAACGGAACCACCGGTAGGGGGTCACGGGGATTCCCGTCCCGAAGGGGCGGATCTCCCCTGCCTTTTTCCCAATTCGCGTCCATTCGCGTCCATTCGCGGTTTTCAAACTCCGACCTCCGGCCTCCGCCTTTCCCGCATTCAAACCTTGGCGAGCCCCCCGCCTTGCCGTAACCCTCGCCGCGCCATGCTCAAAGCCGGAATCGTCGGACTCCCGAATGTCGGAAAGTCCACCCTCTTCAACGCCGTCACCCGTTCCCGCAAGGCGGAGGCGGCCAACTACCCCTTCTGCACCATCGATCCGAATGTCGGCATCGTCGTCGTGCCCGATTCACGCCTCGCCGTGCTCTCGAAGATCTCCGGCTCGGCAAAACTGGTCCCCACCGCCATCGAGTTTGTCGATATCGCCGGCCTCGTGAAGGGCGCCTCCGAAGGCGCAGGCCTCGGCAACCAGTTCCTCGCCAATATCCGCGAGACCGATGCCATCGTCCAGGTCGTCCGCTGCTTCGAGAACGACGACATCATCCACGAGTTGGGCACCGTCGATCCGATCCGTGATATCGAGATCATCAATGCCGAGCTCATCCTCGCCGACATCGCCGCCATGGAGAAGCGCCGCGTCTCCCGCGAGAAAAAGGCCAAGAGCGGCGACAAGGAATCCAAGGCCGAGGTCGAGCTCATCGACAAGCTGATGCCGCACCTCAATGACGGCAACCCCGCCCTCACCCTCTCGCTCAGCGACACCGAGCGCGAGCTGATCAAGGACTTCTTCCTCCTCTCCGACAAGCGCACCATCTTCGCCTGCAACGTCGCCGAAGACGAACTCGCCGCCGCCATCGCCGATCCCGACTCGCACGCGATGGTCGCCAAGGTCCGCAAGTTCGCCGCCGAAGCCCACGGCGCCGAAGCCGTCGTCATCTCCGCCAAGATCGAGGAAGAGTTGGTCGACCTCACCCCCGAGGAAGCCGCCGAAATGCTCGGTGAGATGGGCATCACCGACTCCGGTGTCTCCGCCCTGATCCGCGCCGTCTATCACCTCCTCGGCCTCCGCACCTATCTTACCACCGGCGTCCAGGAAACCCGCGCCTGGACCATCCACGAAGGCGACAAGGCCCCCGCCGCCGCCGGCGTCATCCATACCGACTTCGAGCGCGGCTTCATCGCCGCGGAAGTCGTGCACTACGATGACCTCGTCGCCGCCGGCACCAAGCACGGTGCCAAGGAAGCCGGCAAGCTCCGCATCGAAGGCAAGGAATACATCGTCAAGGACGGTGACGTCATCGAGTTCCGCTTCAACGTCAGCAAGTAAGCAAGCGACCACTGCCACCGCGGTAGCGGTCGACCCATCTTCCCGTCATGGCGAGCTCGTTCCCCTACCGGCCCTCCATCGACGGGCTGCGGGCGATCGCCATCCTGGCCGTCTTCATCTTCCACCTCCACCCCTCCTGGCTGCCCGGCGGCTTCGTCGGGGTGGATGTCTTCTTCGTCCTTTCCGGCTACCTGATCACCTCCGTCATCACGGCGGAACACGCGGACGGAAACTTCAGCCTCAGGAAGTTCTACCAGCGCCGGATCGCCCGCCTCTTCCCCGCCTTCCTCGCCATGGCCGCCGTCACCATGGTGGCGGCATTTTTCATCTACTCCGCGCAGGACCTTGCTTCCACCGGCGGAAGCCTCGCGGCCGCCGTGGCCTCGGTCATCAATCTGAAGCTGATGCTCCTGGGAGGCTACTTCGAGCTCTCCCCGGACGCGGAACCCTTCCTCCACTGCTGGTCGCTCTCCGTGGAGGAGCAGTTCTATCTCGTCTATCCGATCCTGCTGATCTTCCTCCACCGCAGATCGCGGAAGGTGCTGATGCTCGCACTGGTCGGCCTCATGCTCGCCAGCCTGGCCTCATGCCTGGTGATGACGCAGCTCCGCGCCTCCTGGGCCTTCTATCTCCTGCCCACCCGCGCCTGGGAACTCCTCGCAGGCGGACTCCTCGCCCTGAAGCGCCCGCGTCAAGAAGCCGGCACCCGATGGGCCCCGCTGCTCGGCATCACACTCCTGCTCGCGTCCTTCGCGCTTGTTAGAGAAGCCCGCGGCTTCCCCGGCTACCAGGCCCTGCTCCCCGTCATCGGCACCCTCTGCATCATCGCAGGCAGCGGCACCAGCCAGGCCGGCAGGCTCCAGCGGCTCCTCGCCAGCCCCCTGCTGGTCTCGATCGGCAAGCTCTCCTATTCGCTCTATCTCTGGCACTGGCCGGTCTTCTCCTTCGTCGACTACAAGCTCATCCTGTTAGACGAGCCATCGCGGATCCTCATCAAAATCGCCATCACGGTCCCCGCCGCGATCGCCAGCTACCGCTGGATCGAACGCCCGGCCCGGGCCGCGCTAAACCGGCCCGCCCTGCGCCTGCCCGCCCTCGCCGCCCTGGCCGCATGCCTCATCATCTCCATCCCGGTCGGCCTCGCCATCCGCGATGCGAACTACCTCAATGCCCGCGATGGCGCGCAGGGCAAGCTCACCTTCAACTGGAAGCTGAAGACCCGCAGCATCGTCCTCATGGGCGACAGCCACGGCTCCATGTATGGCCAGATGGTCAAACAACTCGCGGAAGAACTCGGCTACCGCCTCATCGTCACCAGCGTCTCCTCCGGCGATCCCTTGCCGATCCTCCATGCCACGGGCGAATCGCTATGGACGCAGAGCCTCGAGACCGTCCGGCAAGATCCACCCGACGTCCTCATCCTCGCCTGCCAGTGGAGCGGCAAGCTGGACCTCGAAGGCGCGCGCCTCGACAAGGCGCTCGAAGAACTCCGCCCCCTGGCACGCAAGATCATCCTCCTCACCCAACCCGCCAGGCTACCGCCCGATGCCACCCGCGATGCCATCCGCCAGGGAGCCCGCCCGCCCTTCCATGAAGAGCCCCTCTTCCGGCCCCGGCGTCTCCAAGCCAATGCCGCGGTAATATCAAGGGCCGCCGGCAACGTCATCGTCCTCAACCTGGAGAACCTCTTTCAAGACTCCAACGGCGTCATCCCCCTCTGGGACGAACAGGGCTACCTCCTCTATCACGATCGCGGCCACCTCTCCAGCCACGGTGCCCGACAAGTCAAAGCCCGCCTCACCGAAGCAATATCAAGCAGCCTACGATAGAGCGGTCCATCAAAGCCCGCCACCAAGGGTAAGTAGTCCCGCCTTCAGGCGGACACCGCCAGCCAAGCACTCCCCCGCGGCGCAGCCGCCATGAACTTCGGTAGCCTCCGTGATGCTTCACGGACGGCTCTTCCCTGGGAGCGCGGAGCCACCCGGCCCGCAGAATGGTCCCTCGCTGCCCTGTCCACGAAAAGTCAGGCAGCCAAGCCACTCCACGTCTCCCCGACAACCCCAATGCCACCAACAACGGACGGCCCACCTGGGACCGCGGGGCACCGCCCGGCAGAATGGTCCCTAGCTGCCCTGTCCACGAAAAGTCAGGCAGGCCAAGCCGCTCCACGTCTCCCCGACAACCCCAATGCCACCAACAACGGACGGCCCACCTGGCCCCGCGGGGCACCGCCCGGCAGAGTGGTCCCCCGCTGCCTTGGCCACGAAAAGTCAGGCAGGCCAAGCCGCTCCACGTCTCCCCGACAACCCCAATGCCACCAACAACGGACGGCCCACCTGGGACCGCGGGGCACCGCCCGGCAGAATGGTCCCCCGCTGCCCTGTCCACGAAAAGTCAGGCAGGCCAAGCCACTCCACGTCATCCCTCCAATCCCGACGCCGCCACCGCCGACAGCCCGGGCACCCATTCGTAGAGCGAAGAGCGAAGAGCGAAGAGCGTAGCGCGAAGAGCGAAGAGCGTAGCGCGAAGAGCGAAGTGCGAAGTGAGACCGTCCCCATCGTCCCGCTGCCTTCCCTCCGAAATCCTCAGATCTCAAATTTGAGATCCATGCACCTACTCCGCCCTCCTGCCTTTCCCCCGCGCCCCCGCGTTTCGTTCCCTCCAATTTCAGAACTTGGCGTCTTGGCGGTTCAACATGTCTTTTCCGCGGATCACCGCTCACCGATCACTCCGCCCTCCTGTCTTCCCCCTCCTCACCCTTGAACCCCGCGCCACCTTCGCCAAACTCCCCCCACCATGAAGAACTCCGGCAAATGCCCGAAGTGCGGCTTGATCCAACCACCCCCCATCTCGACAAATTGATCGTGGCCTCCTACCACAATCCGCAAGCGATCCTCTTCAAGGGTAAACCACAGACCACCGTCTCCGCCTGGGTCTGCGGCTTCATCGAATACTACGCCGACAATCCGGCCATCCTCGTCCTGCCCCCGCCATGACCGCCCCCATCCACTTCTACAGCACCGGCGATCCCTACGGCGAGTTCTCGAACTTCGCCGCCTACCCCATCACCCTCGGCAAGAAGAAGTGGCCCACCACCGAGCACTACTTCCAGGCCCAGAAATTCGCCGACCCCCGCGACCGTGAGGAGATCCGCAAGGCCAACTCCCCCATGCTCGCCGCCCGCCTCGGCCGCGACCGGAAGAAGAAACTCCGCGCCGATTGGGAAGCCGTGAAAACCGGCATCATGCGCCAGGCCCTCGAAGCCAAGTTCACCCAATACCCCGACCTCAAGCAACTCCTCCTCGCCACCGGCAGCGCCAAGCTCGTCGAGCACACCACCAACGACTCCTACTGGGGCGATGGCGGCGACGGCACCGGCAAGAACATGCTCGGCAGGCTCCTGATGGAGTTGCGCGAGACGATGCAGGATGAATGATCCGGATCAATATGTGACTGGGGCATCCTGCTGCGGTCTGGCCATTGCAAGGTTCATCCGTTAGAACGCCTCCGCAGCTTCCACCGGACCGACACCCGCATGCCCCACGCCATCGAACTCTTCTTCGACGACACCTCGGACCTCCGCATCCGCGACCTCTGGGACCGCCTCGCCGAACTCGGTGCCACCTACATGCGCGATAGCGGTGCCCGCCCCCACCTCACCCTCGCCGTCTGCGATAGCATCGATTTCCCCGCCGCCCGCCACCTCCTTGATCGCTTCGCCGAAACCATCGCCGGCTTCCCCCTCACCTTCTCCGCCATCGGCATCTTCCCCGGGGAAACCCCCGTCGTCTTCCTCGCCCCCAAGGTCACGCCCGCGCTGTTAGATCTCCACGCCGAATTCCACACCGGGCTCGCCGCCCTCACTCCCAACCTCTGGCCGCACTACGCCCCCGCCAGGTGGATGCCCCACTGCACCCTCGCCATGGACCTTCCCCGCGGGCAATTCGCCCGACTCCCTGCCCTAACCGACGCAGCCGCCCTCCCCATCACCGTCGAAGCCGTCTCCCTCGGCATCGTCGAGTTCCGCCCCGTCAAGCTCCTCCACTCCGCCGGCCTCGCAGGCAACTGATCTCGTCCTGCAAGCTTGTCTAAGCGCCCTCCCTTTCTTAGAGGCCGCCTTAAAAAGGCAAGGACCGCTCTCCGAGCGGTCCGGCTTATGGCGGCGCTCCAATCCGGACCGGCATCGTAGCGGGGCTTCAAGCCGTCCCCCGCCGGACCTTTCGGAGAAAGGTCCCTGCCTTCGCCAGTTTTCAGACTGCCTCTTAGCACCGGAGGTGCGTCGGAACTTAGTAACGGTCTTGAACCGCAAGAGGATTCTCCAATGATTTTGCCATGATGGCATTGAGGTGGATGAGCAGATGGCGCATCACCGCGACGATGGCAACCTTCGCGATCTTGCCTGCGTCGCGCAGGCGTTTGTAGAGGACCTTGAGCACGGCGTTGCGGCGGATGGCAACCAGCGCCGCCATGTAGAGGACCTTGCGGATCTGGCCGCGACCGCCCCGGATGAAGCGCTTGCCTTTGAACTTCCCGCTGTCGCGGTCGTAGGGGGCCACGCCCACCAGGGCCGCGATGGTGCCGCGGCCGACATGGCCGAGTTCGGGCAGGAAAGCCAGCAGCGTGCGCGAGGTCTGCGCGCCGACCCCGGAGACCGCCTGCATCAGGGCGTCTGCTTCCGCGAGATCCTTGTCGCCGGCGACGAGGGCGGCAGCCCTGGCATCAAGGGCGGCGATGTGTTTGGCAAAGGTTGCCGCGATGTTCTTGTGGATGCGGATGACGAGCTTGCAGGTGTGGTGTTCGGCGCGGTTGAGCTCGCGCTGCATCGAATCGATGAGCTCGGAGCGGGTGCGCATGACGTCGTTGAGTTCCTGGCGCACTTCGCTCTTGGGCTGCAACGGCAAGGGTTTGACCGAGGCGCCGAAGCGGCTGAGCAGGGCGGCATCGAGCGGGTCGCTCTTGGCATGGCGGCCGTGGGATCTGGCGAACTCGCGCACGCGCAGCGGCTGGACGATGCTCACGGGGATGGCCAGGGCCATGGCGGCGGTGGCAAGCGGGCGTTCGTAACCGGCGGTGGCCTCGCAGACGAAGTGGGCGGTGCCGGGGATGCGGGCGGCGGCCTTGAGCAGGGTGGCGATGCCCTTGGGATTGTTGCCGAAGCGGCGGATCTTGCCCTGAAGATCGGCGACGAGTTCGGCTTTGGCGACATCCACGCCGAGGTGGACGACGGGGGATTGTTCCGGTAGGTTCATGGGGTCGGTTCGTTCAGGCTTGTGATGCGAGCTCGCGCCGGGATTGCTCCTGCAACGGCTCATGTAACGGTTCGAACTGGCGATCCAATGACCCGCGACGGTCCTTACTAAGTTTCGGGCTTTTCCGTGAGGATGCCCGAGCCGGTGGACGGACTCGCCGCGGGCCGGGTGGCCGGGGAGCTAACCCGGCCACCCGCTTGGACGCCTGGCGGCAATCAAGCACGCCGGACGGACAAAGCGAAGATACAAGCCGGTGGTGAAACCACCGGACCCCGCCCCCACACGAATCCCGCCCCGGAGGGCCGGCGGAAATGCGATGACTCCCTCCCGTCCCAACCAAAAGGCTTCCGTGTATTCCGAGTATTCCGTGGTTCGCCCTCCTGCCTTCTTCTTCAAACTTGGACGTTCGATGTTGGACGTTCGATGTTCGATGTTTGCCTTTCTGCCTTCCCTCCGTGGTTCGCACTCCTTCCCCTCTCCCCGGCGCAGCCGCAGACCGATTGATGATTGGAAGATTAGTGATTGATGATTTCCGCCTCCTCCTCCCTCCACCACAACCTCCCCGCCTGATCCTCCACGATGTGCTGCGGGTACATCTTCAGCACCCGATAAGCCGTCGATCTCACACACACCTCCGCCCCCGTCAATCGCGCCACCGCCTGTCCCGCGGTCTCCCCGCACATCCCGCGCAGCGCCTTCGCCACCGCCGCCAAGGAAGTCCGCGGCCCCGCAGCAGCAGAATCCCCCGACAAGAACCCCTCCAAGTCGAAGTCTGCATGCGCATCGAAAAGCCCGTTCCGACGGTGCCATGCGCTCGGCTTCCCCTCCTGGCCATCGTTGTTCTTGCAGCAGGTCAGCACCACCGTCCCGTCCGTCACATCATTGCTGGCAGGCTCCAGCGCAAACACACATCGCGCCGAGCTGCCGATCTGATAACTCCCCGCCAGCTCGTGCAGCAGATCCCGCCCGTGCTTCTTCACCGAGTCGCTGCCCTTCTTGCGCATGTGGTGGATGACCAGGATCGCCGGCTTCTCCGCCGGATCTTCAGGCAGGCACTCGAAGATCGAGTCCAGCGCACCGCGGTAATCCGCCTGCTTGTCACCATCCGCCGCCCGGTTCCACGGGTCGATGATCAGCAGGCCCGGCTTCCACTCCGCGATCCGCGCACGCAGTTCCTCCCGGAAGCCCGGCTCCTGGAAGGCCAGGCCGTAGGGCGGCGGCGGCGTGATCCGCAGCCACTCGTCCAGCCCGCCCGGCGGCAGCGCCTCGCCCAGTTCGCTCTTCAGGCGGAAGGGCCCGTTCTCGCACTGGATCACCAGCGAGCGGAAGCGCGCGTGGACCGTGTGCCCCATCCACTCCACCCCGCGCGCGCCTGCGATCGCCAGCGCGATCGCCGCTCGGCTCTTGCCGACGCCCGGCCACCCGCCGAGCACCGTCAGGTTGCCGCGCGTCAGATGGCAATCGCCCATCAGCACGAAGTCCGCCGGAGCCTCGAAGCCGGTGAAGTGCGAGGGCTTCCACAGCGGCAGCCACTCCCGCCGCCGCGGCGGCCGGTAGATGATGGATTCTAAAGTCGGACTCTCCTTGCTGACTGCCTTTTCGGCGGGTGGCGATGCTGCAACCATGTATTCAAATGAACACTATTCCCGACGGGATGACAAGCCACCATTTGTCCGATCCGTCCGACCACCCTAGGGGTGTGGGACGGATCGGACAGACTCTCCCGCCTTTCTTGGAACTTGGCACTTCTCACTTGGAACTTCCTCCTCCGCGGCCACCTTCACGGCGAGAGTGATCGAAGTCCGGTTCCAGCGTGGCCTGTATCTCCCCGAGCCCGATTTGTGGCTCGATCCTTGGGACGCGCAGCCGTGGGCCTTCGTCTCGCATGCCCATGCCGACCATTTCGCGCGGCACGAGATGGCGCTCTGCTCGACCGTCACCGCGGCGCTGGTCCGCGCCCGCTACGGGGTGGCGGAGGAGCGGCTCCTGCCCGCCGCCTACCACGCCGCCGTGGAGCGGAACGGCTACCGCTTGCGCCTGCTGCCCGCCGGTCACATCGCGGGCTCGGCGATGCTCCACTTGACGCGGATCGCCGATGGCGCGACCCTGCTCTACACCGGGGATTTCAAGGTCCGCAAGGGCCGCACCGCGGAGCCGGCGGTCTTCCAGAAGGCGGATGTGCTGATCCTGGAGACGACCTTCGGCCTGCCGCAGTTCAGCTTCCCCTCCCCCATGGAGGTGGAGTCGGCGGTGCTACGCTTCGTGCACGATGCGCTGGCGGACGGCGAGGTGCCGGTGCTGCTCGGCTACTCGCTGGGCAAGGCGCAGGAAGCGCTCGCCCTGCTCCACGAGCACGGCATCCCCGTCCTGCTCCACCCGGCCGTGGCGGACATGACCCGCGCCTGCAAGGCCGCCGGCGTCCCCGGCCTGCCGGAGCCGCTGCTGCTGGAGAGCGGCCTGGTCCCTGCCGGCCACGCGGTGATCGCGCCGCCGAATACGGTGCGCTCGAAGCTCCTGCGCTCGATCGGCAACCGCCGGGTGGCCATGCTCAGCGGCTGGGCGATGGTCCCGGGCGCGACCTTCCGCTACCGGGTGGACGAGGCGATTCCCCTTTCCGACCACGCCGACTACCCCGGCCTGCTGGAGTGCATCCAGCGGGTGCGGCCGAAGAAAGTCCTGACCGTCCACGGCTACACCCGCGAGTTCGCCGCCGAGCTGCGACTGCGCGGGCAGGAAGCCTGGTCGGCGATGGGGAATGACCAGATGGAACTGGCCCTCTCCCCGCCCTCCGCCCGCGGCCCGATGACCGGCAGCGGGATCCAGACCACCGCCAGCGCCCGCCACGTCCGGCCGATCTGCGCGATGGCCGACTTCACCAGCCTCTGCCGCCTGACCGGGGAGACCAGCAGCCGCCTGGAAAAGATCCGCCACCTCGCCGCCTACCTGAAGGGCTTGGCCAGCGACGAAGACTTGGCACTGGCCGCCAACTGGCTGACCGGCCGGGCCCTGCCGCGCGCCGCGGACCGCCGCGCGGCCTACGCCGGCAGCGCGACCCTGCGCCGCGCCCTGCTCAAGCTGCCGGGAGTGAGGGAAGAGAGATATCGGGAGATCTCCCAATCCCAGGCCGATGCCGCCCGCACCGCCCGCCTGCTCCTGCAGGAGCTCTCCCTGAAGCCGGAGCCGCTGGACCTGGCCGGGCTGTCCGCTTTCTTCCACACGCTCGCTCATGCCCCGGGCTCGCTGGCACGGATCGACCTGCTCTCCGCGCGCCTGCGGACCCTGCACCCGGCGGAGGGCGAGACCCTGGTCAAGCTGCTCACCGGCGATCTGCGGATCGGCCTGAAGGAAGGGCTGGTGGAGGACGCCGTGGCCGCCGCCTTCGCTGCCGACCCGGTCAGCGTCCGCCACGCCCACATGCTCACCGGCGACCTCGGCGAGACCGCCCGCATGGCCCGCCACAAGCAGCTTGAGGAAGCCAGCCTGCGCCCCTTCGTGCCGATCAAGGTGATGCTGGCATCCCCGATGCCGGATGCCGCCGCGCTGGTCTCCGTCTTCCCCAACCCGCCACTCTGGCTGGAGCCGAAATACGACGGCATCCGCGCCCAGCTCCACAAGCAGGGCGACAAAGCCGCGCTCTACTCCCGCGACTTGCGCCCGCTGGATGCGGAGTTCCCCGAACTCCTGGCCGCGGCGCGGGAGCTGTCCGGGGACTTCATCCTCGATGGCGAGATCATCGCGCATGCGGAGGGAAGAAGGCTGACCTTCCACGACTTGCAGACGCGGCTAGGGAGGATTTCGACCAGCCAGGGGGACCTCTTTTCTGGAATCTCAAATCTCAAATCTGAGATTTCAGAGGGGAGATCCCGGATCCCGCCCGTTCGCTTCGTGGCCTTCGACATCCTCTGGCATGCGGGTCAGAGCCTGATGCAGCACCCGCTGCGGGAGCGCCGGGCGGTACTGGAGACGCTGCCTTCCCTGCCCGCGATCCAAGCGATCACGGTGCTGCACTGCGAGCCGGACGCGGAGGCGGTGCAGGCGGCCTTCAAGCAGGCCCGGGCGGAGGGCAACGAAGGCCTGATCGCGAAGGACCCGGCCAGCCTCTACTCGCCCGGACGGCGCGGGAAGGGCTGGCTGAAGCTCAAGACTTCCACGACGCTCGACTGCGTGGTGGTGGCCGCCGAGCAGGGCCACGGCAAGCGCGCCGAGGTCCTGTCCGACTACACCTTCGCGGTGCGGGACCGGCTCAGCGGGCAGCTACGGGTGATCGGAAAGGCTTACTCGGGGCTCACGGATGTGGAGATCGAGGAGCTCACGGAGCACTTCAAGCGCCACACCCTTTCCACGGAGCGGCGCAAGCACATCGTGGAGCCGAATCTGGTGCTGGAGATCGCGTTCGACTCGATCCAAGCCTCGAAGCGGCACGATTCGGGATTGGCGATGCGGTTTCCAAGGATCCACGCGATCCGGCGGGACAAGACGGTGGCGGACATTGATACGCTGCAGTATGCGCGGTCGCTGGTGGATGGGTGAGATGGGGGCGGATCTGTCCGATCCGTCTCATTCCCCTAAGGCGGTCGGACGGATCGGACAGAGGTGGTCCGCTCAGTCTCCGTGCGGATGAAACAGTTCTGGCGGCGGCATCTACCCGAGAGCCCCCAAGGTGAGGCGCGCTGCCGGGGACCATTCGCCGCACAGAGGACTGTGCGGACCACCTTCCGGACCAGCGCATCGCCTTTTTCAAACAAACCCTGATGATCCGGGGGTGCGGATTATATATTTGTAAAAATTTATCGCGTAGGGTAGAGCGAGAGGTGTGCTCTCCCTTGGCATTCTCCCCTTCGACGCCTTGCTGCCGGGTTGGTGGCTGGCCGCTTACCTTGCCGGTCTCGTGCTGGTGCCGGTGCTGATTTTAGCGGTGCTGGTGCTACGGCTGCGGTCCTGGCATCCGGCACAGCATACGCCGATCGATCCTGCGACGCTGCCGGGGATGCTGACCCGGCAGGTCCAGCCATGGCTGGGGCGGCTGGGGTTCCTAGGCTTCACGGTGCAGGATTACACGCGGAGTCTGGACGAGCATCAGCGCGAGTGCTTCATCTGGCGGCTGGCGAGCGTGAAGGACCGGACGGTGGCCATCGTGAAGGCGCAGGCCGCGACGCCGACGGCCAAGCCGAAGCTTTCGCTGACGCTGCTGAGCTTCCTGCAGGACGGGCATGTGATCGTGACGGCGGATGCGCCGCTGGCAGCTTGCCTGCCGGAGCACTGGCATGCGATTCACCGCCATTTCACCACCTTGGAGGCGCAGCTTCTGGAGCACCGCAAGCGGCTCGACGGGCAGCCGGTGATCATCGTGCCGCAGCAGCCGCAACTCGGGGCGCGGCTGGCGGCGGAGGAGAAGGCGGTGCCGGATGCGATGCTGGCCAGCGGCAGGTTCGCGACCGTGAATTTCGATGGCGCGGCACCGAAGATGATGGCGCGACCGAAGCTCGCCTGGCGGCAGTTGATGGCGCTACTCAGCGGCAGCGCCTACGCCTCCGGACGGCGCAAGGACGTGGCCGCGGTAACGAAGAAGAGCGAGAACGTTTTCGAGGAGAGCAGCACCAAGCCGCCGGTGCAGGAGCGCAGCGCGGACGAGACGGCGGAGGAGCAGCTCGAGCGCTACCGCTATCTCACGACCACGAAGCCGGGACGGAAGTACTTCGCGGGCCGGATCGGCGCGACGATCGCGACGGTGGTGGTGTGCCTGTGGCTCGGCTTCGCCGCGCCGCTGGAGACCCTGCTGGTGGTGCTCGGCCTGGTGCTGGTGCATGAGCTCGGCCACTGGCTGATGATGAAGGTGTTCGGCTACCAGGGCATGGGGCGCTTCTTCATCCCCTTCCTGAATCCGCTGGACCGCGGGCGGAAGCTGCATGCTCCGGCTTGGCAGCAACTGCTGGTGATCCTGGCGGGACCGCTGCCGGGATTGCTCGCGGGCACGGCGATCCTGGGCGCGGGCATCTTCGTGACGCTGCCCGGCTGGGTGCTGGATGTGGGCGGCTTCGCGCTGCTGATCAATATCTTCCACCTGCTGCCCTTCCTGCCGCTGGACGGGGGCCGGGTGGTGGACATGCTGATCTTCCGGGACCTGCCCTTCCTGCGGCCTTTCTTCACGGCGCTCTCCGGAGCACTGGTCATCGTAGCGTGGTACTTCACCGGCGTGCGGGTGCTGCTCTACTTCGCCTTCGGGATGCTGGGCGGGCTGGCCTGGGACTTCCGGATGATCCGGGTGGTGCGCGGCGGGCGGCGGCTGGGGTGGAAGGATGCGAAGGATGAGGACGAGACGCTGCGGCAGATTTTCAAGGGCGTGCGCGAGGAGGGCAACGACAGCTTCTTCGCCGAGCTGAACTGGCACCGCCAGATCGAGGTGCTGCTGGCGGAGGTGATGCGGAAACGGCCGGGCTTCCTGATGCGGATCTTCGGCGGCGGGGTTTACGTGGCGTCGGTGATCGTGGCGGCCGGCGTGCTCGTCGCCTGCTTCGCGATCGCGGTGGCGGGCAATGGCGAGCATGTGCGGCGGATGGCGGAGGCGACGGAAGAATTCCGCGAGGACTTCCCGGCCGGGCCAGCCGCGCCGACGGAAGAGCTGGCGATGCCCTTCCGCAAACTGGAAGCGAACACGGCGGCGGGCTCGATCCCGGATACGGTGGCGCTGGATCACTTCAACTGGCCGAGCGCGAGCCGCGTGATCAATGCCGGGATGGTGCGTGAGGCTACCTTCGCGGCCTGGATGGGGGCGCTCTGCGGGAAGATGGAATCCGCGCTGCACGAAAACCGCGGGCCGGAAGCGGTGCGCCGGGCCGAGGTGTTGCTGCACATCCGCGCGACGATGGAGCCGGCCCACACGCTGGGCATCCGCAAGATACTCTGGAAGACCGAGCAGACCACGCTCGACGCGATCGAGGAGCTGGCCGCGGCCGGTGAGCTGGACGAGGCGGCGATCTCGCGGACCGAGGCGCGCATCACCGCACTCAACAAGGTGCCGGTGCCGGAGGTGGAGAACCGCCTGCTGGTGGATGGCGGGATCTGGAACGGGATCACGGACACGACACCGCACGATGCGGAGAGCATCCTGGATGGCAGCCTGCCGGCGGTGCTAGACGACGCGCGCTTCTGGCGGCGGGTGCACGAGCGCCGCCAGGCTTTCCTGAACCACGCCTGCCTCGGCCGCGAGGAGATGATGTGCACGGCGGCGGTGGCGCGGCATTGGAAGCTCTCGCGCAAGGTCGGGGAGCTGCCGGAAGATCTCAAGGGGATGGATCCGCCATGGTCGGGCGAAGGCGCGCACATCGCGGAATTCTGCGAAGCGCACCGCATGATCGGGCTGCGGCGGTTGACGACGATCGCGGCACTGAGGTTGGAGAAGCATCGGCGGCAGACGGGGAAGCTCCCGACCATGTGGAAGCATGCGCTGCCGGGCGGCGGCAACCTCGAGCTGGTCCCGGGAGATGAGCCGAAGTTGGTGCTCGAGGACCGGGAAAGCGGCCGCAAGCTGCCGAAGTGGCTGGCGGATGTCCCGCAGCCGGAGCCGGTGGGGCATGTGTGCAGGCTGAATCCTTCGCAGACGGCGGCGCTTTCGAGGAAGTGATTTCGGTGGGGTAGCGAGGTGGGGGGGAACGAACCGCGGAGGCGCAGAGGTCGCGGAGGGAGAAGGCAGGAGGGCACCACGAATCGGACGAATCCTACGAATGGAGAAAGGCAGAGTGCCGGGTGATCAACGAGCGATGATCCGCGGAACGGTGAGAGGGATCCGGGAATTGGGGGAGGACGGAAGGCTGGTCGTTGAGGGATGGGGTGCGGGACGCACCCCCTCCTTGGCGGAGGCAGGTGCTTCGTGGTTCCCGGGGCGTGATCTTGTTAGAGGCTCTGGGGTGGCGGGGGGCTATTTGGAGGGCACGGGTGTGGCGGTCGTTGGGGACCGTTCTGCCGGGCGGTGCCCGGCGGTCCCGTTGGGGGGCTCTTGGTGGGTGCGGGCGCTGGGGGTGGCTTCGTCCGCCTAAAGGCCAATGCCGTTAAGGACCTGTTAGATCACCGCGCGAAATTACGGCTCGTACTACGGAAACGTTTGTTTTGATTGGGCGGATGCACGACGCACCGCATCCCCGTTTTCCCTTCCACGGCAGCTTTCCCCGCGCCTTTGCCGCCTTGCTCGACCCGCCTGCCTGCGACAGCCTCTTCGAGCGCCGCGGGCCTCGCGGCGGCCCGGATCCCAAGCTCAGCCCCTGGCAATGGCTGATGACCCGGACCTATCACCAGCTTGCACCGGCAGGCAGCTTCTCCACGCACGTGAAAGAAATCACCGGCATCCGCATCTCCGGCAGCGCACTGAGCCAGCGCGGCAAAGCCATCGGCTGGGAATTGCTCCACGAGGCGCTGCACCTGGCGCTGCGTCCCCTGGCCGATCCGGCCTTGCATCCCGGGGCCTTCCACCGCGGCCTGCGGCTGCTGGCCATCGACGGCACCACCTTCAACCTGCGCAACACCCCTGCCATCGCGGAGCGTGCCGTCAAGGTGCCCTGCGGCAAGGGCAACGGCCAGCCGGCCTTCGCCCGCATGCTGGCGGTGGTGCTTGTCGAACTCGGCATGTACCAGCCCCTGGCTGCCGCACCCGGCTGGCAGGGCGAAGGCGAAGCCACGCTGGCCCGGCGGATCCTCCAGGAACGGGAGCTGCCGGAAAAGAGCCTCTTGCTCGGCGACCGCCTCTACGGCACGCCCTCGTTGCTGTGGCATTTCAAGCCCGCCCTGGAGAAGGGTGGCGGAGCCTTCCTGATGCGGGTGAAGTCCAACCTCAAGGCCACCGTCAAGGAGCACCTGTCCGACGGCTCGCGGCGCATCGTGGTGAAGGTGACCGATCCCGCGACCCGCCGTGTCGCGGGCACCCTGGAGCTGCGCGAGATCCTCGCCACCGTGACGGTGGCGGGCGGTGGCAAGCCGCTGCAACTCCGGCTCTGGACCAGCCTCATGGACGAAACGCTCCATCCCGCCGCGGAACTGGTGGAACTCTATGCCGCGCGCTGGCAGCACGAATTGTTTTTCCGCGAACTCAAGGTGAAGCTCCACGGGCGCGGCGACCTGCTCGACGCGCAGACCCCTGAAACCGCGGCGCAGGAAGTGCTCGCGCTGCTGATGGCCGCGGCGGTGCTGGCGCTGCAACGCGCGGCGGTGGCGGAAGCGGCGGGCGTGGAGGTCCCGCGGATCAGCTTCGCGGTGGTGCGCGACTACACCGCGGCGATGTGCAAGCTGCTGGAACTCGGCAACGACCTGATGGAATTGCCGAAGCGGGCGATCTGGGTGGCACGCGCGCTCAAGCAACTGGCGGAAGTGGCGCTGATACCGTGGCGCAAGCCGCGGAGCTGCCAGAGGGCGCTGCGGCAACCGGTCAAGGACTGGCCGAAGATGAAACAGCCGAGCTCGTTGCCGCTGCTCAAGAGCATCACGATCAACCCGGCGAGTCCTTAACGGCATTGGCCTAAAGGCGGGACTACTTACCCTTGGGGGCGGGCTGTTGGGGACCGTTCTGCCGGGCCGGTGGCTCCGCGCTCCCAGGGGAAGAGCCTTCCGTGAGGCATCACCGGCCCGAGGTTCAGACGGCGACTTTCTCGGCGGTGGTCATGCCGGGTTTGATGACGACCTTGATGCAGCCGTCGGTTTTGGTACGGAACTTCTCGTAGGCGTCAGGCGCATCCTGGAGCGGGATCTTGTGGGTGATGACGAAGGAGGGATCGATCTCTCCGTTCTCGATCTTTTCCAGCAGCGGGGCGAGGTAGCGTTGGACGTGGGTCTGGCCGGATTTGACGGTGAGGCCCTTGCCGACCAGCGCTCCGAAAGGGATCTTGTCGAGGAGGCCGAAGTAGACGCCGGGAATGGAAAGCGTGCCGGCCTTGCGGCAGGCCATGATCGCCTGGCGGAGGACGTGCGGGCGGTCCATGGTGAGCTTCATCGCCTGCTTGGCCCGGTCGATCACGGCATCGAGCGAGCCGGTGCTATGGGCTTCCGCACCGACGGCATCGATGCAGGAGTCGGGGCCGCGGCCACCGGTCATTTCGATGAGGCGGTCGTGAATCGGATCCTCGTCGAAGTTCAGGATCTCCGCCCTGCCGTGGGTACGGGCCATTTCGAGACGCTCCGGGACTCGGTCGATGGCGATGACGCGGGCGGCACCGAACATCCATGCGCTCTGGATGGCGAATTGGCCGACCGGGCCGCAGCCCCAGATGGCGACGGTATCGCCGGGCTGGATGTTCGCATTCTCCGCGGCCATGTAGCCGGTAGGGAAGATGTCGGAGAGGAAGAGGACCTGTTCATCGGCGAGGCCTGACTCGATCTTAATCGGGCCCACGTCCGCATGTGGGACGCGAAGATATTCGGCCTGTGCGCCCGGGTAGCGACCCATCATGCCGGAGTATCCGAAGAGCCCGGCACCGGCCTGGCCCATCGCGACCTTCTGGAGATCGGCTCCGGGGTTGGTGGTATCGCAGGCGGAGTAAAGCTCCTTCTGGCAGAAGAAGCAGCAACCGCAGGCGATGACGAAGGGGACGACGACGCGGTCGCCCTTCTTGAACTTCTTCACCTCCGCTCCGACTTCGACGACGATGCCCATCGGTTC
The DNA here is from genome assembly GCF_040801775.1 of Luteolibacter sp. Populi. Taxonomy (GTDB): domain Bacteria; phylum Verrucomicrobiota; class Verrucomicrobiia; order Verrucomicrobiales; family Akkermansiaceae; genus Haloferula. Next base: position 2,083,047 of record NZ_CP161812.1, read on the forward strand.
GTGGCCGATGATGTCCCCCTCCTCCATGGTGGGTGTGATGCCATCGTAGAGGTGGAGGTCCGAGCCGCAGATCCCGCTGGCGGTGATCTGGATGATGATGTCCTTCGGATCGAGGATCGAGGGATTGGGGACGGTATCGACGCGGACATCTCCGACGCCATGCCAAGCTAGTGCTTTCATTCTGTTAGGTGGTTTGGGAGGTTCAAGCGCGGATGGCGGAGAGGTGGCCTTCGAGCCAATTCGAGACGGAGACGGCGACTTCCTCCCAGCCGGGCTCGCCGCAGATGAAGTGGCCGCGACCGGTGAATTCCTTGTATTCGTGGTGGGAGCGCTTGTCCTCGTAAGCGTGGGCATTCCGGCGGACGAGGCTGGAGGGGATGATCTCGTCCTTCTCCGCGCCGATGAGCAGGAGCGGATTGTGCGGTCTTGTCAGATCGATCTGACCTTCATCGCCCATGATATCGCGGAGGACCTGGCGGCTTTCGTGGACGGCGTAGGCCCGCCAAGCGGCATTGCTTTCGGCTTCGCTGAGGGTGTTGGCGAAGTTCCGGTGGAAGAGCTCGGGGGTCATCTCGTAGGGGTCATCGCCGGCGAAGGGATTGGTGATGGAGGCGCTGTTCCGCATGAATCCCCAGTCGAGGGCGAGCATTCGGTTGGGAGCCACGGAGGCGATGCCGACGGCGGCGCGGACAAGGCCATCGGCGAGGAGCTTCTGGGCGAGCAAGCCGCCGAGCGAATGGCCGATGACGACGGGCGGTTCGGCATAGCCGGAGAGGAGTCCGCGGTAGTGGGCGTGGAGATCGGCCAAGCTGAGGGTGCCGAGGCCCGAGGGAATGTTTGCCCGGAGGTCTGCCGGTTCGCCCTCGTGGAGCGGCCAGGGCGGCGCTTCGGTGTCGAAGCCGGTGTTTTGGAAAAAGGAAGTCCAAGTGTCCCAGCTCTTGGGATTTTGGAACATGCCGTGGATGAAGATGATTTTCGGGTTCGCATTCATGACGAGCCTCCTCCCTTGCCGGAGCTGTGCCAGCGGAGCCGCCGGGATGAGAGTGCCGGAGGGAGGACGTTTGCGGAGGCGGAGGGGCCGGCGGGTCTCTTGTTAGCCTGTGCAAAAGGCATGGGTGCCGGGAGCGTTGCAAAGCGTGGCGAAAGCCGGCATGGAGTTGCGGTCGCAAGGCTACCCGTCTTTTCATGCTGCGCGGGATAGGGCCGTTCTGCGGACCGGGCGGCTTGGCGGACCCATGGGGGATCTTGTTAGAGGCTCTGGGGTGGCGCGGGGCTATTTGGAGGGCACGGGTGTGGCGGTCGTTGGGGACCGTTCTGCCGGGCGGTGCCCGGCGGTCCCGGTGGGGGCGTCCTTGATGGCGGGCTGTTGGGGACCGTTCTGCGGGCCGGTGGTTCCGCGCTCCCAAGGGAAGAGCCGTCCGTCGGGCGGGCTACTCCTTGGCGAGATACACCTTCGTGTACCTGGAATATTAATTTTAGTTAATTAAGGGCGGGGCTCCGCTTGGGCAAATCAGCGGGGCAAATTCGGACATTTCAGCGGGGAAGCGGGAAGTGAAAACAGGCCTGTCGTTTCTGCTAGAGAATTCCTTAATTATCAAGGATTTGAGATAATTTTGAACAGATCGATCCGCGACGGGTCAAAGAAAGCGAAGGGAAAAAAAGATCGAGTATTACGTAAAGAATTCCTTGCGTGAAAATAAAACCGCCTTGATCTTTTTGAAAAGATGATCTTACTGGGGTGCAGATGCCCCCAGCATTTTTAGGTATGACCTTCGGTCTGGTTCTTCTGGCCTTGGTCTTTGCCACCGGTCTGCCGCTTGTATGTGCCTTCATCGCCCTGATGAACGTGCGGCGTTACCGGGTGAAGGCGCATGCCTGCGAGTCGCACATGGTGCCGCCGGATGTACGGCGGCGGATGGCACCGTGGCTGAACCGGATGGGGCATTTCGGCTTCCGGCAGGCGCTGGTGGTGCGGCTGGAGAGTGCGGGCTTCGCGGAGGCGCACCGCTGGATCCTGATCAATGACGAGGAGAAGACCTACGCGACGGTGGAGCGGACAGTGCCGGTCTCGGGCTCGGGGCCGCGGGTTTCGCTTTCGCTTTTCACGCCGCTGCGCGATGGGACGCTTTTCGTGACGCTGGATCACCGGCTGACGCGCCATCCCCCCTCGTGGTGGCGGGATGTGCAGCGCCACTTCGGCACGGTGACGGGGCAGTGGAAGCACCACTACGCGCGGATCCGCGGCGAGCAGGGACGGATCACCCCGCCGCTGGAGAAATTCACGGAGATGCTGGCCGCGGACGAAGAGGCGCGTCATGCCGCGCTGGTCACGGGCCGTGAATTCACGCCGACCCGGCAGGATCCGGAAATCCTGCGCCTGCGCCTGGCCTGCCTGCCGGGACGGGTGCTGCCGATTCTGGGCGATTTTTTCCTCGGGCGCTACTTCCGCTCGACCACGCGCCGCGATGTGGCGGCACCGGCGAAGGCGAAACCGGATGAATCGGAACGGGTGGGCGGGGCGATCGGGCTCTCTCTTAACCAGGCGGTGGAGCAGGACCTGACGCGCTACCGCGCGCTGCAATCGGTGGGCTCGAGCCCGCTGGACCATGTGCGCCGGCTGGTCTTGCTGGCAGGCACAGTGGCTTTCTTCATGGCGGTCTTCGGGACGGACCAGCCGCTGCAGACCGCTCTAACAGTGATCGTGCTTTCGGCGTTGCACGAGGCCGGGCATTGGCTGCCGATGCGCCTCTTCGGCTACCGCGGGATCCCGCCGGTCTTCATTCCCTTCACCGGGGCGACGGAGCGGGGACGGAAGCTGCACGCGCCTGCCTGGCAACAGCTGGTGGTGGCGCTGGGCGGTCCCCTGCCCGGCTTGATCGCCGGTCTGGCGATGCTGGCGCACGGTTACTTCCGGCCGGAGACGCCGCTGTGGCTGCTGGATGCGGCGGGGATGGCGGTGGCGCTGAACGCGCTGCACCTGCTGCCGGTGCTGCCGATGGACGGCGGCAAGATCATCGACCTGCTCGTATTCCGCGACATGCCCTTGCTGCGGCCCTTTTTCACGGTGACGGCATCGATCTCGGCCTTCGCGGCGGCGGCGGTGCTGAAATCGCGGGTGCTCAAGCACATCGCGATGGCGATGCTGGGCGGGGTGCTGTGGGACGTGAAGACGATCCAGGTGGTGCGCGGGGCGCGCAAGCTGCCGTGGGCCGGCGAGGTGAACGACGAGGGCGAGGCGCTGCGGCGGATCTTCCGCGGGCTGCGCCAGGAGGGCCACGGCTCGTTCATCGGGAGCGATGGCTGGCACAAGAAGATCGAGGCGCTTTTGTTAGAAGTGATGCGCAAGCGGCCGAGCCTGGCGACGCGGTTCGCGGGCGGCTCGCTGCTGACGCTGGCCGGGGCGATGCCGGCACTGCTGTTCGCGGGCGTTTTGTTAGGCCCGGTGCTGGAGGATGCGGGGAAGCTGGTCAAAGGGGTGGAGCACGTGAACGAATTCCGTAAGAACTTCCCGCGGGAGAACCGCACGCTCTCGGCGGAGGACCGGCTCGCGCTGGTGGATCTGGCGGCGGAGACGGCGAAGGATGCAAGCGGTGCGGAGCTGGAGAATCTGGACCGGCCGCGCGAAGTGGCGGTGGAGATCGCCGGGCGGATCGGTCCGCGGCTTGACCGGATCGATTGGGAGAAGGCGATGATCGCCTCCCGGACGAACGTGCTGGGCGCGCGGGTGCTGCCGATCTGGGTGGCGGTGCAGGTGCGGCAGCTTGAGATGGCGGCGAATGCGGACCGGGAAGCGGAAACGCAGAAACGGGCGGACCAGCTTTTGCAGATCTTTTCCGAGATCGAACCGGCGACGAGCTTGGAGGGCCGCGAGGCTTTCACCGAAGCGGAATTGCGGGTGCTGCGGGTGATCGAGCGCGAAGCCAGCACGGGCCATCTGGATGCCGCGGCGCTGACGCTGATGGACAAGCGGATCAACGAGCGGAACGTGCAGCCGGACCCCGAGGTGGAAGGGCTGCTGCTGGTGGCGGCATGGGCGGAGCGGGCCCGGCAATCGGCCATCTCGGATGCGGCGGCGCAGGCCTCGCTCGACCCGCGCTTCTGGCGCGATCTCTACCCGCGGATCCGCACCGTGCGGCGCCTGCTGTCGGAGCAGAACACGACGCTGGTGCCGGCCTCGGTGGCCTTGGCGCGGCATTGGCGGAACTCGCGCCGGGTGGGTGAATTGCCGCCGCAAATCAGCGTGCCGGTGATGGTTTCCGCAGGTGAAGCGGCGCTGATCCTGGACTTCTGCGAGCAGCACCGGCGGCTGACCTGGCGGCGTCTCTCGACCCTCTCCGCGGTGCGCCTGGAAGGCCACCGCCAGCGCACCGGCGGTTTCCCCGCGATGTGGAAGCACACGCTGCCCGGTGGCGCGAACATCAAGCTGCAGAAGGAGAACGGTCCCTTCCTGCGCCTGACCGACGTGCGCGACCAGATCTCCCTGCGGATCCCGACCTGGCTGGCCCCGGCGACGCTGCCGGTGCCGCCGACCGCTCCGGCGCTGGACTACGATTGCCCGCTCTACGGGGCACCGCCGCAGCCGGAGCTTTCCCATAATTGAGGCGGGGCCGTTAGGCTTGCTGAGGGAAGAGATCGAGGCGCGGAGAAAGGCCGAGTGCCGAGTGATCAGTGATCGTTGTATGATCCGCGGCGGTTGCCTCCTCCATTCCTCATAGGGACCGGACTATAACCGGATGGTTATTTTCGACTTGCACGAAGCAGTTAGATCCACTAACAGCTGCGCGGCATATCTCAATGCCACCTCCCATACATGAAAACACTACTCCTCGGCGCGTTCGCCCTTTGTGCCATGTTTACCCCGGCGCACGCCGTTGAACCGCTCAAGAAGAAGCCGAAGCCGACGGTGCTCTACGGAGATTGGGCTCCCGGCAAGACGTTCACCTACACGGTGAGCGAAGTGACCTCCGAGGCAACAAGCATGGGCGGATCGCCGCAGCCGGTGCCGGTACCGAAGGGCATTCCCTCCTACCGGGTGGGTGACGTGGTGAAATTCACCATCGGCAAGAAGGGCGAGCTGCTCGGGCCGAAAGGACTGAAAATCGCCTTCAAGGCGGGTTCGCTGACCTCGAACCACTACATCAATCTGCCGAAACGGAAGGCACCTACGCCGCACTTCGCGTTCGTGGAGAAGAACACGACCACCACCGAGCCGGAGGGCGGCGTGGCATTGACTTTCTTCCAGGTAAAGCTGGGCAAGCGCGGTGCCGGTGCCACGAGCACGGTGGTGAACTATTCGCTGAACTGAACGGCGGGCCGCCTGGATAATTTCTGGGGTGAAGGAGGGCCGGTGCCCTCCTTTACTGCGTACTGGACTGGAAGGTCCCGCCCTCGATCAGGGCCTTTGCTTCCCCGACGAGGAACAAGGAGCCGGCGATGAGCAGCGGGCCGTCCCCTTCTAACAGGGCGGCGGCGAAGGCGGTAGTGAAGCTCGGGTGGCAGAGGTGCGGCGGGGCATTCTCCGGGAGGTTCGCGGCGAGTTCTTCCGGGGGGAAGCGCGCGGGGTATCGACGGGGCAGAGGTGGATCTTCGCGGCCAAGGGGGCGATGAAGGCGAGGATGCCGCGGACGTCCTTGGCGGCGACGGCGCTGAAGACGAGCGTGGCCTGACGGGTGCCGAATTGCTCGCGCCAGGTTTCGGCGACGACGGCGGCGCCTTGGGGGTTGTGGGCACCATCGAGGATGATCTCGCGGCCGGCGTGTTCGAGGCGCTCGAAGCGGCCGGGCCAGCGGACGACGGAGAGGCCGTGGTGGACGGTGCCGTAGTCGAGGTGGATGCCGGCCTGATGCAGACACTCGAGGGCGAGCGCGGCATTCCAGCGCTGGTGGATGCCGGCGAGAGCGAGCGGGTAGCCGGCGAGGGGTGCCTCGATGAAGGTCAGCGGCGAGCGGCGTTCGTTCGCTTCCTTCTCCAGCACCTTGCGCACGCCGGGTTCCTGCGGGGCGGAGAGGGCGGGCTTGCCTTCGACGAAGATGGCGGCCTTCTCCGCGGCGATCTGCTCGACGGTATCACCGAGCCATTGCATGTGATCGAGGGCGATCGGGGTGATAGCACAGACATCCGCGGGCACGGCGGTGGTGGCATCGAGCCGGCCGCCCATGCCGGTTTCCAGGACGATGATCTCGCAGGAGTTCTCGCGGAACCAGCGCATGGCGAGGACCAGGGCGATCTCGAAGAAGGTCGGGTGCGGGTCGAGGGTCTCGCAGATCCCGCGGAGTTCGGTGAGCATGGCGGAGCACTCTTGCTCCGGGATCTCGCGGCCGGAGACGCGGATGCGCTCGCGGAAATCGATGAGGTGCGGCGAGGTGAAAAGGCCGGTGCGGTTGCCGGCGGCGCGCGAGACCGAGTTGATCATCGCGCAAGTACTACCCTTGCCGTTGGTGCCGGCGATGTGGATGACCTTCACGCCGTGCTCCGGGTAGGCGAGGAATTCCTTGAGCAGGCGGCGCGGGCCATCGAGCCCGAGCTTGATACCGAAGAGCTGGGTGGAGAAGAGCCAGTCGATGGATTCGGGGTAGGTCATCGGTCTTCCGGTAGAGGCCCGGGGTGAAGGGTGGCGGCATACGTGCCGTGAAGAGCCACCGGGAGTCGGCTTCGGCGGAACGTGTCATTCAGACTAGCCTCCTTGCCCCCCTTCAGGGGGCCGGTGGTTTGCACTACCAACCCAGGGCTTCGCCCTGGGCTATCTCCCGTCGCCCTTTCAGGGCTAAGAAAGTTCCATCGCGGAGATCGTTCCACATTTAGCGCCGTAGGGATTTCATCAACTCCTCGTGTCCGACCTATGCCGGGGGATTCTTCTGAGACTCCTCCCACCGTGCCTCCGCCAATTCGATCATTTCCGCATCTAACCGCGACTCATTCACCCGAACGTAAAGCAGCTCGGCCAAGGCTCGCCGTTCCTCAGGCTCCAGAGCCATGGCCCTTTCAAGAAGCTCAGTGCTTTCCTCGGTCATCGGAATACCATTAGCACGCGGGAAGCGTCCCGTCCATCCATCACGCCACGGGCATCATGTAGCCGAGGAGCTGGCCGAGCTGGTCCTTGAGCTTCGGGCGCGGGATGATGGCGTCGACGAGCCCGTGATCGAGCATGAACTCGGCGGTCTGGAAGCCGGGGGGAGGTTCTGGTGGGTGGTCTCCTTCACCACGCGCGGGCCGGCGAAGCCGATCATGCACTTCGGCTCGGCGAGATTGATATCGCCGATGGTGGCGAAGGAGGCGGTGACGCCGCCGGTGGTGGGGTGGGTCATCACCGAGATGTAGGGCAGGCAGGCTTCCGAGAGGCGGGCGAGGGCGCCGCAGGTCTTGGCCATCTGCATGAGGGAGAGCATGCCTTCCTGCATGCGGGCGCCGGAGGAGGCGGAGATGATGACCATGCCGCGCTTCTCCTGGATGGCGAGTTCCACCGCGCGGGTGATTTTCTCGCCGACGACCGAGCCCATCGAGCCGGCGAAGAACTTGAAATCCATGACCGCGATCATGGCGGGCTGGCCGCCGATCTTGAGGCGACCGGTGACGACCGCGTCATCGAGGCCGGTCTTTTCCTTCATGCTGGCGATCTTCTCCTTGTAGTTGAGGAAGCCGAGCGGATTGGCGGAGACCATGCCCTGCTCGGTCTCGGTGAAGGTGCCGGCGTCCGCGACCAGCTCGATCCGCTCCCGCGAATCCATGAGGAAGTGGTAGCTGCAGTGATGGCAGGTCTGGAAGTGCTGCTTGAGCTCCAGGGTGTGCAGCATGGCCCCGCAATCGGGACACTTGGTCCAGAGGCCCTCTGGCATGTCATCGCGGCCTTTGCCGCGGCGGAGGGGTGGCTTGTTGAAAATGCCCATGGGTGGTAAGGCGGCGAAGCTAGCCACGCATGACGGTGACGACAACCACCTTTTGAACCCCGGCGCGGCGGAGGACGCGGGCGCATTCGTTGGTGGTGGCGCCGGTGGTGAAGACGTCGTCCACCAGCACCGCGCCGGCGGGGTGGGCGGCGAAGAAGCGCTCCCCTGCCCCGGACAGGGCGAAGGCGCCGCGGAGGTTTTTGAGGCGTTCGGCGCGGCTGAGGCGGGTCTGGCTGCCGGTGCCGCGCTGGCGGGAAAGGGCGCGGCAAAAGGGCAGGCCGGTGAGCCGGGCGATCGGGCGGGCGACTTCCTCGGCCTGGTTGAAGTGCCGCCAGAGCTGGCGGCGGCGGTGGAGCGGGACCGGGACCAGCGGCCATTTGCCATCGAGCGCCTCGAGCAGGCGCGGGTCTTCCGCGAAGGAGCGGGCGGCGAGGCGGCCGAGCTCGGGGGCGAGGTGGATGCGGCGCTGGTACTTCAGCTCGTGGATCATCTTCAGCACGACCTCGTGGTGGGCGATGGCCGGGCGGGCGAAGGCGAAGTCGAAATCGAGGGAGCGGCAGTTGCTGCACTCGAAGTCGGTCTCGATCATGCCGTCGAATTCCTCCGCGCAGCGCAGGCAGAAGGGCGATTGGAGCGAGGGGATCGCCGCGCGGCAGTCCTCGCAGAGCGAGTCATCGCCGGGGGTCGCCTTGCCGCAGGCATGGCAGACGGAGGGGTAGAAGAGATCGAGGCAGCGGGCCCACCAGCCGCGGGGCGGGGATTCCGGAACGCTTGGGGACGCGGCCTCGGCCATGGCAGTTCCTAGCTGCGGTAGCCGGCGATCGGTTCGCGCGCGCGGGTCATGGCGTGGACGAGGATGCCGGTGACGGCGACCACGGAGAAGGGCAGCAGGCCTTCCTTGAGGGTTTCGCCGACGAACCAATGGACCTCGCGCGGCAGGCCGGGCACCACCCAGGTGGCGGCCTTGAAGATCTTCTCGCCGAAGACCCAGCCGAAGTGCAGGCCGACCGGCAGCCACAACGAGGCGGTGCGGTAGCGGGAATAGGCGAGCACCACGCCGACCGCGGAGAGGACCAGGAAGGACGAGACCATCGGCATGGGATCGCCGAAGCGGGCGAAGATCTTGCCGAGCATGACGAAGCCGGCACCGGAGGCCTCCGGATCGGCGATCACCACGCCCGCGGGCGGTTCCAGGAAATGCACGAAGGCGAAGAGGAAGGAGAGGATGGCAATCGCCGGTGCGGGGCGCATGGCGCGCAGGAAGATGCCGAAGAGCACGCCGCGGAAGAGGGTTTCCTCGATCAGGCCGATCACGAGGGCGGCGGGCAGGGCTTTCTTCACCGCCTTGCCCCACTCGATGGTCTCGAGCAGGCTGGTAGGCATCCGCACGCCGCGGGTGGAGTGGGTCATATCGCGCCAGACGAAGCAGCCGGACTGGACCATGACCCAGCCGGAGAAGAGCAGGAGCCCAGCGGCGAGGAAGAAGCCGGTGCCGAATTGGACCCAGCCGTGGGGATTCCGGTGCAGCGGCTGGCCGCGATCGGTGACGACCGCGTGATCCGGCAGGGGCAGGGACCATGGGGTATCCCGGAAGCTGCCGGGCGGCCGGCCGAGGCGCAGCCAGGAGAGCAGCGGGAAGATCAGGATTATCGCGGAAAGCATGACCGCGCGATTGAAGAAACGGGGGAAATCCGAGCGCCGGGCGGCATCGGCGAGCCATTCGATCGCCTTGTTGCCCTCTTTCCCGGCGAAAACCTCGGCGAGGCCCTTGCCCGCCTGGTAGAGCCATGGGGCGAGGAAAGCGCCGAGAATCAAGGTGCCCGCCACGTAGGCGAAGATTTTCAAGACATCGCTCTGCTGGCCGCTTCGCACGGGGGGAACTTGAAGTTCCAAGTAAAAAGTGCCAAGTGGGAAAAGGCGGAAGTTCCAAGTAATAAGGACCAAGCGCCAAAAAGAGGCAATTGCTCGGCTTTGGCACTTGGAACTTCCTACTTGGAACTTTGTCTCTTTCTTTGGCACTTGGAACTTCTTACTTGGAACTTTGTCTTTTTCACCGGGAACTCCCGCGCATGGAATCCCACGAGTGGCGCGAACGCACCGAAGAAGGCCTGCGCTTTTGGCGGGCCTCCCGCCATGCCAGCCGCTGGACCTTCCAGACGACACTCAAAACCGACCCTGACTGGACACCCATCGACCCCGTGCCACGGGAGATGTGGGAGGCGCTGCGGGATATTCTCTGGAAGAAGTACCAGCGGAAGCGCTGCCCGTGGGAGTGGATCGACGCGATCGACAAGATTCTGGAGGAGGATGGGAAAGAGAAGGAGTGAGCCGGTTTCTTCGGGCTATCTCGAATGGCACTCGGTTAAAGACGAGATCTTGGCGGCACAAGGGCCGGGACCGCTCTCCGAGCGGTCAGGCTAGGAGCGTGCCCACCCCTAGGTCCGCACGGTAATTTCATGAGCGCCGCCCCCGCCGGACCTTTCGGAGAAAGGTCCCTGCCGCCGCCGAGCGGACTGAAGTCCGCGCTCCCGGGCCTGACTATCCCCTCCTATTCCCACGAGGGGGAAACCATCCGCCCGGCCTCGTAGCCCAGATCGTAGCAGCGCGGTGCACCGTTCTGGGTGATCAGGCTGGGCATGGGCGTGATGGTGATGAGCTCGATCACGCGCTTGCCCTTGACGCGGGCGAGTTCGATGCGGTGGCGATGGAGTTCATTGCAGACCGCGTGGTGGGCGGAGCCGATGGAGGTGGCGACGGTTTCCCAATTGACGGTGGGGCCGCTGTTCGGCTCGTGGCGGATGCGGTGAATGATGATGGTGTCGATGGCCGGGTCATCGAGCCATTGCTCGAAGGGCGCTTCGCAGGCGACACCGCCATCGATGTAGCGCTTCTCCCCCACCCTCTGGATGGTGAGCATGCCGGGGACGGCGCAGCTGGCGACGATCAGTTCGGCGAGCGGACCTGAGCGGAGGATCTCGGGGCGGTGGCTGATGGCGTCGGTGACGGCGATCTCCATGGTGGGAGATTCGAGAGAGGAAAGGTCGCGGGCATCGACGAGGCGCTGGAGGCGCTTGATGGCGCGTTTTCCCGAGAAGAGGCCGGAGGACCAGAAGACGCTGAGGACGCCGGGGAGGCGGAAGACGGAGCCCCAATCGAAGAAGGACCAGCGCAGGGCGGGATCGAGGACGGCGGTCTTCAGGGCATCGCCGCGGAGGCCGGCGGCGTAGAGCGAGCCGGTGAGGGCTCCGGCGGAGGATCCGGCGACTTTTGCAGGGTGCAGGCCGGCGGCGGCCAGGCCATTGAGGAAGCCGGCGTGGCAGTAGTAGCCCAAAAAGGATGAGCCGAGGGCGACGGCGAGGCCGGGTGTGACTTGCTGCATGGACGGGTGGTCGGCGGGGCGGACGGTAGGGATCGACGGGCGCTTGGCCAGATTTCAGTTTTCAATTCCAATCCGTGCCGGTTCGGACCACGGCCCTTTTGCTTGGCGGGAAGATCCCGTTGAGGGAGAAAGGCGGGCAGATGGATCCCGTGAACGAGAAGACGTTGGGAAAGATCGCAAAGGCGATCGATAAGCTCGAGCCGCTGGAAGACATGGGCTTCAAGCTGGTCACGCGCTCCTACGTCCGGGGCATCGACGAGATGACGGCAGGCGGCAGATCTTGGTCGGCCAAGAAGGTTTGCTGCTACAACATGGAGCCGGGGATGTTGCCGGAAACACAGGGTGTGAATCCCTTCGAACTCGATCCTCACGATCTCCGCCGCTTCTCCTTCGAGCTCCGCCGTTCCGCGGCAGAGAAGGTATTCAAGGTTTTGGGAGAAAAATTCAAATCCGCCCGCTGGCTCGTGCTGAACAATTCGGCGGCCACGACGACCGAGATTTTCCTCACCCGGGAATGGTCGGTCACGATGCAAACCTCGTGGGAAACTTTTGACCGTGAAGACGGCCCGGTCGGGCATTTGCAGCTCGGGATCTTCGTGCTTTCCCGTTCGATTGTCTGACGGCAGGAGGCTGGCGTGCCCCGGGCGGGAGATTTCAGTTTCCAGCGGGGCAATCCGGAGCGAAAATGCGCCGCAATGACAGCGGCGGCGGTGAATTACAAGGTGGGCAACGAGAAGCTGGTCCGGGTGCTGGATGCAGCGTCGGCCCATTTGCGCGGCCTGCTGGCCAAGCAGGGGCGGCCGGAAGGCGCGCTGCGGATCGCGGTGATCGGCGGCGGTTGCAGCGGCCTGCAGTACAAGATGGATCTGGCCGACGGCCCGCGCGACCGGGACATCATGGTGCCGAGCAATGGCGTGAACGTGGTGATCGATCCGAAGAGCGCGCTCTTCGTGAGCGGCAGCGAGCTGGATTGGTCGGACGATTTGCAGCAGGGCGGCTTCAAGGTGAGCAATCCGAATGCGGTGGTGACTTGCTCGTGCGGGGAGAGCTTTGCCGCTTGAGCATGGATCCCTTCGAGCGATTGGGATTGGAGCGGCGGCTGGCGATTCCCGAAGAGGAGTTGCGGGAGGCTTTTCGGGCGGCGGGTAAGCGGGATCATCCGGATGCGGGTGGGAGTGGCGATGACTTCAGGGCGCTGCAGGAGGCGTATGCGCGGCTATCGAGTCCGGCGAAGCGGCTGCGGGCGTGGCTGGAATGCGAGGGCAAGGCCGGCGAGGAGCGCGGGGCGATTTCGCCGCAGTTGTTAGATTTGTTTTCGACGGTGGGTGAAGCCTTGCAGGAGGCGGATGAGGTCACGCGGCGACGCGGTGCGGCTCTGAGTGCGCTGGCCAAGGCGATGCTGGAGCCGGCGGTGCAGGCGGCGCGGGAGAAGCTGGAGGGGGCTGCGGAGAAAGTGTCCGCTGCGGTTGTGTCGCAGGAGGCGGGGTTTGCGGAGATCGAGGCGGGTGGTGGGGATCCGTGGCTGACCGCGCGGGATCTGGCGTTTTTGGAGAAGTGGCAGGGCGAGCTGAAGGCGCGTTTTGCGGGATTGTGGTGAGTGGCTCCACTTGGGATCCGCGAGGCCGTCCTTGATGGCGGGGACGTGCGGGTTGATTGCCGGGACTCACGATTGGGGAGGAATCGGGAGAGGCTTCCTCGGCAGCAGCGCCTCCGCGAGATAGCTTAGAAGGATAGCGAGGATGATGCCCGCGGCGATGGATGAGCGGAGGACCGGTCCGGCGGACCCGAGCCGCTCGGTTAAGGTGGCACTCTGCCAGCGGGGCGCTTCGCGAATGATGTTAGGAGATTCCATGACCTTGAAGTTCATTTGGTCCGAGATCTCCTTCAGCTTCCAATGTTTCAAGTCATCCCGCAGGGCTTCATAGCGGAGCCGGAGGTTCGGATCCGCAGGCGGAGCAGCGAAGGAGCTGCGGTCGACTTTCCGGGCGTCGGAGAGAGCCTTCCTGGCTTCCTCCAGTTCTGCTTCGAGTGCTTCTACCTGCGCCTTCAACGAGGCAAGCGTCGCCTCCTGCCATTCCTGCTGGTCAGCCGAGGCCATACCCTTCGCACGTTCGACGATGGTGCCGCAGACCCTCGCCGCATCCGCGCCGGGGATTGGGACGACCTTCACTTTGATCAAAGCCGTGCCTTTGATTGGCTCGTGATCGACGAGGCCACGCAGGTGGATGATCGAGTCGGAGCGATCGAGCTTCCACAAGGTATCCAAGCTGCATTCATCGACCGCCGCCCCGAGAACTTCGGTAGAACGGATGGAGGTGAAGATCCCCAGAGATTCGATAGGCGGGGTTGGCGCGCCGCTGGTGGCCCGCGGTAGGATCTGAATGACAGCGACGGCGTAGTCGCGGCGCTGCTTACCAAAGTGAAAGGCGGCCCCGCACAGGATAGCGAAAACCGGCGTGGCCCAGAGGAGGTGACGCCAGCGCCGCGAAATGAACGCGATGCTCCACCGGCGGGGAGGTGGTGCGTTCACGGGGCCATGCTTGCTGAAGCGGGCCGCGATGGCAAGCCGGCAGCTTCCCGCGAGTTATCGAATCCGGAATCTTCAACCGCGAATGGACGCGAATAGAAACAAATGGGGGAGCTTGGCGGCAAACGGAGCGCTAGGCCTATCTGCTGATCCTCCCGGAGGCTCTTCATAATTCGCGTCCATTCGCGGTTGAAAATTCATGGGAGGGATCTCCGCGCCTACTCTTGCCCCATGGTGAGCGGGCTTTCAGGGACCGTTCTTCCGCACAGAGGACTGTGCGGACCACCTTTAAATTTTCCGCGCCGTCGTGCGCGGGATCTGCTAGAAGGCGGAGGATGATCGAGCACCGTTATCCGGAGTTTCACCCGGTGGCCCCTTTGCCTACGGGGGCGGACCTTGTTGCCGCCCTCGATTTCCGCCGTTTGCCGAAGATCCTGCTGCACGAGCACCTGGATGGCGGGCTGCGGCCGGCCAGCATCATCGAGCTGGCGAAGAAGCAGGGCTATGGCGGGCTGCCGACTTCCGATCCGGAGGAGCTGGCGGCTTGGTTCCACCGGGGTGCGCAGCGCGGGAATTTGCCAGAGTATCTGGAGGGCTTTGCCCACACCATCGCGGTGATGCAGACGCGCGAGGCACTGGGCCGGGTGGCTTACGAGTTCCTGGAAGACATGGCGATGGACGGGGTGGTCTATGCGGAGATCCGCTTCGCGCCGGTCTTCCACACGCAGAATGATCTGACGCAGGACGAGGTGGTGGAAGCGGTGCTCGATGGACTGGAGCGGGGCGGGAAGGCCTTCGGGGTCGAGTGGGGCCTGATCATTTGCGCGATGCGCGACCGCACGGATTCCCTGGAAGCCGCCGAACTGGCGATCCGCTGGCGGGACCGCGGGGTGGTCGGCTTCGACCTGGCGGGCGGCGAATACGGCCATCCGCCGAAGAAGCATGTGGATGCCTTCCAAGCGATCCAGCGGGCGAATTTCTACATCACGATCCACGCCGGCGAGGCCTTCGGGCCGGAGTCGATCTGGCAGGCGCTGCAGTGGTGCGGTGCGCACCGGCTGGGCCACGCGACGCGGCTGCGGAACGACATCGAGGTGCTGCCGGATGGCTCGCTGAAGATGGGGCATCTGGCGCAGTATATCCTCGACCGGCGGATTCCCCTGGAGATGTGCCTGTCCAGCAACGTCCACACCGGGGCTTGTGCGAGCTTCGAAGAGCATCCCTTCGCGCTCTTCCATCGCGGGGGCTTCCGGGTCTTCCTGAATACCGACGACCGCCTGATGAGCGATACCGAGATGTCGAAGGAGCTGGCGATCGCCACCACGACCTTCGGGCTGAGCCTGGTGGAGCTGGAGAAGATGACGATGAACGCGATGAAGAGTTCCTTCGCGCCGCACGAGACGCGGGTCGATCTGATCCGGCGGCGGCTGTTGCCGACCTACTCGATGTTATTCGCGGAGTTGACGGCGCAGTCCTTTGCCACCCAACTTCCCAAGAACCCGCATTTCCCATGAACGTCCCCGAACGCATCCTGATGGGCCCCGGCCCGAGCTCCGTGCCCTCCCGCATCCTGCGCGCCATGGCCTCGCCGACGCTCGGTCACCTCGACCCGCGCTACATCGAGATCATGGATCACACCTGCGTGATGCTGCGCAAGGTCTGCCAGACGGAGAACGCGCTGACCTTCCCGGTCTCCGCGACGGGCATGGCCGGCATGGAGTGCGTGGTGACGAACCTGATGGAGCGGGGAGACGAGGCGATCGTCTGCGTCAATGGCGTCTTCGGCACGCGGATGGTGGATGTCATGGAGCGCGCGGGCGTGACGGTGCACCGGGTGGACGTGCCCTGGGGTGAGACTTTCCCTTTCGAGATGCTGGCCGAAGCGATCGAAAAGAACCCGAAGGCGAAGGCGCTGGGGATCGTGCATGCGGAGACATCGACCGGTGCCTTGCAACCGATCGAGGGCTTGGCCGAGCTCGTCCATGGCGCGGGTATGCTGCTGATCGTGGATGCGGTGACCTCGCTGGCGGGGCATCAGCTGAAGGTGGATGAATGGGGCATCGACGGGATCTACTCGGGCACGCAGAAGTGCCTGTCCTGCCCGCCGGGTCTCTCGCCGGTGTCCTTCTCGCCGCGGGCGCTGGAGGCGATCGAGAAGCGGACCACGAAGGTGCAGAGCTGGTATTTCGATACCTCGATGCTCAAGGACTACTATAAGGGTAGTGGCAAGCGTGCCTACCACCACACCGCGCCGGTGAACATGATCTACGCGCTGCACGAGGCGCTGACCATCGTGCTGGAGGAGGGCCTGGAAGCGCGCTTCGCCCGGCACGCGAAGCTGCATCGCAGGCTGCGCGCGGGATTGGAATCGATGGGGATCAAATATGTGCCGGCACATTCGCTGCACACGCTGAATTGCATCTACATCCCGGAAGGCGCGGACGATGCGGCGGTGCGGGCGAAGTTGCTGGACGATTACTCGATCGAGATCGGCGCGGGACTCGGACCCTTCGCGGGGAAAGCTTGGCGTATCGGCTTGATGGGCCATTCGGCAACGCAGGCGAATGTCGATCTGGTGTTGGCGGCGCTGGTGGATTGCCTGGAGTGAACTTGTGAAACATTCGGATATCCCCGCTCGCGAAGATATCCGAACGACCCGTTTGCCTTCCGCGGCGCAGCAAAGGGAAGCACCCCACAGCCGCCGCCGCATGCCTGCCCCCGGGACCGCGGAGGCTCTGCCCCGCAGAAGCAACTTGGGATGCCGCATTCACGCCTTGGTCGAAATGGGCAGCGCCGTGATTTCGCTGCCTGCCTTCCCGGGACGTGTCATCGGGGGACCACTCTGCGGGCCGGAGGCTCCGCGGTCCCGGGGGCAGGCATGGTGGCGAGCCGCGGACGGAGCGGGATAGGGAGCTCTCCCTTGCTTCACGGCAGCAGGCTGCACGCAGTCCACGGTCGCTACGCGACTGCCTTGGGCGGACTGAAGTCCGCGCTCCCGGGCCCTTGTTGTGAAAAAGACTGCGGAGGAGCCCGTGGACTCCCCCGCAATCGGATGATCATTGATGGCTGCGGCCGTTCACGAGCGCGGCTCGGAGAGCCACGCTACTTTTGTTCCGCAGGGGAGACAGCCGGGATCGTTAGAGTGCGCAGGATTCCCTGAGTATCGGTATATTCCACACTGGCTTCCCGGGGGCTGACTTCCTTCAGGAAGTACTGTGGACCGGTGCCATCGGCCGAAGGGGTGAAGCGCGTCCGTTCCCCGACAACCAGAATCGATCCGCCGGGAAGGCGAAACATCGCGACGCGGTTGAAATTGGCGTTCGCGGCGATCTCACTATCAGGCACGCCATACTGGGATTCGTATCTCGTCCCCGCCTTGCTCGGACTGAGATCCTCGTAGATGGCCACCCTCACCTTTTGAGTCAGGTTGGTGCGCTTGCTGGTGATCTCTTTCTCGGTGAAGCCGATGAAGCGGAAGCGGCCCGCCATTTCGCCGTCCTTGAAGAAGACGTCGCCGGGAGCGAGCGGCGCCGTGGCGCTGACGCGATTTGAGAAGCTCGTCTTGTCGGAATTGAGGCCGATCAGCTTCGGAGCCCATCGACCTTCCGGCTCAAGTCCGAACGCGAGATACCACTGCCTTTCCTTCACACCCAGATAGCGGAGCTCGCGGAGCGGAGCCGGAATCCCGGCGGCATCGCTTTCCTTGACCGTGGTCGTCACCACTGCCGGATCATACTTGCCGATCTTCCGCAGCATCCCGATGAAGCCGGCGCGCTGCTCCTGCGGATCCTCCGCGAGGGCCGGCTTCGCGATCGACTCGATGGTGGACCAAGGTAGATCTGCCAGTTCCGGCATCTGCCGCAGCTTCATGCCGAAGAGGGCGACGGCGGAGGCGAAGCGGAAGTCATTGCCCGCATCTTCCCATGCGCCCGGCTCGCCCTTGACCGTGGTTTCGATCAGGGCGCTGGTGTCGCCCTCGGGGTGCTTGTGGCGAAGCTTGAGCGTGAACCAATCGTCGCTGGCCACCACTTCCTTGCCCGCAGGGCGCTGGTAGCGCAGGGAGTCCACGGTGCCGGTATTCGGCATTGCCACGCCTTCGGGCACGATCTCGTAGAAGGCAGTGACGGTGTGGCCCGCGCCGATGTCGCCGGCATCGACCTTGTCGTCGTTGAAGTCCTCGTGACGGAGGATGCGGTCGGCGTAGCCGATCAGGCGGTAGGCCTGGACCTTGCCGGGATTGAACTCGACCTGGATCTTCACGTCCTTGGCGATGGTCACCAAGGTGCCGGTCAGCTTCTGCAGGAAGACACGGCGCGCCTCCTCGTCACTATCGACGTAGTAGTAATTGCCATCGCCGTCCTTGGCGATCGCTTCCATCATCGCGTCGTTGAGATTGCCGGTGCCGAAGCCGAGCACGCTCAGGCTGACTCCCCCACCCGCGCCCTTCTTCACCAGATCGACGAGATCGCCCTGGCCGGTGGTGCCGACATTGAAGTCGCCATCGGTGGCCAGGATCACGCGGTTGGTGCCGCCCTGGATGCGATTCTTGGTGGCGAGTTCGTAAGCGCGCTTGATGCCCGCGCCGCCATTGGTCGAGCCGCCGGCTTCGAGCTTTTCCAGCGCTTGGATCGCCGCCGACTTGCCGCGCTCGTCGAGCACCGTGGGATCGAGTACCACGCCTTCGGTGCCGGCATAGACGACCATGCCGACGCGGTCGCGCTCGTCGAGCTGGTCGATCAGCACACGCATCGAGCGCTTGAGCAGGGTCAGCTTGTCGGGCGATTGCATCGAGCCGGAGACATCGATCAGGAAGACGAGGTTCGAGGCGGGCCGGGCGTTGTTAGGGATCTCCTTGCCCTTGATGGCGACGCGGGCGAGCAGATGGCCCGGCTTCCACGGGCAGGTGGCCAGATTGCCATGCACCGCGAAGGGTCCATCGCCTTGCGGGCCGGCATACTTGTAGTCGAAGTAGTTCACGCACTCCTCGATCCGCACCGCATCCGGGGGCACCGGGCGGCCCTCCATGATCATGCGCCGGAGATTGGTGTAGGAGGCGGTATCGACATCGATCGAGAAGGTCGAAAGCGCATCCTGCCATGGCGACTTCCAGGGTTGGTCGACCAGTTGGCCGTAGTTGTCGCGGGACTGGCCGTCATCGACCGCCGGACGAGACCCATCGCGGGCCGCGGGTGCTTCCTCCGGCAAGAGATTCGCCCGGCCACTGGCCGGAGCCTTCGACTTGGCAACTTCCGCCATCTGCTCGCGTGCCATCCGGGGAGCGGGAATAGCATCGGAACCGAAAGGGTCCGCGGTTGCGGCTCCGCCGAAGCCGATTCCTTCGCCAGCACCTTTCCCCCCGGCACTGCCGCGACGGCGCTCCATGTTGTGCGCCAAGGCTTCGGACGGAAGCGGAGCCGCGGGTTCCATCGGCACCGCGGAGGGCGGGATCTCCAGGCGTCCGGCTGGAGCGGCGTTCTGTGCCTCCGCTGAAGCGATCGGACCGGATACCGCGGCGCTCGATGCGATCTTGCCGTCACTGGCCGGGGGTGCCTCGATCGGACCGGGTAGCGGAGGAGCCGGCGGCATCTCTGAATCCGGGAGACTACGTCGTGTCCTATTCATGGCCGCCTCGCCCACTCCAAGGGCGAGCGAGGATTCCCCGGGCGCCGGTTCGTTCTCGCGTTGCCAGAGGTAAGTGCCGGTGCCCACGCACACGACGGCCGCCGCGGCGGCGAGCGAGGCCCAGATCGGACCGCGCCTCGGTGAGCGTGCCGGGATGGGAGTGGCGGCATCGAGCTTTTCCCCGATGGCCTGGAGGAGCGCCTCGTCGGCAGCGCCCCGGGCCTGCTGGCGCAGGAGGGAATCGACCAAGCGGTCGGACGGATCTTCGGAAGGGTTCATGAAAGTAGGAAAGTGAATGAGTGAAAGGTTCAGTCGTTTTTCGAAAGGCACAGGCGCAGCGCCTCGCGGGCGCGCTCCAGGCGTTTTCGAAGGGCGGCGGGATTCAGGCCGAGGAGGCCCGCGGCATCGTCGCTGGTACGACCTTCATCGTAGCACACGCGGAGGGCCTGGGACATCGGCTCGGGCAGCTTCTCGCGGCACTCGGCGAGACGGGCGAAGACCGCAGCGTCGCCCTGTGGATGCGAGGCCAAGGTGGCTTCCAAGGCGGAGAGTGCGGCTTCGTCGAAGGGGACTTCCCGCGAGTGCAGCCGGCAATGCTCGCGCCACTTGTTGCGCAGGATGCCGCGCATCCAGGTCGCGAAATCGCGGGTGACATCGAAGCGTCCGATATTCTGCCAGGCCGCCACGAAGGCATCCTGGACGAGTTCGCGGGCGGTGGATTCCTGGCCTGCCACCGCCCTCGCATAGGAGAGCAGCGTCAGGTGGTGACAGCGGATGAGTTCGGAAAAGCGAGTCCGGTCCATGGGCTCGGGTGGGGAAATGGCGAGTGCTTGCATGGCGTCTTCATGGGTCATTGAAGGCAGCCGCGGCTTTTGTGACATGTTTCTCCAGAAATGAGCCGCATGCGATCCAAGGGGCAGGATTCCCTAGGAAAAGATTGGCTTGCCTAATTAACTTTTTCCCACAAAGTTACTTTCGAAACTTCAATCCACCTCCATGAAACCGTTCCTTCCGCTCGCTCTCGCCGCCCTTCTCCCCGCCCTCGCCGCCGCTGACGGCCTCGAACCGGGAGACCTCGTCAAGGTCACCATGAAGGGCATCGGCGCCGCCGAGCAGGAGAAGGTAAACGGGGAATACAAGGTCGGCGAGGCGGGAGGAGTGCGCCTGCCGATGCTGAGCGCGCCGGTCAATGCCAAGGGTCTCACTGCCGAGCAATTCGCACGCGCAGCCGAGGCCGCCTACAAGGCGGACGGCATCTACACCTCTCCCGCCATCGAGGCGGAAGTCGCCAAGGGGAAGATCGTCAACAATGGCCCCGACGCGGTCAGCGTTGGCGGCCGGGTGCGGCGAGCCGGCGATGCGCCCTACCGGCAAGGGCTCACGGTCGTCCAGGCGCTCAACGCCGCCGGCGGCCGCGATGACTTCGCCGGGCGCAACGTCATGCTGATCCGGGCGGGCACGTCCTACTGGCTCGATTACTCGAATCTGAAGCACAAGAACATCGTGCTGCTGCCGAACGACGCCCTGCAGGTCGAGCCGCGCGGCGCGATCACGGACGGCTGGAAGGGCAACGACGAGATGGTGAAGCCGCTGCTGAAGTGAAGCTGGCAGGTGCCCGGGAAGTTGCACAGCGCCCGTGGGACTGGGAGCGTCGGGCACTGCCCGGCTCACCGCTTTCGCCCTTCCTTCGATCCGCAGCATCGCACCGGCGCTATCCATTCCGTCGCCGTGATCTCGCGAGGTCGCCGGGGTGGCTTCTGCCGGGCGGTGCCGCGGCGCTCCCAGTGGGACCATCCGCGGCTCGCCATTTTCCGGTGCTTCGCCTTTGCTGCGCCCCTTGCAGCAGGCTGCATCGGGACAGCGGCAGCAGGCTGCACGCAGTCCACGGCGGCGAAGCCGCGGAAGGCAAAATCCCCTATACTCCGATCGTCTCCCCGATCCCGGGCAAAAGCAGCTCCACGCCTTTCGCGGTGAAGGCCGCGTGGGCCGCGGCCCGGTCGAGCTTGATCGGCGGGAAGGTATCGTAATGCACGCCGATCACGGTGCGCGCACCGGTCCAGTTCGCGGCGATCGCGGCGTCCTCCGCGCCCATGGTGAAATTGTCGCCGATGCACATCACGGCGAACTCGAGGGCGTGGCGCTCGCCAATGATCTTCATGTCCATGGTCAGCGCGGTATCACCGGAGACGTAAAAGCTCGAGCCGCCGGCCTCGATCACGAAACCGACCGGGCCGCCACCGTAGGTGCCATCCGGCAATACCGACGAGTGGATCGCGCTCACCGCCTTCACCCGGCCGAAGGGAAACTGGAAGGCTCCGCCGGCATTGAGAGGATGCACGTTCGCAATCCCCTTCTCCCCATACCACGTCGCGATTTCGAAATTCGCGATCAGCTTCGCGCCGGTGCGCGTCAGGATCGCCTCGGCGTCCTGCATGTGGTCGAAATGGCCGTGGGTCAGCAGGACGAAGTCGGCCGGGATGCTGTCGAGATCGATGTCCTTCGCCAGTTCGTTCGGCGTGACGTAGGGGTCGAAGAGCAGGTGGGTGCCGTCCGCGAGTTCGACGCCGAAACAGGAGTGGCCGTAATAGGTGAGCTTCATCTGTCTGAAGACACAAAAAAGGCCCGCGGGGATCAAGATCCCCGCGAGCCCATCGAGAGATAAATCGCTTTACTCGCCTTCACCACCGCCGGCACCCGGCATCGGGAAGGGCATGCCGCCGTGCGGGCTCGGCGGGGCGTCCTTGATGTCCACCAGTTCGAGTTCGAAAATCAGCAGGCTATTCGGCGTGATCACGGCGCTGCGGCGGGCTTCGCCGTAGGCAAGTTCGCTCGGGATGAAGAGCTTCCACTTCGCGCCGATCGGCATGGCGGTGAGCGCTTCCTGCCAGCCCGGGATCACCTGGAGGGTCATCGGCACCGGGCTGCCTGGAGGGGAGGCGTCGAATTCGGTGCCGTCGATGACGGTGCCCTTATAGTTCACCAGGAATTGCTTCTCCGGCTCACCTTCCTTCGGGGCGACGTACTTCTTGTCGGTGCCCTTGGCCAGGATTTCGTACTGGAGACCGCTAGCGGTCGTCACAATGCCATCCTTCTTCTTGTTCTCTTCGAGGAACTTCTTGCCGGCTTCGAGATTTTTCGCGCCGACTTCCTTTTCGCGGGCCTGGATCAGGTCACCCAGGGCACCGAGGGCGGCGCTGAGGGCTTCCTCCGAGGGGTCCGGCTTCTCCATCTTGAGGCCGACCATGAAACCCTTCACGAAGGCCTCGGCATCGATGTCACCTGCCTGCAGGCCGAATTCGCTGTAGCGGCGGATGAACTCGCCGCCGGTCTTGTAGCCGAAGCCGTAGGAGGAATCGGGCTTCACCTTGGCAGGATCGACCGGTGGCTTCGCGGGCTCCGCCGGAGCCTCGGCGGGGGCGTCCGCAGGCTTCACTGCTGGCTTCTCCGCGGCGCCTTCATTCTGGGCGGCCGCCGGAATCAGGGTGGCGAGGCCGAATGCCAGGACGCCGGGAGTAAGGTGGAATTTCATGTCGGCGCGGACGCTAGGGGCGGATTTACGACTTGTCGAGCGGCCCTTATGACCGTTTTGGCGGGTATTCCGGGGCTGGAATGGGGGGGAATCGGACAAACCGCGGAGGCGCAGGGATCGCAGAGGAAGCGCGGAGGTGAATCCGGAATCCGAGATTTGAGATATCAGATTTGAAATCTCAGATCTGAAATTTGAAATTCGAGATCTCGAATCTGAAATCCGGGATTTGAGATCCGTGACCTCCGTGCTTGGCTCCCGGGATGAAACCCCTTGCCCTGCTGCTATTGCCCGCTTCGATGCTTCTTTCCTCCTGCGGTGGCGGCGGCTTCGGGGATACCAGCGTGGCGAATTCCCCGGCAGTGCTGAATGTCTCCGGTTGGGATCCGAAGGAACGCCAGCGCGGGGGCGCGGGGTATTCGGAGCACGATGTCTCCGCGCTGCGGGCGAATGGCGCGCTCGGCCTGATCGCGCGCTCGGCGAAGGGGCCGCTGCTGGACGACAAGTTCCCCGCCTTCCTGAAATCCACGGACCGCCAGGGCATGCTGCTGGGTGCCTACCATTTCGTGACGATGAATCAGGACCCGGCCTTCCAGGCGGACTCCTTCGTCGACCGGGTGCGGGCCACCGCCCGGGCGCAGGGAATCTCCTCGCGGAAGATCCTGCTAGTGGGCGATTTCGACACCGCCTCATCCCCCGACCGCCTGGTGAAGTTCATCCAGCGGATCGAGAAGCGCACCGGCGTGACCCCGGTGGTCTATCTTGAAAATAGCGACCGCCTGCGGGCGAGCCTGAGCAACGCCAGTTCCGCCGAGAAGTCGATCATCCGCCGCGCGCCCTACTGGATCGCCCTCTACGGCCCGGGCGGCACGGAGCGCAACATGTCATCGGGCCGCCCGCTGACCCCCGACAGCCTGATGGAGAAATACGGCATCTGGGACGAGTGGGCGATGTGGCAATACGGCGGCGTGGTCTGGCAAGGCGGGCGCTCGACGGCGAAGCACTACAACACCGGCTCATGGTCCAGCCCGCGCTACTTCGGCAACATGGCGCACCCGATGGAGCGGAACGTCTTCAAGGGCGACACCGCCGAGTTGCAGTCGTTCTGGGACCGGCATGGTTGGGCCTGGTGGTGAAGTGCTACTTCCAAGCTTCCATCGCCGCGGTATCCCCAACCCATGCCCCGAAGTAGGGCCACGCCGCGCCGTCCCGCCACATGAAGACGAAGAAGGGCCGGTCGAAGTAGAACTTCCTCGGCACAACCGGCGGCGCCTTGGGCGGAGCGCCCAAGGGATCTGCACCCAACTCGGTCGTGGCCTGCACTTTGGCCCCTTTCTCCGTCATTTGGAAATCCACCTTCTGCTCCGCCCTGACGATCGACCAAGTTGTGGGATTGTCCGTGTAGGAGCGATCTCCCGCCAGGAGCGGCTTGAAATCGGTGCGCACGGCCAAGTTCAGATAGGGTATCCGCAGATCGTCATTCTTGTGCAGGCGGGGATCCGATTCCGAGCCAGACTCCCCTTTCAGGCCCCCCTCCCTCCAATTCACCACCTTCCTGCCAGCCTCCGCGAAGGTCTCGGCTCCGGCCGGGAGGTAGAGGACTAGCGATTCTTCCCCTGCTGCCGCGATCTGGAGGGCATGCGAATTCCCTTCCCGCGCGAGGATCCGGACCACGTCACCGAATTCCCCCGAAAGCGCGGCGCGCACGCCGAAGAACTTCACCGGGGATGCCTTGCCATCTTTCCCCTGGAATTCCAGCGGGGCGGTCGAACCGCGATAGAGACCTTTCGTATAATTCAAGTCCCGGTCCAATAGCGCCAGCACCATGACCCTGCCGGGTACTTCCGCCGCTTCATCAAATCCCGAAAACGGCCCCGCCGCTTCGCCCGTCATGGCTGCCGCCTCCTGGTTGGTCGTCTTCACGAACCCGGCACTGGCCAAGCCTGACCAGACCTTCCACCGGTCCACCGGCATGACTTCCTCGGCCCGCCACTGGAAGGTGTCCAGCTTCGTCATCAGGTCATTCGGAGGCTCGACCTTCACCGGAGCCCCGCCGATCTCGGTATTCAAGCGGTCCCAAGCCGCTTGGAAAAGC
The DNA here is from genome assembly GCF_040801775.1 of Luteolibacter sp. Populi. GTDB lineage: Bacteria > Verrucomicrobiota > Verrucomicrobiia > Verrucomicrobiales > Akkermansiaceae > Haloferula. The sequence goes on from NZ_CP161812.1 coordinate 2,108,079, forward strand.
GGGGTCCACACCACCGTCTTGTCCGCAGGAAAGGACACTTCGGGATGTGCCACCGAAAGAACCTCCGCCGTGGCCAGCGGCGCGATTGCCAGCGCGGCCAGGGAGCATAGGAAAGCTGATCGCTTCATCAGTGCAATTTAAGGCATCCGCGCGCGCCTGTCGTGTCATTTCGGCAGGAAACACCCGCTACAGATGCCCCTCCTGCACCCCCGGCGCGATGATCTCGTTCGAGAGCTTGTTGTGGAACTCGAAGAGATCGGTCCGCCGGTCGGTCACCGGGGTGACGCTGCCATTCAAGCGCGACCGGTAGAGATCGGAGATGTCGAGATCGGTGACCAGCATCGTCTCTACGTTCGGATCGGCCTCGGCCTGGATGCCATCGCGGGCGAACTCGAAATCGCTGGGCGTGAAGACCGCGGCACGACCGTAGTGGATGTCCATCGCCGGCACGTCCGGCAGGTTCCCCACCACCCCGGCGGTGGCCACGTAGATCTGGTTCTCGATGGCCCGTGCCGCCGAGCACAGGCTGACGCGCAGGTAACCCTGGCGATTGTCCGTGCAGTACGGGACGAATAGTATTTCGACGCCGCGGTCGGCGAGGTAGCGCGCGGCTTCCGGGAATTCCACGTCGTAGCAGATCAGCACGCCGATCTTCGCGCGCGGGGTCTGCAGCACGATCAGCGAATCGCCGCCGGAGATTCCCCACCAGGTTTTTTCGGAGGGAGTGATGTGCAGCTTCGGCTGCGAGACGTGGGTGCCGTCCGGCTTGAAGATCATGGACGTATTCTCCAAGCGCCCGTCCGGCTGCTCCACCGGATGCGAGCCCGCGATCAGGTAGAGTCCCTGTTGCCGCGCGAGTTCGCTCATCAGCTCGATGAACTGCGGCGTGTATTCGGCCAGCTTGCGAATGCCTTCCCGTGAGCCGAGCGGCTCCAGCGCGCTGAGCAACTGCACGGTCAGGAATTCCGGGAAAAGCACGAACTCCGCGCCGTAGTCTTCCCCCGCGGTCTCCACGAAGTAGCGCACCTGGTTCGCGAAGTCATCGAAGTCCTTCACCTTGCGCATCTGGTACTGCACGCAGGCGACGCGGACCTTGTTGATCGAGTCGTCCTTCGCTTGGAATTCCGGATTGAGCCACTCGATCAGCGCCGCGTGGTCGCGCGAACGGTGATCGTGAAGATAGTTCGGCATGATGCCGCGCACCGCGAAGCCCTGCTTGATTTGGAAGCCGAGCACGGGATCGGCGATCTTCCCGTCCTGCACCTGCCAGACGTATTCCTCCGGCGTCAGCCGCGAGGCGTGCTCGTCGTAGTGCCAGAGCCGGGCCCCGGCGAGGATGCGGCGCAGGTTCAGCCGTCGGCAGAGATCGCGCCGCGCCGAGTAGAGCGCCGCCCCGATGCCGAACTTGCGCGCGTCCGGGTCCACATACACGTCCGCGCCGTAGAGCGTGTCGCCCTGGGGGTCGTGGTTGTAGAAATAGCCGTCGTCGGTGATGCCGTCGTAGGTGTGTTTCCGCAGCGGATTGCGGCCGAGCGAAACGATCAGCGAGGAAGCGACTCCGAGGATCTTTCCGTCCTTCTCCGCGAGCACCTGGCCCTCGGGAAAAAGGTGGATGTGCGAGCGCAGGTGCTTCTCGTTCCATGGCCCGCCGGCATCACCCGGCTGCGGAAAGCAACGCCGGTGCAGGGCGAGGATGGCAGGGATGTCATCCACCGTGGGATTACGGACCAGCACGGAGCCTAGCTTGGTATCGTGATCTTTCGGTGGCACGGGTTCAGAAGAATGCGGATGGACCCGCGACGCAACGGGTTTTGAGAATAACGAAACGCGGAGGCGCGGAGGTCGCCGAGAAGAGCGCGGTGGAAAGGCAAAAGTGGGAAGGTCATCAGCATCTCAGCGACCTCCTCTGCGACCTCTGCGCCTCCGCGTTTCGTTCGCTCCAAAAACCCTCTCCACCAGAAAAGCTTACGGCCGGCACGGGGGTAAACCCAAGAAACCCCGTGCCGGCCGTATTTTGATCGGCTGCTACAAACTGGAGTGAAGAAACCCAAGAAATCACTCCGCTCGCCACAGCCTATGTAGGTTTAATAGTAGCGATGGCCGTGCCAATTCACGCTCCAATTTATGGAAAAATCGTCACATTGGAAGTGACGAAAAGGCTTTCATGAGCGCTTCGCATCGTTCCCGCCGTTTTCCTTGCTGTCCACGATTGCCAGCACGTCTTCGTCGGAAAGGTCGATGCGCTGGTAGACGCTGCGCGCGGCTTCGATCATCGCCACCGCGGTCTGGCGCTCGTCGTGGATGACCTCGATGCCAAGCGCTTCGAGCTGCTCGATCTCCGCGGCAAACTTCGCCCGACCGAAAATGACGATGCCCGGATTGTGCTCGCGGACGATCGGCACCGCGGCGGTGGTGAGTTCCACCGCGGGGAAGGTGAAGGCCACCATCCGCGCCCGGCCGATCCCGGCGAGTTCGAGCGCTTCCGGGTGCGAGGCATCGGCGAAGAGCACCGGCTGGCCCGCGGCCTTGAGCGCACGCACGGTGTCCGAGTTCAGCTCCAGGACCAGAGTGTCCACGCCACTTTGACGCAGTGCGTCATTCAGCGCGCGTCCCACCGGTCCATAGCCGCAGATCACGGCATGGTCGGAGAGTTCCTTGATCTTGATCGTCGGCGTCAGATTCTCGGATACAGGCTTCTTCTTCGCCTTCACCAAACCGGACATCTCCAGGATTCGCGCCGCCGAACCGCTGCCGCGCATCAGCAGCGGCACCACCGCCATGGTGAGCGCCGCGCAGCTCAGCAGCAGTTGCTGGGTCGAGGGGTCGGCCGGCCGGTAGTCAGCCGCCTTGCCCATCAGCACCAGCGAGAACTCGCCCGAGCTGGAGAGCGCCGCACCGGTCAGCAAGGCGGGGCGCAGCGGCAGCTTGAAAAGGCGCGCGACATTGAAGGCGATGGTGCCCTTCACGACCAGGATCAGGACGCTGAAACCGAGAATCCTCAACCAGTCTGCAGCCACCACGCCGAGGTCGATCTGCAGGCCCACCGAGACGAAGAAGATCGCGAGGAAGAGATCCTTGAAGGGCATGATGTCCGCCATGATCCGGTGCCGGTAGATCGACTCGCTCACGATCAGGCCCGCGGCGAAAGCTCCCAGCGCCGGCGAGAGACCGAGCAGCGCACCCAGCACCGCGACCCCGGCGCAGAGCGCCACCACCGCCAGCGTGAATAGCTCCCGGCTCCGGGTCCGCGCCACCGCATGCAGCAGCGGAGTGATGCCGTAGCGCCCCAGCAGCAGCGAGCCGCCAAGGAAGAGAATCCCCTTCCCCACCGCCAGCAGGATGCCCCCGGCGATCGAGTCCTCGCCCTTCCCGAACATCGCGGGCAGGATCAGGAGGAACAGGATCACCACGATATCGTCGAAGAGTGCGATCGCCAGCGCGGTTCTAGCGCTGGGGTTATTCGGCTGGCCCATGTCCTGGAAGGACTTCATCGCCACCGCGGTCGAGCTCAGGGCCACCGAGACCGCCAGCACCACCACCTCCGCCGGCGGGCGGATGCCGCAGGCCCAGGCGATTCCCGCACCGATCGCCGAAATCGTGCCGACCTGAATTCCCCCGCCGATCAGCGAGACCCGCCACAGGTGCTTGAACTCCGCCAGCGAGAACTCGATCCCGAGCGTGAACATCAGCAGGATCACCCCCATTTCCGCCAGGTGGGAGATCACCCCGTCCATCTCCGTCGTCTCGGTCCCGAAGGATCCGAGCAGGGAAGTATTGGCGATGATGACCCCGCAGATCAGGTAGCCAACCAGGAAATTCTGCTTCAAGCGATAGAGCAGCAACGACATCAGCACCGCCATGAACAGCACCATGCTGAGCACCCCGAAGAGCGGCGAAACGTCTGCCGCACCCGCGGCAAGGACTGGGAAAGCAAGCATCGTCGCAGGTTTTCCCGGCATGCGGGCAGCCCGCCAAGGAAAAAGGCCCCTATGAGGAAATGAGGGTGGTTTTTGGAATCGTGATCCAAGGCCCGACTTCAGCAAAACGCCTCCAGACTACACCGGCCTTTTTAATACTGTTGCATTATACTTGCGTTTGTAAATTAGAAGCGATGAATCGAAGCCGCAATCCGATCCACCGCTTCCCATGAAAAGTTTCCCCACTTTCGCGATCACCTCCCTCTCTTTCGCCCTTCC